>JAZUMF010000117.1:0-90013 GCA_045603485.1 Kiritimatiellia bacterium | reverse complement strand
ATAGTTTGCGAGTTTGACAGTTTTTCACGCAGTTAACTTTTAGGGGGACAGTCCTTTTCGATTTAGATAAAGAGGCTGACGATATTTGAATCGGTAATATTTGCACATACTCTAACACATTTGGTAAAATGCTTTATTGGGAATTCTTTGTTTTCAATTTAAGCATGCACTAATTTTAAGGAATATAGGTTGGGATATGTTTGGCTTTTTGAAACGATTTTTCGGTGTTGACGATGACAAACGCAGGAAGAAGCTCTACGATGAGCAGCTTCCTCCTGAGTCTATGCGTATTAGTCGTGCCAAGCTTATTCACTGTGTACCGGAAATTCATCCTCAGGTTGAAAGAATCAGCGATAAGAGATATGGTTGCCTTCTGGAGTGGGATCTCTCCGAACAGCAACTTACACCGCCCAAGAAATCATTTTTCCCTAAGTATTTTTTCAAAATCAATAGAAGACATAGGCTTGTCTTAGACGATTTCGGAAGGCGTACCGTTGAGCTAACCGATGGTAAGCGTGCTATTTCGGAAATTGCCGAGATTTTACGCAAGAACACATCGTATACGCAAGAGCAAATGGAAGACGCCCTTCTCGCTTTTTATGGTCAATTAGTACGAAGAAACGCCGCCTCTCTTGCCGGCAAATAGCAATTGAGCATTTAAGAAAGTAGGTTTACCGTGAAACAAAATATAGCCATAGGTCTATATCTGATTCTCATCCTACTTTGCGGTTGTATGTCTATTGAACGATCAACGACAGAGCTTGTTACTGAAAATGGCGTAGTTATCCCAGGCGAACAGATTATTATCAGTAATTACGGATATTATCTCTTTGGAAGCATCCCTCTCTTTACTGGCAGCGATACAGGATCGGGAGTGTCGTTTTTCTCGGATGGCGCAACACTTGATAAGACCCAAAAATATCTTTCAAAGCTTGCCGATAAAGAGAAGTCTGCGATTGTGCATATTCAACCCATGGTCAATTCAACTTGCAGTTTCTCCGCTATTCCTGTTATAGGTTCAACTCTGGGACTTTTTTGGTATCGAGAGGTACAATTGTCCGCAACCATTGTCAATCTTTCTGAAACGAATGAAATATTCAAGATAGACATTAGGAAGAACGCTGTAAAGGAGGGCAAATAACATGAAAAATCTGATTTTCGCTCTTTGCCTCTCTTTAGCGGGCTTTGGCTGCACAACAGTTCACATCTCACGCTCCTTCCCCAAAATCAATGAACTGTCTCCAATACAGCCCACTGCATCGATTGTTGTCGAAAACTATGGCTATTATCTCTTTGGTTTTGTGCCTATAATATGTGGAGATACATCTAACCCCAACTCCGCTTCATGCGATTGGTTTACCGACACTGTGACAATCGACAACAATGTAAAGCTTGTTAAGCGCGAAGCTGACAATTTCGGCTCTGAGGTTATCTTGGGCGACTTAAAGACTGAGACAAAAAGCTCCGGTTCATTCTCTGCATGGATATTTTGGCGCAAAATCATAACCACTAGTGCATGTATTTATCGCATTGACAAAAATCGCGCGGACTTGAAAGAGCTTCGAATGAAAAATGCAGGCATGACAGATGCGCCAAGTGCAACGCCTGAAATCCTTTAATGAGGTTGGAAAAAATGGCTTCAAAGACAATTATTCAAGCTGAGTCTCTTACAAAAACCTATAAGGATTTTTGGAATCGTCCTACCGTTCACGCCCTCAAGAATCTTGATCTTACCGTCAATAAGGGCGATATTTTTGGTCTTTTAGGTCCAAATGGCTCAGGAAAGAGCACCACCATCAAACTCGTTTTAGGACTTATAACGCCGACCTCGGGGAGTGTTACGATTCTCGGAGAAAAGCCGTCATCGATAACTGCAAAGCGGCGACTTGGCTATCTTCCAGAGGTAACAAACCTTCACCGCTTTCTTACGCCTCGCGAAACTCTCCACTACTATGCAGGAATCTTCGGGCTGGATAAGGCGACAACCAAGAGGCGCACAAACGAGTTGCTTGAGATGGTTGGTCTTACAGCAGCGGCCGATCGCGAGATCGGTCAGTTCTCAAAGGGTATGGCAAGGCGTGTAGGAATTGCCCAAGCACTGATAAACAATCCCGAGCTGATAATCCTTGACGAGCCGACCTCCGGTCTTGATCCGATTGGCTCCAACTCGGTAAAAGAATGGATTGGTGAACTTGCAAAGGCCGGTAAGACCATCTTTATGACATCGCATCTTTTGGCAGATGTCGAGGATGTCGCGACCCAAATTGCAATACTATGCAATGGAGACCTTCGCGCCAATGGCTCCATTGACGAGCTTATCCCTAATCGCACACTTGCAAGAGATGCCGTTCGTCTTGAATCCTTCTTCCTGGATGTAGTCAAAAGTGAAAAAACTCCTCCAATCGCCCCCTTCCTTCTTGAGAAATAATCTGCAATGCGCTCGATAATTTCAATTACAATACTTACCTTCAGAGAGGCTATTCGCTCAAAGCTTGCAATAGCCGTTGCGGTAGCTTTGATACTTATTGTCGGCGGCATGCCTTTTGTCATGAAGGGCGACGGCAGCGGAGAAGGATTGGCGCAAACCCTTACTTACTATACGCTGATCCTATCTACCATCTTTCTATTCACAACGGCTCTTTGGTCATCCGCCGCCGCCATTTCATCCGAGGCAAAGTCTCGCACTCTTCAGCTCGCAAGGGTAAAGCCGTTGAAGATGTGGCGGTTTTGGCTCGGCAAATGGATAGGGCTTAACGCTCTATTCGGATTCTTCCTTATACTTACACTTTTGGGAGTCTGGCTTAGGATAAACAGCCTTGAATCTCACAGAATCGCTTATGCAAAAATCCCACCTGTACTGCCATCGATTGATGAGCAAATTGAAAAGACGATTCAAGAAGAAATTAAGTCCGGCAGCGTGACTACAAAAGAAGGTCTGCGGGAGCTTCGTCGTCAATTACGCAATCAGGTCCCATATGCGACAATTGATTTAGAGCCGGGCGGCAAATGGCTCTGGCGTTTTAATACTGACAAGCCAATAGATGCAAAGCGGCCTGTAGCCCTTCTCGTCACATTTTC
The DNA here is from genome assembly GCA_045603485.1 of Kiritimatiellia bacterium. Taxonomy (GTDB): domain Bacteria; phylum Verrucomicrobiota; class Kiritimatiellia; order RFP12; family JAAYLN01; genus RGIG5952. Next base: position 86,935 of record JAZUMF010000117.1, on the reverse strand, counting down.
CTCTGACTCGTATTCATCAACACCGCTTTCTGCATCCTGTTACCTTCGCGATGTCGCAAAAACAGGTTCAAATGCTCCCAAGCCACCTACATTTCAGATTTCAAATTTCACATCTAGAGAGATGCGAATCAAAATTCCATCCGAAAGTCTTGTCGGCGGCAACCAGCTTGAGCTAGGAATCGCCCATACAGGCAATGAGAAATCAAGTCCAATAATGCTGCAACCGAGACAGGGACTTTTTCTTCTTAGGCCTGCGGCAACCTTAGAAGAAAATCTGTTAAGAACATTTCTTGCAATGCTCCCGATTTTGTCATTGTTGATTGCCATTGGTCTAACCTTTGGCGCACTGTTTTCACTTCCGGTTGCCTTATTCACGGCAACTGGGCTTATAATTGCCGTCTTCACGGCCTCTTATGTGATATCGGATCCTGACGGATTGGATTTTTCAGAAATACCAAATCAAACGCCGCTCTATGCAATGAATACCAAGCTTGCCTCTGTAACCACACGCTCATTGCACAAGCTTTCATATTCAGCAGTAACCCCAACGCCAATTCAAAATCTGGCAAATTGCGTTTTGATTCCCAACAGTGAAATAGTCGAATCGATAAAGTGGAATGGAATACTTCTTCCATTCATACTCATGATATGCTCCTCGTTTACAATGTCACGAAAGGAGCTTCCTGAATGAAAAAAGGCTCTCTTCAGCGATTTTTCCCCGCAATGCTCATCATTGTCTCTTGGCTGCTCATGGCCGTATTTGGCTCAAAGCTTGCCAACGCGCGCCTCTCCCAAGGCATTGTTCAAACAACAGAAACGCTCTGGGTTCGTTATGTAATGGTTGGACTTGGCGGCTTTAGAGGCATCATTTCTGAGATATTATGGCTTAGGGCAACCCGCCTCCAAGAGCAAGGACGCTACTTTGAGCTAGTGCAGCTTACAGATTGGATAAATGCACTTGACCCGAAAGCCGCTGACGCTTGGGCATTCAACGCCTGGAATCTCGCCTACAACATAAGCGCAATGATTCCAGACCACAACTCACGGCAAAAATGGGTCGAAGCCGGCATCTCGTTAATGCGCGACAAGGCGATACCGGCAGACCCCACTACTCCATCACTATACCGAGAGCTAGGCTGGCTCTATCAAAATAAAATAGGCTCATCAGACGACCCGGCTCACATAACCTACAAGCTCGCCCTTGCCCGCGAGGTTGAATCCGTGCAAAAAGGCGAACAAGACAGTCCCAAATTGGATCAGTCCGTTGTTGCTGAAATCGAAAATAGATTCGGAAAAATAGATTGGCGTCTTCCCCAGTCTCATGCGATTTATTGGGCATGGAAGGGGCTTGCCCTAAATCCCACAGGCTTTGAGCTTGAAGCCCTCCGTAGAATGGTGCAGCAGAATCTCGTCGTAATGATAACATCAGGAAAGTTCACCGGCGACACTGAAAAATCGATTTGGTCGACTGAAGGTGCCTACGAATTGCTTCCCGATTTAATGTCATACTACGAAGAAGGCGACCTAAACAACTTTGGAGAATTAAAAGTATATTGCATCTTTCTTGATGCAATATCAAAAAAACTTCTGAAAGCCGGCAAAACAGGATTAGCGGCAATAGCCATTAAACGACTTCAAGAATTGGGAGGAATTCCCAAAGAAGAATGATAATTGGCATAAAAACTGCTTATTTCAAAAACAGTAGCAATACTAACTGATCATTACAAAGGAGAATCCAAAAAATGAACATTAACAAGCACATACATGCTCTGATAGCGGCTACGCTGGTCATTGCATCTTGCGCAATCGCACAAGAGCCCTTTGTTCTTGCAAAAGACGGGCTGCCGCAGGCGGTAATCGTTGTCGATAAAAACACGACATCCATAAATCGTGATGCCGCGTTTGAGCTTGCCAAATACCTTGGCGCCATCTCAAAGACCGACTTTATGGTAACGGACAAGCCTGTTCCCGGCTTTAAAACCATCAAGGTCGCAACACCGTATAAGGCTCAAAAGCCCGACGAAATTTCAATTCGCGTTGCCGATAAAAACACACTTGAGATTACCGGTGATGCGCCATTTGGCCCCACCTTTGCCGTATATGACTTAATTGAGTCCTTTGGTGTTGTCTTCTGTTCACCTGAATACGAATATATCCCATCCACAAACTGCCTCTCTATCGCCGGCGATTACAAAAAGGTAGACGCCCCCGTTTTCAAATGGCGTTGCGCATGGGGTGATCTGTGGAATAACTGGCAATTCTCTCTTAAGCACCGCATTCAGCCCGGGCGAGGAAACGCAAGATGGAACGAAATCGGTCAGTTGCCATACAACATTGACCAAACCTTGCCCGGCAAATATCTTCAAGCTCGCAAATACTTCAAAGACCATCCTGAATGGTATGCCTGGGATCACACAACACTAAAGCGCCGCGGCAATTGGGTCTGCGCATCAAGTGAAGGAATGTATGAGCAGCTCTTCAAAGAAATTGAAGAAGAGTTAAAACGCAAGCCCACGCGTCACATTTCTGTCGGTCTCTCTGACGGGTGCCGTATGTGCGAATGCGATCCATGCAAAGCCATTGCTGCCAAATATCCACTTAAAAGCGGTTATGAACAATCATACATACAAATGCTCGTAATTGCGAATCGCGTTGCAAAGCGCTTCCCGCACATTCAGGTCAACTTCCTCAACTACGGCGACCTGATGCCAGACCATCCCGACTTCAAGGTCGAGCCCAATGTCGGTGCCGGTGTTGCCGAACTTTGGCGCAACCACTGCCTCTCTGCAGATAACAATGAACGCTCCGAGGCGGCTCTGGCCCGCCTGCATAATCTAATTCCTGAAAAAACAGGCATCTTCATCTGGGATTATCTTGCAAACTTCGCAAATTACATGCTCCCATTTCCAAACCATACAATTCTCCCGCAAACACTTCGTTACTATCACAAGTCGGGAGTCCAAGGCGTTGATTCGCAGACCGCCTTTGGTATCATCTCCGATATGAATACCCTTAACTTCTACCTCTTCGGCAAGCTCCACTGGAATCCATATCAAGATGTCCAAAAGTTGACCGAAAAGTATGTCAAGGCCACCTATGGAGCCGCGGCGCCGCATATTCTCAATTATCTCGATATTCTCGAGCATGCCCGCCTCCGTCAACGCTATACATGGTATGGCTGCTATGTAACAACGGCAAATCATTATCTAACCGGAGAGGACTCCGTCCGTATACTAAGGGAATTCGAAAAGGCCGACGCCATCAAGGGACTTCCTAGAGTTCAAAGAGTCCTCGTTCGTCGTGCAAAAATCGCAGCGCTCATAAATACAATTTTTGAGTATAACAATATGATTGAGCCAGCCAAGAAACTCAACTTCAAACTTCGTCCGCTGGCCGATTATGTACAGGAATGGAAGAATATATGCAGTGACTCAAGCAACAACTACAGCTCAAATGCTTATGCTGAGCATCCTTGGATATATTCAAAATGGTGCGCTATGGTTGACGGCGTCCTAAATAGCGGCCCAACCGCTCCGACCAAATTCTCGGATAAATACTCCTCCATTGTAATCCCCGCTGCCAAAATGACAGGCGGTATCCACATGAAGAAGGAAAAGGCCAAAGAGGGCTTCGAGTATGCTCGCATATCGGTATCTCTTACTGAAGATGTAAACCATCTTTGGATGGAGCCCAAATACGGTGAAGTTGGCTTTACGGCAACCGAAGAAGAAGCCGGTGACTGGTATGTCTTTGCTACAGTACGCGTATCAACAACCGTTCCTCACGATCAAGCCGCCTTCTATTTCGGAATCTACACACCGCTAGTCTCAAACGGCTATAAGCTTAAAAACCTTGCCGAAATCGCCGATATGCCCGTAAACGCATGGGGTGGCGAAACGCAATGGCGCACAATATGCCTGGGCAAGCGCCGCTTCATCCCGGGAACTCGCGTATGGCTAATGAACGGAATTCTCAACAAAGTCGATTACTTTGATATCAAAGAATTCAAGTTTGTCTCACCCAAGCTTATCGAAGGCTCCGTTTTGAAGTAATCAAAACAGCCAACAAAAAGGCAGAAGCCATTGCTTCTGCCTTTTTTTGTGATAAAATATAATCACTAACTTTATGACATTAAAGGAGATTTTGGCTACAATGAAATTACAGCTCACTTCATTATTCGCATTGCTGTCAATAGCGGCAAATGCTGCGTGGACATTAGACTCCCCCACATCACCGACAACCCTCACCGATGGCAATTGGCAACTATCTGTCTCCCTAAAAAACAATAGCCTTACTGTCACAAAAGTGACAGCTGGAGTAGATACACTAGACCTGACATCTGTGGAAAATGACACCGGCTATCCGGTAACTGCATTTGGCAGCTCTGCATGTACCTCGTATACAGCGATTACAAATCTTATCGCTCCTTCCGTGACATCTTTAGGATATTATTCATTCAAAGCCTGCTCAAGCCTTACGAATGTGGTAGTATCAAAAGATATTACGACAATCGGAGACGAAGCATTTTACAATTCTTCGTCATTGCAAAGATTTTCACCTACAACATTGCCTGAACTGACATATATAGGCAGAAATGCCTTCAGGCCAGCTCCTATAGTTGGAGATTTTAAGTTAGAAAAAATTCAAACTATCAATTCTTATGCCTTTTATGGAACAAAAATCACATCATGCTATGCACCAAATACAACTGCATTGGGTGGCTATGCATTTGCAGTTCAAAAAGCCATAACAAATATAACGCTCTCACCTGCCTTAAAGACAATCAGCTCCGATGCGATGAATGGGTGTACCGCGCTAAAAACCTTTTATCCGCTAAATTGGACTAATGTAACTTCTATCGGAAGTTACGCTTTTTCATCTTGCCCGGCTTTAGAGGGTGATATTACCGCACCACTTCTTACATCTGTAAGTTTTCAATCCTTCAGTTCCTGCGCATCAATCACATCCTTCAACCTTCCCAATGTAAAATCAATCGCAAGCTATTCATTCAGCAATTGCAAATCAGCAACCAATTTTGTCATTCATTCATCTCCAACAATTTCGGTTGCTGCCTTTTATTGTATAGCTCCAGGTGCAAATATTTGGTGGTTAGGTGATACCGCTCCAACATCTATCTCAGAAGCCAATTTTATTGCACATGACAGTTCATGGGTAACTATCCATGTTTCTAGAGGAAAAGACAAAGAAAATTGGCAAGCTCTCTGCACACGCATCCCGCCAAACTTAACCGAAAGCGATCGAACACAAGCCGGCGCACCGAAAGAACCGATTATTGGCGTTCTAAACTCAAACAGAAGAAACGCCTGGATTACCCGTTGGTCTAACAAAGACCCATCCATCCTAATCGTCAGATAACTTGTTAAGGGGACAGTCCTTTTCGTTTTTTTAAAGAAGAGCCATTAACCATCTTCCAGCCCTTGCGTAAATGGGACTCCCGAGACATCCGTGACCAAGTCATTCGGGACTGCGCCGTCTCATTCGTCCCGGTTGTCTTGGGTGTCTCGGTTGTCCCGGTTTTTGCGGTAAAAACATTGGCAACATTCTGCTGTTGCTTAAAACTTGTTAAGGGAACAGTCCTTTTCGTTTCAATAATTTCAAAGCTTTGGCATCAATCTGAAACTATTATCTCTTCTGGCGTAAAGCCTCATACATCACTAACGCTCCGGCAACAGAAGCATTAAGCGAAGACACTGCGCCAACCATTGGAAGCATCGCTATAAAATCGCACTTTTCACGGACCAATCGAGAGATGCCCCTACCCTCGTTGCCGACTACCAATCCGCATCGGCCCTTGTAGTCGATATCGGCATAATCCTTGGCGTCGTCGCCAAAGTCAAGACCTGTAACCCAAACCTCTTGCTCCTTCAACGCTTCAATAGCGCGAACGATATTAACGACCTTGACTACACAGAGGTGCTCTGCTGCACCTGCCGAGGCGCGAACGGCTGCAGGAGTAACACCGGCAGAGCGATCTTCGGGGATTATTACACCTTTGACTCCTGCGGCATCGGCTGTCCGCAAAAGCGAACCGACATTTTGAGGGTCTTCGATATGATCTAATATCAAGACGACGGCTTCAGGGTCGTCTTCGACCTCAGCCATAAGCTCTTCCATACACTTGTATGGATATGAGCTTACGCTGATTGCCACGCCCTGATGGTTTACGGGGCCGAGCTGGTCGTTTAAGCTCTTACGGTCGACCGTGCGCACCCTGACACCATAATGCGAAGCCAGAGTGCGGATCTCGGCAAGCTCTTCATCGGAGCAAGCCTCGCGTGCGCTTTCGCTGATACACAAATCGTAGAAGGAACGACGACCTGCACGAAGAACTTCTAAAACGGGGCGACGGCCGTAAAGCCATTCGCCGTTGCGACTATCTCCACCGCGTCCTCCGCGTGGGCGACTGTCCCCTCTGCGACTCATCTGCCACTCCTTACGCATTCACGATTCTCGCACCCTCGGAAGGCACGATAAAGAGGATTTCACATGGGCGTCCGTAATGCTTGTTATAGGCATCTGAAATTGCCTTGGCCGCACTCTCAGCCTCATCCTTTTTAACGAGAGCTACAACACTGCCGCCAAATCCGCCACCGGAGAGGCGCGCTCCGAGAACGCCACCTACGCTCTTTGAAATTTCAACGAGAACATCAAGCTCCTCGCATGAATTTTCAAAATATTTTCTTGAGCTTTCATGTGACTCAAACATCATGGCGCCAAAGGCTGCGGTATCGCCCTTATCGAGCAACTCTGCACCTTTAAGGACGCGCTCATCTTCTCCAATCGGGTGAGCCGAACGGTTGGCTATGCGCTCAGCCATCTCGCTGTGATATTTTTCCCACTCCGCCCAAGAGACATCGCGTAGAGCATCAACCTTGTGGTCAAGCTTACCTTTGAAGAAATCCCTTGCAGCCTCACAATCCTCACGACGCTGATTGTATGCGCCATCGACGAGGGCATGCTTCGCGCCCGACTTGCAAACGAGCAAAACGCAATCGGCACTCAACGGGACATTCGCAACATCCAAAGAGCGGAAGTCTGTCTTTACAAGCATATTTTCAGCACCGTAAAGAGAAGAAATCTGATCCAAAAGACCGCACTTTACACCTGCGAAGGTATGCTCGGCCTTCTGACCAATCTTTGCAAAATCAAGCTTGCTGGCTGTAATGCCGTATAGACCTGCTATAGCAAGGCCGGTTGTCACCTCAAGAGCGGCTGAGCTCGAAAGACCGGCCCCTTGAGGAATATCTCCAAAGAAAAGCCCCTTGAAGCCTACCTTAAAGTCACCCATCGGGAGCAATCCCGCCAAAACTCCTTTGCAGTAGTTTGACCAAGTATCTTCGGTTGAAGGTGTAGGGTTGCTTACAGGGAAGCGAACCTCATGCATCAGATCACCCGCCACAAGGCGACATTCAGTCGAATCATTCTTGGCAATGGCAAAAAATGTGCCGTAATTGATCGCTGCCGAGAGAACATATCCCTCATTGTAGTCGGTGTGATTTCCAACAACCTCAACACGACCGGGCGCATAAGCGACCAGCTCTGGTTCACATCCAAAATGCTCACGGAATTTTTTGAGCGTCTCTTGATAAAGTTCGTTTTTCATAAAGAAGTATTATATCAAAAAAAAGCCCCGTGTTGGCGGGGCTTTTTATTTTACCGCTGAACGCGTGCATTGCCCGCATAGACATCCCAGACCTGCTTTTCATCAGCAGGCTGAGCATAGTCATAGAGCGACGATGCAGCCAAGACACCGGAGGCCCAACCGAAGCGAAGACACTTCTCGCCATCCCATCCATTGAGAACGCCATAGAGCAGACCGCCCGTAAATCCATCGCCGCCGCCGATACGGTCCAGGACATCGATATCGCGAGGCTCCTCTACAAACCACTTGCCGTCGGCTCTGACAATCGCTCCCCAAAGGTGATGGTCGGCAGAGATGACCTGACGAAGAGTGGTTGCAAAGAACTTTGCATTCTTGTACTTCTTGGCGACCTTCTCAATCATATCCTTAAAACTGTCAATCTTTGACTTAAGATCCTTGCCGCCAGCCTCGGGGCCCTTAAAGCCAAGGCAAAGCTGGAAATCCTCCTCATTACCGACGAGAATATCGGCGACAGAAGCAATCTGATGAAAGGCCTTTGCAAGTTCCTCTTCGCGGCCCTTCCAGAATGTTGCACGGTAGTTCAAGTCAAATGAAACCAAGGTTCCATGCTTATGAGCCGCCTTTGCAAGAGCCAGGCAAGCCTTTGTCGTCTCAGGGCTCATTGCCGCAATAAGACCCGAAAGGTGGAAAATCGCAACACCCTGCTTGCCGAAAATCTCATCGGTATCATAGTCCTTCGCATTCAAGGTGCGCCCGATTTCACCGGCGCGATCATTCCACACGCGGGGAGCGCGAAGACCAAAGCCCGAATCGGCAATATTGAATTGGTGGCGGTATCCCCATGGCCCGCCCTGTGGAATATCGGGCCCCACATAGGCGATATTGCGTGAACGAAGGCTTGACTTGATAAAGGATGCCATAGGGCTACCCTCGACAAATCGGGTAAGCACAAGACATTCGGGGCCGAGAGAAGATGTCACATTAAGGACATTCGTCTCAGCACTTGTTGCCTGAAGAAGAAAGCGATCTGAGTTTTGAACCGCCATGCGGTTTTCGGGGGTAATTCGCAAACCCATACTTGAAAGGCATGCGATACCATATTTTGCGTCTTTACGGACTTTCATAGTCATCCTTTTTTTGTTGTGAAGTGTCTTCGAATGAAGACGAAATGTCAAACCAGTAATCTACCTTAAACGATTTGGCAAACCACTGACGAATAAAATCATGCGAACGGCCGCGGGAGGCATTCAAATGGCGACCGGCTGAAATCCAATCATCCCTTAAAGCACTCCATACCCATGCCGGGTAACCGCAAACCGTAAAAGTCAAATGCTCGTAAACGACATTGTCCTCTCTTATCTCCTCACTGTCGTCAAGTTCCCATGAAAGACCGTCCAGAGGGTCAAATTGGCGAACGCAGCATTCCTCATATATACGATGAGTCACAAGAAGCTTTTTCAATCCCTCAAAATCAAAAGGATCACCGTTATGGTAACCGGGATCTACAATGGACGGGTCAATAACGATAGCTGACTCTTTTTCGTAACCCCATCCCCCGGTAATAGGCAAAGGAATAGACTGTAAAGGCTTGAAATCGATTTTCAAGGCATCAACAAAACTGGGTCCGCCCTCAACTTTGTCAGGGCGATTCAAATGATAAGGCGCCCTTGCACCCTCAAAATCCTTTATAGAAGTCAAAAGAGTAACAGCCTTATCAAGAGACCGGGCAGTGCCATATCCCGCAAGATAACAATAAGCCAACGCGCGAGTTCCACGAGGATCACCAGCTTGATGGCCAAGCCTTGCCTCATTGAACTTTCTTTCTGCATCGGTATTGCCACCAGGCATTTGGGAATTGCGAAAACCTCTCATATTGAAAATTCTATCATTTAGTTTTTATCTTTGCAAGATGTAATTGAAGGTTTCCATAAAAATTGGACTGGACAGCTATTTTATTGTAAAATAGTACTTTAGGAAAATAACATGAAAAAGAATCTTTTTTTATTACTTTTGGCATTTACGGTGTTTACTGCAGCTGGACAGGAAGCATCGCCCTTTCGTCAACGCGTAACAGATGTCGTAGTCAGGACCTCTGACGGTGCACTCGGCATTGAAGCCCATGATTTTGTAACATCGCATGTTTCAACAAAAAAAGACGATTTCGTCTCGCAAAAAGATCTCGCCGAAGACCAGCGTTTGCTTCTGGACTCAGGCACATTTGCCGATGTAAAGATTTTATTGGAAAAGGCAGATGACGGCGTCCGCGTGATATACGATGTCAAGGTCGCCCCTCGAATTGACAACCCAATCGTCGTTAAAGGCAACAAAGCCTTCTCGGCTCGCAAGGTACGCAAAAACCTCGATCTCGAGCCGGGCGACCGTATCGACAGGGCAAGACTTGATACTGCCTGCGACAAACTTCGGGAAGCCTATCGCAAATCCTATTACAACAATGTGAAGATTAAAGCCTCCATCTCAAATACCAATGAAAAAGGTTTCGCGGTTGTGACAGTCACCATAGATGAAGGCACAAAAGAAAAACTGGCAAATTTCGAATTTGAAGGTAATAAGGCAATTTCATCCTCAGCCTTGCGTTCTGTATTGGGCAGACCTTCGCCGTGGAACCCGCTTAAAATATTCTACTCCCAATGGCGCATCGACGCCTTTGACCGCTCGCTCGTCCGCGACAGAATTGCCGAAGCATATCGCGAAGAAGGTTATCTTGATGTAGTTGTCGGCAAGCCGGAGCTTCAACAATCGTCACCAGACAAGGCTCCGATTCTTCACATCTCCATTGAAGAAGGTCAAAGATACAAAATTTCCGCAGCCTCCATCAATGGCGTCTCGCTCTTCCCTGAGCGTGAGATTCGTTCACTCGTCTCCTCCGCTCTGCAGGTCGGCACCCCGGCCTCAGGTTCCGCAATCAAGGCAGCGGAAAAAGCCGTCCGCGATTACTATGGCTCCCGTGGCTATGTCGAAACCAGAGTTTCCGTAAAAACGATCCCGTTGCAGGAGGTTGCGGCCGACGAAAGCGGCATTCCCTCAACGCTGCAAATCAATGTCAAAGAAGGCTTTCTTGCCCATATCCGTTCACTCTCAATACGCGGAAACACCTACACTAAAGACAAAGTCATACGGCGCGAACTCGCAATTGCTCCGGGAATGCTTATGAACGAGGTTCTCGCTGAACGCTCCCGCAAAAGGATTGAAAACCTTGGATACTTCGAGAATGTCAGATTCACAGAAGTCCCCTCTCCTCACGACCCCACGCTTCGTGATGTCGTCTTTGATGTCACTGAAAAATCGACCGGCACTCTGATGGCAGGTATAGGCACATCAAATGTTGATGATTTTCTGGCATATATCGACATCTCGCAAAACAACTTCGACCTCTTCAACTGGCCAACCTTCCGCGGTGGCGGGCAAAAGATTCGCCTCACGACATCCATCGGTTCAGATTCTAATTCAGGCGAAATCTCCTGGACCGACCCCTGGTTCCTGGACCGTCAGCAATCCTTCAATGTCACACTTTTCCGCCGCGAATACGGATACAGCGAATATGACGAGACACGCATAGGCGGCGAAATAACCTTGGCTGTGCCGCTCAAATATGGTCGCCTCTCGGCAAAACTTGGTGCCGAACTCGTCTCCAACGACGACTTCCTCGACGGCATCTACCACCTTGAAGATGACCCTGACGGCGAATTCAGCTTTAAGGACATCGAAGATGAGTATTTCCGCGTTCCATTCCGCGTCTCATGGTCATACGACACGCGCAACCACCCGTTCGTGCCGTCAAAAGGCTCAAGAAACAATGTCTTTTTTGAGATTCAGAACTCAGGTCTCGGTTCAGACTACGACCTCTACAAACTCGGTGCCGATTTAAGGCAGTATATTCCGGCATTCTTCAACCACTACCTCTCGTTGCGCCTCCGCGCCGAATCTGTCGACACCTACGGCGACACCGACGAAGTACCGATCAACGACCGCTACTTCCTCGGCGGCTCGCGCACAATCCGCGGCTATCGCCATCGTGAAGTTGCGCCAAAGGCCCTCCCCAATGAAGAAAACGGCGGACGCGCCCACCCCGTTGGCGGTCAGACGCTCGGAATGTTCTCTGCCGAATACAATATACCGCTTGCCAAAATATTCCGCATAGCGGCATTTTACGATGTCGGCAATGTATGGAGCGACGCCTTTGATTTTGACTTTGGCGAGCTTGCGTCAACATGGGGCTTCGGCATTCGCTTTGACATACCGGGCTTCCCGATTCGCCTAGACTACGCCATGCCGCTTGAGCGGGATGACGACTACACCCGCACCGAAAGATTCGTATTCTCGATCGGTTTCGAATAGAGCGCTGAAATGAATAGCCTTTTAAAAAAAAGTTTTGCCGCCGTTATTGCTCTGGCGGTAATCTTTTGCTGCGGATGCGCAAAAGATTCTGAAGAAAAAATCATACGGCTGAATTACAGCATCTTCTTTCCGCCGACGCATATCCACACAAAACTGGCTCAAGATTGGGCAGATGAAATTGCAAAGCGTTCTTCCGGGCGTGTTCAAATCAGACTCTTCTCCGGCGGCATCCTGACAAAAGCAGACCAGTGCTACTCAGGCGTTGTCGATGGCATATCAGACATAGGCATGAGCAGTTTTGCATATACGCGAGGGCGTTTCCCGCTCCTTGAAGGTCTCGATTTACCCCTTGGATACTACGATGGCATCTCCGCTACCCGTGTCGCAAACGAAATGCTCGCCAAATATCAGCCCAAAGAGCTGAAAAGCACACATATTCTTTTCCTCCATGCCCATGGTCCCGGTGTGCTGGCTTCGCGCAAACCCGTAAGAAGCCTCAAAGACGCCGAAGGGCTCTCCTGCCGTGGCACAGGCTTCTCTGCCAAAATCGTTGACCTACTAGGTGGCAACTCAATCGGTATGCCTCAAAATGACACCTACGAAGCTCTTCAAAAAGGGGTTGTTGAAGCGACTCTTTGCCCAATAGAAACACTCAAAGGTTGGAAGCAGGGTGAAGTCATAAACTATGTAACGAAAACGCCCGCCATAGGTTATACGACCGCAATGTTCGTGACAATGAATCTTGAAAGATGGAATTCACTTCCCCCCGAAATCAAGACAATCTTTGAAGAAGTCAGCGAAGAATGGATCGACAAACATGGCAAAGCATGGAACGACGCCGATAGCGAAGCATGCAAAATGCTGGAAGAAATGGGCAAAGAAACCATAGTGCTTACAGAAGAGGAGACCCAAAAATGGCAGGAAAAAGTACGCCCGATTTTAGACCTCTATGCCGACAATGCCGAAGCCCGCGGTCTCCCCGGCAAAGCCTTCCTCAGTGATATGCTTAATTCGGTAAAGCGCAATAATGCCGTCAGAGCAAAAGAAAACGAGGTATCAAGTGACGCAACCAAATAACGACAGGCAACCGCTCCTGAAGCTCCTTTCCGCGCTTATAAAATACTCCGCAAATATAGCCGGATTGGGGATTTTGACAATGATTGCCATAACCTGCCTCGATGTAATATTACGAAGGCTCGGCTCATCCATTCCCGGTGCCTATGACCTCGTGCGCCTTGCAGGAGGAGTTACAATCGCCTCCTCTCTCCCCCTTACAACGGCAGTAAAAGGCCATGTCGCAATCGAGTACTTCTTCCATCGTCTTGGAAAACAAGGCCGAATAATCGTCGATTCTCTAATGAGAACGCTTCAATTGACAGGCTTCGCTATCGCATCCTGGGCCTTCGCCATAAAAGGCGTAAACCTTTTAAATGAAGGAGAAGTCACGCCAACGCTTCAAATCCCGATTTTTTGGCTTGCATGGTTAATTGCGCTGATGTGTCTTATCACAGCGGCAATTACTTTCTACCATCTCATCTGCCCAGGGAAGGAACTCCTTAAACCATGACCCCCACAATCTGCGGAATAATCGGGCTTATAGCCCTATTGCTGCTTCTGATAGCAAGTCTCCCAGTAGCCTTTGTAATGGCAATTGTCGGAGCAGTAGGCTTTGCAGCAATCATATCGCCTCATGCTGCACTTGCAGTCTTGTCGGTAGACTTTCTCGACTCCTTCATGAATTACGGGCTTTCGGTAATTCCACTTTTCGTCTTTATGGGGCAAGTCTGCTTTCATTCGGGAATCAGCACAAAACTCTTCAATGCGGCAAACCGCTGGTTCGGAGCATTGCCCGGCGGCCTTGCCATGGCAACAGTCGGCGCGTGTGCAGCATTTGGAGCGATTTGCGGTTCCGGGCCCGCCACCGCTGCAACAATGGCTGCCGCCGCACTCCCTGAAATGCGAAAATACCGCTACAACGGCTCTCTTGCGGCAGGTGTGGTAGCGGCAGGCGGCGGCCTTGGAATGCTCATTCCGCCAAGCGTAGTCTTTATCGTATACGGCATTCTCACGGAGCAATCCATTGGCAGCCTCTTTATTTCAGGCATAATCCCCGGAATAGTCGTTTCGCTCCTCTTCTGCGTTGTAATTGCAATTCAATGTATCTTAAACCCGGCTCTTGCGCCAGAGAGACCGCATTTTACATTCAAAGAGCGGCTTCAATCACTCAAAGGCATAATTGAGACACTCCTCCTCTTTCTCCTTGTTTTAGGAGGAATGTTCCTTGGATGGTTCACACCAACCGAAGGCGCGGCAATCGGTGCGGCCGGTTCGCTTGTTATAGCGGCAATGGCAAAAAAACTCACATTTGCAATGCTTCGCCGAGCACTCGATGAAACCATCCGCACCTCATGTATGGTAATGATTATCGTCGCAGGCGCAACCGTCTTTGGACACTTCCTTGCAGTCACCGGGCTCCCCACAATGCTTGCACACTGGCTTGCATCACTTCCACTTCCCAGCTGGCTCGTCATCCTCTTAATAGGCTTCTTCTACCTCGTTGCCGGGTGCTTCGTCGACTCACTCGCATTGGTAATGCTCACAGTACCGATATTTTATCCGGTAATAATCAGCCTCGGATATAGCCCAATTTGGTTCGGCGTTCTGGTTGTTGTTATTACACAAATGGGCGTCATAACGCCCCCCGTTGGAGTCAATGTCTATGTAGTCAGCGGCATAGACAGAACAGTCTCAATTCAGGAAGTCTTCAAAGGCACTACACCGTTTCTGCTGGCTCTGGCGGCAACGGTTGTACTGTTACTGCTCTTTCCCGAAATCGCCACATGGCTGCCGTCGGTAATAAAATAGGAGACAAAACAATGGAAGCAGGATTCAAACGCATACTCTTTTGCACAGACTTCTCCAAAGGTGCCGCCAGAGCCTTCAAATATGCCGTAACATCAGCCCAGAACAACAAAGCGAAACTTTACATACTCCATGTTCTGCCCGAAGCCGACGCCCAATTCTGGAAAGGATATATCGTCGAAGACGGCAAAGACCTCGAAGCTAAATCGCGTGGCGCACTCCACGAAAAACTGACCGCAGACTACCTCAAAGAATTACCCGAAAGTCTCTCATCAGAAACCTTTTACAGAGTCGGCAACGCGGCACAGCAAATTATCGAATTTGCACGAGAACATGAAATTTCTCTAATCGTCCTGGGTCGGCCCAAGCCACGCCTGCTGCGCTCCCTCCTCTTCGGCAGCACTGCATCAAAGGTAGCTCGCTACGCCCCCTGCCCTCTACTCATCGTCCCCGATACTGGGATTATTTAGCCAAGGATTTTAGACTGTTAAGTCTTTTTTGTGCATCAGCATTACCCTGCTCCGCGGACTTCGTGTACCAATAGACTGCCTTAATGTAATCTTGCGCTACGCCTCGACCTTTTTCATACATCACGCCAAGATTATACTGCGCCTGTGCAATCCCTTGCTCGGCTGACTTTGTGTACCAATAGACTGCCTTCGTGTAGTCTTGTGCTACGCCTTTGCCATTTTCATACATCACGCCAAGATTATACTGCGCCTGTGCATTCCCTTGCTCGGCTGACTTTGTGTACCAATAGACTGCCTTCGTGTAGTCTTGTGCTACACCTTTGCCATTTTCATACATCACGCCAAGATTATACTGCGCCTGTGCAATCCCTTGCTCGGCTGACTTCGTGTACCAATAAACTGACTTCGTGTAGTCTTGTGCTACGCCTTTGCCATTTTCATACATCACGCCAAGATTATACTGCGCACTGACATCACCCTTCTCGGCTGCCTTTGTGAACCAATAAACAGCCTTCGTGTAGTCTTGCGATACGCCTTCGTCGTTGGCATACATCGAGCCAAGATTACACTGAGCCCAAGCATTACCCTGCTCCGCTGCCTTCGTAAACCAATAGACTGCCTTAGCGTAATCTTGCGCTACGCCTCGACCATTGTCATACATCAATCCAAGATTAAACTGAGCCCAAGCATTACCCTGTTTCGCTGACTTTGTGTACCAATAAACTGCCTTGGTGTAGTCTTGCGATACGCCTTCGCCGTTGGCATACATTGCTCCAAGATTATACTGCGCATCAGCATTACCCTGCTCGGCTGACTTTGTGAACCAATAAACTGCCTTGGTGTAGTCTTGTGCTACACCTTGGCCGATGGCATACATTGCTCCAAGATTATACTGTGCGCCAACATCACCCTGCTCGGCTGACTTTGTGTACCAATAGACTGCCTTCGTGTAGTCTTGCTCTATGCCATATATCAAGCCAAGAACACACTGCGCCTGTGCATTCCCTTGCTCAGCTGACTTCGTGTACCAATAGACTGCCTTGGTGTAGTCTTGTGCTACGCCTCGGCCATTTTCATACATCGAGCCAAGATTATACTGCGCATCAGTATGACCCTGCTCGGCTGACTTTGTATACCAATAAACAGCCTTGACGTAGTCTTGCGCTACGCCGTGGCCATTGGCATACTTCAAGCCAAGATTAAACTGAGCCACCGCATCGCCCTGTTCCGCTTTAAGAGTAGGCCTTTTTGTTATATCATCCCCGCTATTATTACTTAATGAATAGAGAAGAAATGCAATTCCCCCAACAATTATGGCAATACAAAATAAAACACTTTTAGTGACTAACAAATTTTTCATTGTCTATTCCTTTTTGCACCTACAGAAAAAAACACATTACATTCAGTGCAAAAAAATGTAGTGTGCCTTTAATTCATATTTTACCCCCTTTAAAACATCGTTGTCAACAGTGCAAAATGTGGAAATACCATACACATTTTCACCATTTACCCATATACTGTCGGATTAAACTACATTCTACTTCCAAAAAAAATGCCAAACGAGCAAAAACTCATTTGGCGTTTTTTATACCAAAGTAAATGGCAGGACTGAAAATCAGTCACGCTCCTTTGATGACTCTAAAATCTTTCCTGATTTTGCGTCAATCTCATAGTCATACTCAAAGCCGTTGTTCTTAAACTCAATCTCGTAGACCATAACACCGTCATCACGGTCAAGCTTGCAAGAAACCCTACGGGCATCAGCCTCGGCAACGCCGGCATGCTTAAAGGCGGCATCCAGCGCAGCCTTCTTGCCGATATAGCCGTCAGATGACGGATAGCCTACAGATTGCCCCAAAACCAAACGCTGATTTGCCCCAAGCTTCAAGGCCTTCGAGCAAGCCTCATAGTCCAAAAATGCCCTTGCAACCGATATCAAGCCTGCATTTGCGCAATAGAGGTAAACATTTTGCATAATCGCACCCGAATGGACACCCGCATACAATTGCGCTCCCGCCTCATCAGCCTTCTTGGTACGGGAACGATCCTGCACATAGAAAAGATTGAGAGGGGCCTTTTGGGCAAAATCCTGCTTGCCGGCGACAGCCCTATGGTCGCCTGAATTGACAAGCTTCAAAAGATTGGACTTGGCATCATAAATGTAAACGCCTGACGGCAGCATTACATAGACATCGATATCCTGAACATTCATCCCCGTTGGTGCAGTACGGTGACCGTCAGGGCGGTTTATTCCATTAGCAGCCCAAAGCAAATCAGAAAGCGTCTTAAGAGAAAGCTCCTGTTCCGAGAAATCACGGGCAGATTTGCGCTCGGCAAAGACCTCCATCATATCCTTTCCGCCGCGCTTCCTCGGTGAAGGGAGCTGAATATCCCCAACAGCAGAACAAATCGATGCTGCCAAAACAAGCGATGTGACAATACCCTTATTCATCATGACCTCCTTTATCTACCAATCAGTTAATTTAACTTTTTACTGAGATAATTTTATAAAAAACTCATTTCACCTACAACAACTTTTTTTTGCTATAATAATCGCCATGAAAAGCCGCCGCGATAAAAATGGTCATCTTAAATCTGGAATTCGCCTCCCGGGTTGGGATTATTGCCAGCCATGGATTTATATGATTACGCTTACGGTTAAAGAACGCCGCCCCATTCTCGGCAAAATCATTGACAGTAAAATGACCCTCTCTCCGCTCGGTGAAAAAGTTACCGAAGCTTGGCGAAATCTCAGCTCCGTCTTCCCCGAAGTTGAGCCTTGCGAATATGCGGTAATGCCCGAACATTTCCATGGGATTATCAGGATTCACAAGCGCCTTGATTCGCCTCTCGGAGAAATCATCCGCAGCTTCAAAATCGCATGCACCAAGGCCAATGCCGCACTTGAAACTCCGATACTCTTTGATGGTTCGCCGACCTTCTGGTTCCCCGGCCTTTACGACACGATTCTCTTTTCGAAAGGTCAGCTTAAAAGAAAGGCAGCCTACATTCATCAAAATGTCGAAAGACGCTGGGCTGTCATGCAAAATCCCGAACTTTTCAAAGTAACGCGCTCGATCGCGCTCCCGAATGATAAAAGGTGTGATGCCGTAGGAAATCACTTTCTCTTGGACGCGACCGATAAAATGCTTATCCAGGTTTCGAGAAGAGCGAGCGAGAGCGAAATCGCGGCAATTGTTGAAAAAGCTCTTCTTCACGGAGAGCGCGGTGGAGTTGCGGTATCCGGATGCATCTCGCCGGGCGAGCAAGCCGTCGCCAAGGCCGTGCGCGAAGCGTCGCTGCCTCTTATTGCGATAATTCCGCGCGGCTTCGGGCCCTATTTCAAACCGCAAGGTGATTACTTCACAGCCTGCGCCGACGGGAAGCTCCTGATGCTCTCGCCCTTTGCGCCGATTACGAAGAAAGAGCCCCTTACGCGCGAACGCTGCTTCGCGATAAATGCGCTTGGAGCTGAAATTTGCGGCATTGATTCCGAAGCGATCAGCTACCTCGGCTCTAAACCAACTACTCAAGCTCTTCTTCATCATCGTTAGAAAGCTGGTCCCGCCAGGCGCAGCCTATCCAACAGGGTTTCGCCAACCGCAGCCCAGGTTTCGCCAGGCGCAGTCCCAATAGGGTTTCGCCAGGCGCAGCCTCTGCGCCGATTTTTTTCTATTGAAAACATCAAAAAAAATCATTATAATATCTATAATAATGGTAAAGTTTTTATATAAACTAGACTTGTTTGAAGTCTAGATTATTTTTTTTCGTTCTTTACTTATTTTTAGGAAAATTGCTATGTCAAAGAAATGCACTATAACCGTTCTTGTAATACTTTCCATGTTGGTGGTATTTTTTGGAATTTCAACTCTTTCTTTGTTTTTGAAGCAAAGACGCTATGAGCAGAATACGATTTCACGGTCAGAGGCTCAAGCTATTTCACAAGAGACTGCAAATGCAGCCATACTTGATGCCGCAAAGGCTAAAGTCTCTGTGCCATTAACCGTAACACCAATACAAAAGTCTGATACATATTACGACTCATATCTGGTTGCCAACTTTTGTCCTGTTGAGGAAAATCTTTTACCTCCGACAAATGGTGTGGCAATTAAGGTTTCTCCTGAGGTAAAGAATTTCTCATGGAAAGTTTTCGGCAATGGCCGTGTCAGGCTTGATGGCGATTTTAAGGCTGACACCTCATATACCTTCACATTTGCCAGCGGTTGGGCTACAGATAGCGGCTTGAAACTTTCATCGGAAATTGAGCGGTCTTATAAAACCGCAAAGGCTATACCTATCTTGAGGGCGATAAACAACGGACTTTTCTATCCTGCGTCACGAGATGGAATTAAATTTCCGATTTCATCTCTTGGAGTTGAAGAATATGAAGTTTCGATTTTTAAAGCATACGATTCAAATCTTCCCATCTATGGTTTCAGCAGCGTCTTTTGGTCGAATTGGGCAATGATTTTTCAAAAGAGTGCCCTTATTGTAAAAGGACATGCAAAAATCACCGGTCCAAAAGATCTGATGCTTCACAGCATGCTTGACTTATCTCAGTTTATGACTAATTTCAACAAGGGCTTCTATAAAGTTGAACTCTTTGATAAAAAAACTAATGCCAGAGACGAGTTTACCTTTGCTCTTACAGATTTAGCGCCGCAGGTTTTCACTGAGCCCGGCGTTAATTCCCGTTTATTGGTTTTTGTAACGGGTTTTAGCGATGCAAAAGCCGTTTCCGGCGCGAAGGTTGTTGCATATACGAAGACGCATCAGATTGCCGGCACGGCCACTACCGACTCCCGCGGTCTTGCAATTATTAAGCCGGATCCCCGTTTTAAATATGACGGCAATGAAAAGATCGTCGGTGTTGAAGTCAGGACTGAAGACGACTTTACTTATATTGATTTTGATTGTACCAATCTGAAGGAAGCGTCTAACTCTTTTAAGTCTTACAATGGACCATCAGCTCTCGTATTTTCAGAGCGCGAGCTTTGTCGCCCGGGCGAAACATTTGAATCTTCCGTTTTGGTGCGGACTGCCGCAAAAGACGGTTCAAAGGCTATGACTCGCGCCCCTGTCGAACTTTCACTTTATGATGCCAATTACAACTTGATTGAATCTAGGCGTCTTGTGACGGACGACCATGGCTTGGCATCGACATCTTGGAAGGTGCCGGTTGATGCGGCTGTCGGCGAATGGATGGTTTACTGTAAGGTTGGCTCTTCACAACTGCACTCTATGCCGATGTATATTGCAGCTTATGTTCCTGACCGATTTGCGGTAGGACTTAAGTCATCAGTTGATGAGGTTGTGGGTTTTGACAATAAGGTTGAATTTATTGGTAATGCCGATTATTACTTTGGCGAGCCTGTGGCTAACGGAGACTGCAAAATTACATTTATCGTCAACCGCGCTAAAAAACCTCGCCATTGGCGAGGTTGGACAGTCGGCACTAATCTGCCTTTCAAACAGAAAATGCTAAAGGTTGAGCCTGAACTTGAAAACGGCAAGTTTTCCTACACTTACTCCAGCTTAAAGGAGAACTCGGTTTCCGGTACGTCTTATCCGGTGGCTCTTACGGCTTTAGCTGATGTTCAAGAACCTGGCGGACGAACAGTTTCTGCCAGCGATACGGTTACATATTTTGAGAGTGACTGGTATTTGGGACTTCGTGAGGGTAAAACCACCGACGACAAGGTGTCGTTCGATGTTACTCTATTGCCGGCCGTTTATAATACGACAAACTCGACATTGCCGTTTAATGAGATATCGGTCTCTCTTGCCCGTAAGGAATGGAAGCGGCATCTGGTATCTAACTATTCTCAGAGTAAAATAGATGTTGATTGGCGTGAGGAGCTGGTAAAGCTTGATGAGTTATCCAGAACCTTGAAGATTGCAGTTGAAAGCCCCTGCTCCTATACCGGGTCTATTGAGTATGCATCCAATGAGCTTCCGGCAGGGCAGTATATTCTTACAGTCAAGGGCGATAACAATACAGTCTCTACAATTGAATTTTGGCATTGGGAAGGAGAAAGCAGCGAGCGTACTCAGAATATCGCCGATCTGATACTGACACCGCTTGCGCCATCTTTTAAGCCTGGCGATAAGGCTGAGGTTTCGTTTTATGCGCCTAATTCAGGCAGCCTGCTGGTTGTCGCGGGAGTTAATGGCATAAACGACTATTTGACGCAAGAGGTTGTAGCCGGAAAGAATGTAATATCTTTGCAGATTCCGTCGGATATTATCGCTGGCTGCTACAACATATTCGTCACTTTGGTTTCTGATGGTGCGAACGGTACAATGCGTCGACTTGTCGGCACTGCCAAGCTCAAGATCGATTCAACTCAATCCAGACTTCTTAATGTAGCCCTTGATTTTCCTGAGAAGGTTCTTCCCCGTGAAACTGCCAAGGTTAAGGTTACGCTTAAAAACAGAAATGGCGAACCGGTCTCTGGCGTTGTTAAGATTGGCGCCATCGATGAGGGCGTGGCTGCAATGAGCAACTTCCATGTTGTTAATGCTTATAAGCACTTCTATGATCGCGACTTTGGTTTACCGTTTTCATTTTTTGACTACTTCCATTTAATCTATCCTGAGTTAAAGCTTTTACCCGATGGCACTTTTGGCGGTGACCTTGCGTTAATGGCACCTTCCAAAAGGCGTGACTCGATTGTAAAGCAAAAGGAGACGGCGCGGTTTACCCTACCCCCGATCTATGTTTCAACCAATGGTGTTGCTACCGTAGATGTAACCTTCCCCGAACATCTTGGCGCGCTGCGTCTTACAGCCGTAGCGGCAAATGATTCCGCTGTCGGCTCAACCGAGGAGACGATTATTCTTCGAAATAAGATATCTGTAGTACCGTCTGCTCCCCGCTTTGCAGTCGGCGGTGACCGCTTTAAGCTTACATCGACAATTTTCAACCATGAGACGGATGAGGGCGAGTGGACACTTGAGGTCGCTTTACCTGATGGTCTTTCTTCTGATGGCAAAACTATTTTAAAGCGCAATGGGCGTCTCGCAAAGGGCGCGTCCACCATTGAAGACTTTGAGATGGCGATTGCGAATGAAGCTCAAGGTGATAAGATAATCTCATTTAAGCTTACACTTGGAAATAGCGTTGTGGAGGAGAAGGTCTTTATTACCGTTCGTCCTCAAATGGCTACTGTGACATCTGTTGAGTATCTGGCACTTACGAATGGCGTCTTGGATTTAGCTTCGCTTGCCGACGATTGGCATAGCAATACACTCTCTAAAGTAGAACTCTCCTCAATGCCGCTGCTCGCAATCTCAGAATCGCTTGAGTGGCTTGCCGAGTATCCCTACGGGTGTCTGGAGCAGACCACATCGGCGGCCTTCCCCTTTCTTGTCGCAGGTGACCTTTTGAAGCTTGGCGTTATAGATGAAACACTTGACGCTCAGGCAAATCTTAAAGTCAAGGAGGCCTTTGCCCTGATTATGCAGATGCAATGCGGTGATGGCTCCTTTGCGATGTGGCCCAACGGTCGTTCACCGTGGATTTACGGTTCAATCTTCGCGAACCACTTCATCTTTGAGGCTGAAAGGATGGGGCTTCTCAAGATTGACAATAGATTCCGCAACCTTCAGAGGTCGTGGCTAAGAGATGTTGCTGCCAATGCCGCTCCCGAAAACCGCATGGATAGAGCATATGCCGTTTATGCTCTCGCGGTAAACGGCGACAGCAGCTTTATTATCAATGCCCTTAATGTGATATCGCAAGGCGATGATGATTTTGCGGCATTGGTTGTCTCTGCTGCAATGATGAGGTTTGGATATGCTTCAGAGGGTATTGCAATATTTGAAAAGGCAATAGCATCGCGGGCATGGGAGACCGAATCGGATTGGGACCGTATCAAAAACCTCGGCATGGCCCTCTTTATGGCTGCCAAGGCGGGGTATCGCGATTATGCCAAGCTTACACCAATCATCGCGATCTTGAACAACTCTCTCCGTGACGACGGCTCCGCTTGGGGTACAACGAGGGACAACAGCTGGTCTGTACTGGGTCTTGCATCATTCGCTCAAATGCTTGAAATCGGCAATGCAACGGGAACTGTTAAAGTTGGAACAGTTGAAAAAGAGTTTAATGTTTCTCAAAAGCCATTTGTCGTTGAAAGGAAAATTGACGACTTGATTCAGATTCGTTCAAAGGATATGCTCTTCGCCAAGGTTGAAACTGCCGGTATTCCTAAAAAACCGATTAAGAGGAACAATATGATTTCAATCTCAAAATCGTATGTAGATGATGATGGCAATCCCATTTCAAAGGTTGCATCTGGAAGCCTTATAACGGTTGTTGTCAATATCGCCTCTCCAGTGGATATTGACAGAACGGTTCTTGTTGATTTGGTGCCTGGAGGCTTTGAACTTGAGGATGTGACCTTGGCTACGCGCTCCAGTGTCATCCCTAATGCAAATCTCTCTAACAACAGTAAATTGCATGGATCATCTGAAATCCGCGATGACAGGTGGCTGTGGTTCGGATACCTTCCAAAGGCTGACAAAGACACCCCATCCACGATCACTTACACACTTCGTGCCGTCACACCCGGCGTATACACAATACCTCAAATCATAATTGAGGATATGTACAACCCGGACCTCCGCGGTGACTATATTCCCGGCAAGACTATAGTTATCGAGTAATGAAACAAGGTAACAGGAAGCGTATATATCGCACTTTCCGTTATGTCGGAATTACTGTCGCCACACTGATAATTTGTGTGGCGGCAGCTTGGCTTTTGGCGCCATATTTTGTAGACGACCCACTACCTAAAGTCTATAAGCGTACACCTGTTAGAATTTGGTGTGACAGAAACGGGATTCCGCTGTATTATGAACGCACATGGAATTACGAATGGCGATTCGATGTGTCGCTTGATGATATACCTGACGATGTGGTCTCGTTTATGATAAACACCGAAGATGAACGGTTTTTTCACCATCACGGCGTTGACTATATAGCTATCGCAAGAGCCTTTACTCAAAATCTCATCGCCGGGCGCGTACTGTCAGGAGCCTCTACTATCAGCATGCAAGTTGCGGCGATGGATTATTTGGGAAGAAGGCGTAAATTAGGGGAGAAATTTCTTCAGGCGGCTAAAGCAAGAAAGATGGAGCGTCTTCATTCCAAACGGGAAATTTTGGAGGCCTACTTCAACAATGTTCCGTATGGAGGCTCAATTTATGGGTTAGGTGCCGCGTCAAGATATTACTTCGGAAAAACACCAGGAGATTTAACAATAGTCGAAGCAAGCGTGCTTTGCGGCATTCCGCAATTGCCTAACCGCTTTCGGCCAGACAGGCATCCTGATTTGGCAAAGGTCAGGCAAAGCAGAGTATTGGATTCTCAGGTGCGTGAAGGATACATGACGAGAGAAGAGGCAGATAGGATATTTTATCACGAGAGATTGCCATATCGAAATTTTGATGAGCCTGCCGATTTTGAAAAGGCAAGCGAGGCCCGCGAGCTCGGCTTTATAATTGATACGGACAAGCCGTTTGTTCACGGGGATCCTCAAACTCAAATATTGACTATTGACTCAAGAATCACAGACCGCATCCGTAACATCCTCTCAAAAAAAGTCAACACGCTTCCCGATGTCAGAGATGCAGCCGCTTTTCTTATTGATGCTAAGAGCGGAGATACTATAGCCTATGTCGGAACTTTAGATTTTAAGTCACCAGATGGCGGACAAGTCGATGTCGTAAAGTCAATCAGAAGTGCAGGCTCTCTCATAAAGCCCTTCATTTATTATGAAGCTCTTTGCGCCGGTTATATCGTAAGCGACACGACATTGCTTGATGCGCCGGTAAGATATGCCGGATATAAGCCAAAAAATTTTGACGGAAAATTCAGAGGCAGAGTGCCAGTCTTTGAAGCGCTGTCAAATTCGTATAATACCCCGGTAATACGCCTTTTGTCACACCTTGGTGAAGCACGGATAAACAGAACCCTTTCTTCGCTTGGTCTGGCAACTGACGACCAAGTCAAGACAAATGGACTTTCGCTGGCGTTGGGAACTGCCGGATATCGGCTCTACGATATCGTAAAGGCATATCAAAGAATTATCCCTGAAATAAATGGCCCCATCAACGATTCCGCAAGAGCTATGCTAGCAGAAATATTAAGAAGCAACCCGTTACCGGGCACATCGCATTCGATAGCCTGGAAAACAGGCACATCAAACAACAACTGCGATGCGTGGTGTGTAGGCTACACAACCGATTATGTTCTTGGGGTTTGGTTCGGGAATAAAAACGGAGAACGCTCATCAAGTTTAATTGGCGCAAAAGTTGCCGCTCCTGTTGTCGGCGAAATATTCCAAATGCTTTACGCTAAAGAGAAACCACCCTTCTGGCTTGAGCGTAATGACTACTCTGAACGCGTAGAGCTCTGCAAAGAATCGGGGCTTTTAGCAACAAGCGGCTGCAAAGAAAAATCGAACGGAAGGGCTTTGAAAAACATTCCGCTAAACCCTTGCGTCCCCTGCAATACAACCGTCGGCAAGGTTGTGATTTTATCCCCTGCGCCAAAGGTTTACCATAGAAACGGTGAAGAAACATCTGTAACTCTCCTACTGAGATCTAGCCATAACGATGTCGTCTGGTTTATAGATGGAAATCCATTAGAGCAAAATACAAAATCGTATAACTTTCCAGTTGGTAAACATACTATAACCGCCGTACCGTTAGATCCGCAAAAAACGCCAGCAGAAGTTACGATAGTTGTGATGTAAAGTGCGACTGTGCAAAAGTAAAATTGAGAAAACAATGTAACAAAACATCATAGAAATCGGCGTTGCAAAGTTTATCCAAAACTATTTCATTATCATTAAAAATTGTGATATTATGTACATGAGGAGTGACATGAAAAAAGTAATTTTGCTGGTATGTTGTTGCGTTATTGGCAGCAGTTTTTTTGCTCAATCAGCGTTAGTATCAAATATTTATTATCAGACCATAAATTTGTATGACGGATTTCGGCTCCACGGAAGTCCTCATCCTGCAAAATCAAGATTTTTTGGTGTGCGCGGGGGTGGCATACGATTCGAACTTTTTGATGATGAAATGCAACGCTTCAAGCTTATTGTTAATGTCGTCTCAAATAATTACGGAGCGATTGCGTCTGACTGGCATACCTATCAGACGAATGAAATGGTCAGATTTACGACACTGAGCGCAGTAGGATATTCAGGATACAATAACTATACCAATTTTATCGACAGATTTTTAACTTTTTGCGAAACAGCTCCCGTGCCCGGAACAAATTATTGGGAATCAATCGAATTTTTATCGGGGCCATACGGGACGCCAATGGAATCGCAATTGCCGTTGAATTATGAAAGTCCGATTGTCAGTAATATAATTATACGCATGAGAAGTTATGCAATAAAAAGAGGTGACACCGAATCCATCAACTTTTACAACACTGTTCTATCCGGAGAATGGAAGCGGCAATATCTTTTAATGAAAGCCGCTGGTGCATTGTAAAGGAAAACGCGATCAGAAGTTACGATAACTGTGATGTAAAGTGCGAGATTCCCTTTCCTGAATTCTGGTTGATTATGGCGAATAATCATAAAATAATGTTATAATAATAGAAGGACTGAGGCGCTTAAATAAAACAACACCCTTTAGGAGTATTAAATGACCATTACGATTCTGGAAGAGTCTTTGCTTCCCAATGGCTTTGCAATGTATTGGACAAAGGCACTCGGTGCATCAAAATACAATGTGCTTATTGATGAAGCCGTAACGATTACCACAAATAAGCTTGATGCCACCATAAGCACCCTTTCCCCTGACTCAACTCATCATGTTAGAGTTGAAGCGTTAAACGATAATGGTGATGTTGTTAAGCGGAGCACCATCAGGCGCGTCGTTATTCCAGCAGAATTCAAAGAGGTTTGCGTCACCGATTTTGGTGCGGTCGGCGATGGTGAACATCTTAATACAGCCACAATTCAAAAGGCTATCGACGAATGTGCTGAAGCAAAAGCCACCCTTGTCTTCCCTGAGGGCAAGTGGCTTACCGGCGCCCTCTTCCTTAAATCCAACACCTCTATTAAACTTGAAAAAGGTGCAATCCTCTTTGGCAGTGCCAACCCAGATGACTATCCTCCATTTACCTACCGCTATGAGGGACGCGAGCAATTCAACCACGCAAGCCTTCTTAACACTCCTCCAGGGGACGGCAAGTATCACGACATTCGCATCTATGGAGACGGGACAATTGATGCCAACGGCAAAAATCTCTTCCTTCCTGAGGAGCATAGCACAGTCGCAAAACGCGGCAGCGCGATTTGCCTTCGCAATGTTTCGCGCCTTCTGCTCCAAGGCGTTACCGTCAGAGAAGCGGCATTTTGGTGTCTTCACCCCGTCTTCTGCGACCATGTGACAATCAATTCCATATCGCTCATAAACCGCGTTGACAAGGACGGTAATTTCTACGGGCTTCACAACGGCGACGGCATTGATATCGACTCATGTAAAGATGTCGCGATTTTAAGTTCCCGCGTCGAAACTCAGGATGATTGCATTGCAATCAAGTCAGGACAAAATGACGAAGGGAGAGATGTTGGCATTCCCAGTGAACGCATTTGGATAAGCAGCTGTGAATTTTACTATGGCTTTGGCGTCGCAATGGGCAGTGAAACGGCTGGCGGCGTCTATGATGTTTATGTTCAAGGCTGCAACTACCACAATTCCTACAGCATAGCAAGCCTCAAAAACCGCAGAGTTCGAGGTGGACATATCGAGCGCATCACATACGAAGACTGCAACCTCCTGAACGAATACCCTGAAATTCGTGAAATGGTCTGGTTCAGGGGTGCTATCTACATAGACCAATTCTACGGCATTGAAGACTACGATCCGATGACACCGGAGCCCGTGACACTTCAAACTCCGTACATCGGCAAAATCACAATGCGCAACATTAACCTTCGCACCCTTTACGGAAAGGCGATTTACATTTGCGGACTTCCCGAGCAGCACATTGACGGAGTCGTCCTTGAAAATGTCACCGTTGCCGGTTTAACGGGAATGCTCGCCCGCAATGTTGATGGCCTTGAGTTAAAAAATGTTTCCATCTCATGTCTCGAGGACGGCGGAGAGCATAAACCGACAGAACATCTTTAATAAGGATACCACCATGAAAATACTTGAACTAAACTATGACGGCAAGGTTGCCGTCATAACGGGCGCAGCCTCCGGAATGGGGTTGCTGGCATCGCAGGAACTGGCAAAGGCGGGAGCCAAGGTCGTTATGTGCGATATAAACATTGAATCCCTCAACGCGGCTGCTCAGGCAATCAAAGATGAGGGCGGCGATGTAATTGCCGTACAAACCGATGTCCGCGAATTTTCCGATGCCGAAAAAGCCGCCGCTGCAGCACTTGAGAATTACGGCAAGATTGACCTTCTTATCTGTTTTGCGGGAGGTAATGAGGCTCGCTGCTGCAAGAGCCCTGTTCCTTTTTACCAGCAACCCGTTGAGGTAATCAACTGGGGCTTGGATGTCAACCTCAAAGGCCCCATTTATTTCTCCCGCGCATGTATGCCTGCAATGGTAAAGCAAGGCAGCGGCGTTATTGTCTGCCTCGGCTCCGTGACCGGCATGGATGGTGATGGCGGAGGCTCGATGTATGGAACAGCCAAGAGTGGTCTCTTCAACTTTGTAAAAGGTCTCGCCAAGGCTGGTGCAGCCCATGGTGTAAGAGCTTATTGCGTATCGCCAGGGCCGGTGCTAACCCGTCAGGCGATGTCCAAAATGCCCACCTTGCTTGGCCGCGCTGCCGACCCTATTGAAATTGTAAACTTCATCCTTTACACAGCCTCCGATTACGGAGCTTTTATCGATGGCTCCAATTTCTTTATCGATGGCGGAAATCTTCTCACTTAAATCCCCAAAAAAGGACAAACCATGTCACGACCACTATTTAAGCAACAGGGCAAGCGCCCCATACTCGTCTGCTCGCTTACGGATGATAATCCGGCAGAGCTCCAGGCGACTATTCGTAATGCCATCTTTGACGGTGCTGACGGATTCCTGCTCCATACCGAAAAACTTCAAGAACAATACCGCAACCGCGAATCTCTCAAGCGCATCTTTGATATGACGCAAGACCGTCCCGTAATGTCATTAAACTACCGATACGACCGCAATCTGACAAGTGAAGAGCTTATGGACTTCCAGTTCGAGGCCGTCCTTGCGGGTGCCGCATGCGTCGATATGCCAGCTGATATTTACGGAAAGAAGTTTGGACTTGCAGACCCCGATTGCGGCTATACCGACCTTCGCTCGGCAGTTGCCAAACAAAAAGCATTCGCCGCCGCAGTTCATGCCGAGGGAGCCCAGGTCTTGAGCTCATATCACCAGTTCGGTCCCTACTTCGATAGCGAAATCGTTCTCAAGCGCACCAAATCGATGGCAGCCCGCGGAGCCGACTTTATCAAAGTCGCCCAAAACATTGAAAGAGAAGACCAGCTTCCTGACGCCGTAAAGACAACCATTCGCATGAACCGCGAACTCCCCGTCCCATCTTTCCATATTCTATTTGGAAAATACGGCAGAGCATTGCGTCCGTTATCGCCGATTTTCGGCTCGTGCATGGTCCTTTGCGTGCAGCGCTACACAGTCGCAGGTCACAAAGACAAGCCCCTGCTCCGTGCGACCCGCGATCTCTTCAACAATCTCGACTTTGAGATTGATCCACGCGAAGAAAAGTAGCGGCAAAGCTACTTAATCGGAAGCTCCGACTGCACAGGCTGCGTGTCGGGGCGACGAAGCGTCGGATCAAGCTCCTCAAGTTCATCAAGATTCTTAAGGCCGAAATGCTCAAGAAAGAGTGGCGTAGTGCCATAAAGAAATGGCTTGCCGGGAAGGTCGCTACGCCCGGTCATCCTGATCAAGTGCATTTCGGTCAATGCCCGGATTACATGATCCACGGCAACACCGCGGATACCCTCTATTTCAGAACGGGCAATCGGCTGACGGTATGCGATAATTGCAAGAGTCTCTAAAGCTGACTTAGAAAGACGGGCAGGCTTATCAGCCTTCAAAAGTGTGCGCACCCACTTGCCGCAACCAGCTTGAGTTTGATAACGCCAGCCGTCTGCAACCTCCACCAGATCCATACCAAGCCCCAAACGATGAAGGTCAAGGGCAATCTCTTCAAGGGCGTCCTTGACATCCTTGACAGTTATCTTGGCAAATGGATTTGACTCGCCTGGCTCCATCGGTTGATTGCGAATGGAATTCTTGATTGCCTCGGCTGAAATTGGTGCGGAACTGGAAAAGACCAAAGCCCCGACAACCTGACGAAGACTTGAAGCCTCGGCAATGCTTGCCATAACCTCAGTCGTGTTATCTATTGTGACATCATTAGATTCCACTTGTGGCGTCTCCATCGGTTCCCTCTTCTCCAAATGCAACAATTACGATTTCAGTGAAAGCATCTTCCTGATGGGCAGAAATCTTATGCTGCTTAATCAACTCAAGCATCGCAAGAAATGTGACAATAATTTCACCCGATTCAGTATTCTCATTAAATAGAGTGGTAAATCTCAATGCTCCGTCACGCCTGGCGCTGGAAACGATAAGCTCCATCTTTTCAGGAACACTCCAAACAATCGGCTTCAAATGGTTTACAGGCGCGACAGGGCGATTCTTCAAAATCTCCTGAAATGCCTTAACCAAATCGACAATTGAAATATCGGCAAGTCGCAAATCATTCTTATCCTCGACATTATCACCGATAACGACATTACCGCCCGCTAAATAACATTCAGACTGTTCCGCCTCGCGAACCATTAAAGTACCGGCAGCGTCCTTAAATTTTTTGTACTCAACAAGCTGCCTTACCAAATCAAGTCTGGGATCCTCCTCCTCTTCCTCCTCATCGTCATTTCTACGCTCAACAGGAAGAAGAGTTCTGCTCTTGATAAGCATTAAAGATGCGGCCATAACTAGAAATTCACCAGCGACATTGATATCGAGCCTCTTCATCTCGTCGAGATATTCGATATATTGCCTTGTGATACGCTCAATCGGAATATCGTAAATATCAAGCTCATCTCTATGAATCAAATACAAAAGCAAATCAAGCGGGCCCTCGAATACACCAAGGTCCACCTTGTAATCGCCATTTTGTACTTTTTCGCCGGTATCTTCCATAAAAACAAGTCTAGTTATTATATCAAAAAATACCTGATTAAAAAACATCTACCCCTATTTCGGTCGCCCCATATAATAGACTCATCCTTATTTATTCATTCCTCAAACCGCCTTTTTATACCTGCAAACTTTAGCCGCAAAACACACCGAACAATCTCTAAGTACAAAACTGCAAAATCACAGCGTCTCTGTGATGATTTGCGGATAAAGTTTTTTGACAGGATTTACAAGATTAAACAGGATTACGAAATGGAACTTTGTATATCTGCGCCTTTGTGTTAAAAATAACTTGTTAAGGGGACAGGCCATTTCATTTAGGAGACTCGAAGTTTTGGAGACAATCTTGATAACTTTTTGGGGGACTGGCCTTTTTGATTCTACTTTAGCATAAAAATCAACATAATTACAACTTATCAAACACCAAATAAATTTCGCTTTGCATCGTAATCTCATTTTCAAATACACGAAATATCATTCGTCACTATTCACTATTCACTATTCATTTATAAGGGGACAGTCCTTTCCCATTCGCAATATCCTAAATAATAAACATTCTATTTTTTTTCTACACCCAAAATGAGATTACGGTGCGGAACAAAATCTCACGAAATCTCTGCGTTCTTTGCGGGAGAATTTTTAACTTATCCGTCATTAAATTGCAAAAGTTCTCCTTTTGTGTACTTCGAAAAAGGCACAAAAAACTTAACCTAAAAACTACAAAAATTATTCATTATTACCTATTACCTATTTACTAACTTTTCTGGGGACAGGCCTTACCACTTCACGAAACCCGTAAAGATGAAGCATCGCCGAATGCGCCACCGAGGCAAAGCCTCGGGTGTGTGCTCCAGCGATGCTTCAATCGCGTTAGCGATTCAACGCTAACTCTACTTTCGTCTAATGCGCAGTAAGCGTAAGCTAAAAACTACGGAAATTCTTAAGTCTTCGCATTGCCATTATGGCATTTAGTATGCAAAGTATTTAGGATCCACAAGATAAAACGAGCGTAAGGAAATCTCAGTTACATAACTTGAATCTGGGACCACTCGCACAATATCTCCTGCCAATACATCAACTTCACCTAATGAAACAAGCTGCCACGCATTGTCGCCCTTTTGTGATGTTATGTGACGAGAGGCAATAACCTGTCCTTTGCGAACATACTCAATACGGGCCGCGTGGTTGTCAAACCATGCGTTAGACTTGACTATCACACGGGCGAATATATGCTTTTTCCCTTCGGCTCTGCCAAAATAACGCTGGATATACTTGCCCTTTGAAATGGTATTTGTACCCTCGTCAGGTGACAGCACCCAGTAATCGTAACGGTCTATCTGATCACGCTTAACAACCGGCCACTTTGCCGTTTTGGAAACATTCGGAGAATAATAATTCTTCTCGAGCAAAGCCGGTTTCAACAAATGGAAGCCCCTGACCGCAACATTTGTAGTCGGGTGCATAATGCCGGGCATAACCCAAATGCGGGTATTTGGCGTAAGCCTCCATTTGCCAAGGGATTCAAGCCTGAATCCGGTATCTTCGGGCAAACGCTCGATGCGGCGTGACGCAATCTCCATCGTTCCGCTCTTAACTATGCGGTTGCCGATATACCAAGGTGAATAGATGCCGCAATAAGCAGTCGCCTCGTCATTGCTTACCGTTGCACCTGCACGAACATCGGCAAAGACATACCAAGTACCGACCATTTCATTGGTCACATTAAAGCCGGTTTCGCTGTAATCCGGCGTCATATACTTAGGCTCGTCTGCTCCCCATTTAAAGTTAAGTTTTGAGACAAGCGTGCCGTCTGAATCCTTCTCAAGAGTCGTTGATTTGGCTTTTGGATTAAGTTTATCCGCCGAAATAGAGAATGAATTCGGCTGGTTTGGAACGATTTTAAGCTGCTCAAACTCCTCTGTATAGACATTTTCAAGAAGCGACCAGATTGATTTAAGGCCATTTTCACTGAGAAGACAAACCTCACCCATCATCTCCTTTGAATTTCGCCAATCATTAATACGCGAATGTACACGGCTGATGTAATTACGCCATGGCTCAATCTTTCTGAGTTTTCTGTTCTTTATTGTGGCATCAATATCAGGATAGCGCACAGCATAGAGATAATCGCCGATACAACCGAAGCGCCATCCGGCTAAACGCCTGCCGCTATTGGGATCCTTACTTAAAATATTTTCGATACTCCTGCTGAGCTTATATATCTCCATAATATCATCAACGGTAAGAAGAGGTGTCGTATCTGACACATAACATCCCATCCACAAAGAACGCTCACGGTTTCGCGCGTGCTCCATAATCTCAAGCATTCGCCTGACCTGAGGTGCTGCGGCTCCGTATGCACCTTTAATGTAAAAGTCCGTCAAAGCATTGACATCCGCATAAGGATCCCATGCGATTCGTCCCTTAACCCACCATAGCATATCGACAAATGGGGTAAAGCGGTTGCGAGACATTTGAGCAAAGCCGCCCTTAAAGCCATTATCATAATAAAATCTATAGGCATCAGAAAGAATCAAACGGTTGGGGAATGGATTCATATAGGCCGTAAAGCAGGTGTAATAATCCCAATAATAGAAGTTATTGCAGATTTTACTCCATTTCTCAAATCTGGAATAAAAACGCTCCGCACAGTTTACAGGTAAACCATGATTACGCCAAAGCATCGCAACCGCAACACCTGTGTTGGGACGCATCTTAAACCGCTCGGTATCATTCGGCGGCCACAAAGTTGAGCCGTATGACAAAAGATTAAAGGTCATCTCAGGATACTTGTCCTTAAAGTGGTCGGCTACAAAATTGCAGAGATTTATATACAATACACTTGGCGTCTTTGCTGTATCAGATTCAACTACGGCTGTGCAATTATCACATTCACAGACCTCAAGAGTATCTTCAGGAGAAAGCGAAAAAGTCTTGATTCTCGGATAATTCTTCGAAAGATAATTATCGATACGCTTCAGAAGCTCCTTGCGCATCTCAGGATTTGTTGTACATATAACAGCCTTGCAGCGGACCCATTCACCGCGAAGCTTCTCGGGAACATAACTATCCCAATTGTATTTACCGCACTTTTTAATATATGGCCAATAAATAGGATTCTTAACCTTCATCAAACCGAACCAGTCAGGATGCTTATCAAAGTAAACAGAGTGCGGAATACACGACCATCTCGTCATCGAGTGCATAATATCAAGGCTCTTTGAGCCACCAAACTTCTCCAGCTCAGCCTCAACCGAATTGCTGATACGGGACCAGTTGGCACGAATTTTAAGATGGTATTCAAAACTCCCGAATGGAGTATCCGACGCCCTTATTGAAATCTTGGGGGCATCTGACTTTTCATAGCCAACCGGAATTGTCAGCGTATCACACTTGGGAACCGTTTCATTATCCATCGACCAAAAGCCGCAGCCAAGATACTCAAGCAAATCATAAACGCCATAAACCAGGCCGCGTTGTCCGCCACCTATAATCGTAAGCTCCTTTTTGCCGACCTTGATTGAAAAAGCCTCGTCATTACCCAAGTCATCATACTTTAGACGGATAGTAGCAAGACCGCTCACCTTTTCATCATTGACCATAAAACGACCTTGCGTCATCTTATTGAGATAATCGGCAAGTTCCTTGGAGGCAAACTTCATACCGTGATCAAGCTCATCGGGAACGACAATCACAGCTCGTGCCATATTATCCTGGGCCAAAACCAGATCCTTTGGCTTCGCAGTGACAACCATTGCAGAAGCCGCAACAAAAGACAACGCAACAACCAACTTGCGGAATATAATGCAATTCATAAGCAAACTCCTTGAAGAATTAAAAAAACATATGATTTAACTTACAGCAATATTTATGCCAATAACAGCAACTTAATGCAGAGTTAAAAACGAAAAGAGACCGACAGGCCATTTTACAAACCAAACCGGCTTGCTGTTAACACGCCCCTTATGACCGATTCCAATTGTGCGTGTACGACCGGGATAGTTAGAAATATTTTTATCTGCTGTGGTCAAAGCTGGAATACCAGTCGCCCCGGGATTTTGGACTCGCTCTGAAAGGACTTGCCACTGTTCTATGTCATAGCCGTTTTTAATAAATATTCTTATATATGGGGCACCTTTCGATGGGAAAAAGGCATCAGACGCTATTGAAGATGGAGCCTTGCGTCCATAATACCAAATCTTTAATGAAGTAGGAGTTTCTCTAAATACCCATTGAGGAAAAGATGATGCCCCCGTTGGTGACAGTATATGAACATTTTGCAATTTTGTACAACCAGAAAACAAAGTCTTTCCTACCGTAGTTCCCAAAATTACGACATTGGTTAAAGATTCACACGCAGCAAAGAAAGATGTACTTGGAGAAAGCTTAGGACAATTTGCAGATGTTATCCCCGTTCCATAGAAACAATAGGTAGACGAACTTACTAAATTTGAATAAACCAAATCGCCCCTCATGTTTTTGCAATTTTTAAAGGCTTCGCCACCTATTGATGTAAGGTTATTACTTACCTTAGGTTCAAAATTTGTAAGAGATGTAACACCTGAAAAACATGTACCGCCTAACGATTTAAGAGAGTCGGTAAACCTTGCGTCCTGCAAGCCTGAAGATTGAAATGCTCTCGATCCTAAAGAAGTCACATCAGGAGCGACAAAGAACTTGATCATTTTATTGTTTTGGAATGTTTGATTATAAATTTTTGTAACTTTAGTCCCCGTATCGGAGTAGACATTGCTGAAATCCAGCTTGCCAAACCCGCTATAATAAGATGTCACCTCATTGTCTTTAACCTTCAAGCTCCATACACCGTTAGCCATGGTCGTGCCACTGTAAGTCCACTTACCCGCCATGCCGACCTTGATTGTTTGAGCAGCATTGACTGTCGTTGAAAATTGAGGAGTATAATACCCTGCACTTGCCGTCGCCCAACCGATATGCTCGCGACCTTCATTAGGAGTTGCCGTCATAGTCAATTTAGTACCCTTAACGCAATAACCGTCTTCCGGAAGTGCCGGCTCAACAGTAACCGACCCCGAATCGGCAGGCACAAGCTGAATCGTCACCTTAAAGTGTGTAGCCTCCCACTGCCAAGTAATTCGGCGAGGAGTACCGTCTGCCGGGCAATTGAAAGAAGTTGAACCGGTAACAGTATCAACAAGCGACCATACTCCGTCAGCGTATGTCTCAAGCGTATAGCCTGTGCAGGTATAACGGATGCTGTTTGTATCGACACTAGCCGGAGCTGTGCATGTAATAGCCTCAGGAACAGCATAGTTGCCAACGGGCGGCTCCATACCTGAGGTTGTCGCGACCGAAGTCGCGATATGAAGCATATTGGTATCGGCAAAAAGCCCGCCAACCAACAAAAAGATTGCCGCCACAAACAAAGACTTGGATTTTTTCATTATTTCCCTCTTCTCTAAGAAATCAAAAAGCAATGCAGCCAGTATTTATGCCAAAGATGGCAATTTAATGCACTGTAAAAAACGAGAATTGTCCAACGGGCCATTTTACAAACCAAACAGGCTTGCTATTGAGACTTGTATCATATCTAAGACCGATTGTGCGAGTGCGGCCAGGATAATCAGCATCATCCTTATATGACGCGTTAAGCTCGGGCTTTCCTGTTTCTCCGGGCTTTAGAAGATAATTTGCCAACTTTAGCCAATTAGCTTCATCCGCAGCGTTTTTTATGTATATCCTTGTGAATGGCTTATTGGAATTTCTTGGATAAAAAGCCTCATTATGTATCGATGTCGGCGCCTTTAATCCATGATACCACACTTTTAATGAAGAAGGAGCAGCTCTGAAAATCCATTTAGGCAGTGGCGTTGAACCCGAATATGTAAAATGGATATTATTAAGTTTAGAGGCGCTCTGAAATGCCGATGTCCCAATCGACGAACCGGCAATAACGGCATTAGTCAACGAAGAACAAGTATTAAATGCGCTAATCCCCACTGATGTTAAACTGGGGAAATTAATAGATGAAATCTTTGTCTCATAAAATGAAGAATCACCAACATATGTCAAGTTAGGATAATAAAAATCACCGACAAGATTTTTGCAACTGCGAAAAGCGTCGGAGCTAATTTGTTTAAGGCTAGAACTTACCTTGGGTTCAAAATTTGTAAGGGAAGTGGCGTCACGGAAGCAATATGTGTTGATTTTTGAGCATTTTTCAGAAACCCTTGCATCCTGCAAGCCCGAACCCTGAAAAGATCTTTGCCCCATGCTGGTCACATCAGGAGCGACAAAGAACTTGATCATTTTATTATTTTGGAATATTGTTTGATAGGTTGATGTGATTTTGATACCTGTATCGGAATAAACATCGCTTAAATCGAGCTTACCGAAACCGCTATAGTAAGATACCATCTGACCGCCATCGACCTTAAGGCTCCACACACCGTTAGCCAAGGTCTTACCACTGCAAGTCCACTTGCCTGCCATGCCAACCTTGATTGTTTGAGCAGTATTGACGGTCATTGAAAATTGAGAAGTATAATACCCGGCACTTGCCGTCGCCCAACCGATATGCTCGCGCCCCTCGTTAGGAGTTGCCGTCATAGTCAATTTAGTACCCTTAACGCAATAACCGTCTTCTGGAAGGGCCGGCTCAACAGTAACCGAACCTGAATCGGCAGGCACAAGCTGAATCGTCACCTTAAAGTGTGTAGCCTCCCACTGCCAAGTAATTCGGCGAGGAGTACCATCGGCAGGGCAATTGAAAGAAGTTGAACCGGTAACAGTATCAACAAGCGACCATACTCCGTCAGCGTATGTCTCAAGCGTATAGCCTGTGCAGGTATAACGGACATCGTTTGTATCGACACTAACCGGCGCTGTGCATGTAACAGCCTCCGGAACGGCATAATTACCAACGGGCGGCTCCATACCTGAGGTTGTCGCGACCGAAGTCGCGATATGAAGCATATTGGTATCGGCTAAGAGTCCGCCAACCGAAAAAATCGCAACTGCAGCAAACAAACACTTTAAATTTCTCATTGCCACCTTCTTATTTCTGAAATTAAAAAACACTTTTTTAGTCTACATCTATTTTAGTGCCAAGTCAATAGAACCGCGTCGAAATCCTCCTCCGCACGCCTCGCCTAAAACTGACCTCATCAGCTTACCTCTTACCTCTTACCTCTTACCTCATCCTCCTCCGCACGCCTCGCCTAAAACTGACCTCATCAGCTTACCTCTTACCTCTTACCTCTTACCTCTTACCTCATCCTCATCCGCATGCCTCGCCTAAAACTGACCGGCGATATCGGTGACAACGGAGAGACTGGTTAATACGCTATATTTCCAAAAGTCACCCCGACTTCGGAAAAATCTGTGATATCGCAAAAGTGGTAATAATAAATAAATTTATGGTATAATTACAAAATGCCTTGTTTTCGTCTTTTATTGAAAAGACAAACAAAATCCGCTAACTTAATCTACAAGGCGCAAGCCTTAAATGAATATGAACGATAATCTTTCAAAATTTGCTGTTGCTGGGCGTATCGCATTTCGCGATGCGTCCCCTGCTCCTGTTGTTGTTTTGGTCTCGCCTCATGGAGCCGTTGAAATTTCGCTCTATGGAGCGCATGTGCTCTCCTATCGTCCTACCGGTCACTCTCCTGTCCTGTGGCTTGCCGACAGCTATAAGTCACTTGAGCCGGGCAAGGCCATTCGCGGAGGCATCCCTGTGTGTTGGCCCTGGTTTGGTGCGGCTGCAACGCCTGGCCTGCCAAGTCATGGTTTTGCGCGAACCCAAGAATGGGTTGTCTTGGGAACTGAATATGACAAGGATGAAACCGCAATAACATTGGGTCTTCCCCCTACTCAGGCGAACTATAGGCTTTGGCCACACGATTTCGCTTTATCCTTGACTATTACTTTGGGGGAAACTCTAAAGCTTGAACTGACAACCGAAAACCTGGACAAGGAGCCTTTCGTTATAACTGAAGCGCTCCATACCTATTTCCGCGTTAAGGATATTGAAAAAACAAGCGTCACCGGTCTTGACGGACAGCCCTACACAGACACAACTCCTAATGGTGGCGAAAAGCTACAAAGCGGTGCTGTCGCTTTTGATAAAGAAACTGACAGCGTCTATCACCACCATGATTCTGTATCAATCATTACCGACTCGGGTATAAACCGCCGTATAGCGATTGAGAAGGATGGTAGTAATTCTACCGTTGTCTGGAATCCCTGGATTGAAAAGGCCGCCAGAACCGCAGATATGAATGATGACGATTGGCGTAATTTCGTTTGCGTTGAAACCGCCAATACCGCAATGAGGCCAATTACCATTAAGCCAGGCGAAAAGCACACGATGACCGCTAAATATACGGTCCTTCTCCTTGGGGAGGACGGTAAGCCGCTCAAAGCGGAACAGACACAAAGAGGCTCTGCGAATTAAGCATGACACGGCTGGAATTCATCCGCAAATTCAAAAAGGTCCCAAGCACGAGTCCCGAAGCGACGCTTCTGGGAACATTTCTTGTCGTAATTACAATTGGGGCAATGCTCTTAGCGTCGCCCCACGCGCGCAAATTTGGGGCCCCCGAGCTTTCTGTCCTCAATGCCGTTTTTACAGCGGTAAGCGCCACCTGCGTTACAGGGCTCTCTGTCGTAGATATTGCAAATCAGTTCTCCATATTCGGTCAAGTCATAATCCTTTCTCTTATACAACTGGGAGGAATCGGCATCATGACATTTGCGACCTTCTTTGCAATTATTCTCGGCAAGCACCTCTCATGCAAGAGCGAGAATATCATTAACGGCACTATAGGC
The DNA here is from genome assembly GCA_045603485.1 of Kiritimatiellia bacterium. GTDB lineage: Bacteria > Verrucomicrobiota > Kiritimatiellia > RFP12 > JAAYLN01 > RGIG5952. The sequence goes on along the minus strand of JAZUMF010000117.1, from coordinate 46,611 downwards.
GGCAGTGAAACAATATCTCTGAAGGCTCTTCTGATTCGCACAGTTTCGTTAGCGATAAGTGTTGAAGCAATCGGAGCTGTCATATTGGCACTGCGCTTCAAGGCTATCGGTCTGGATTGGGGAAATGCCGTCTGGCATGGCGTTTTTCATGCGGTTTCAGCATTTTGCAACGCCGGTTTTGCACTTCAGTCTGACAGTTTGATAAGTTTATGCGGAGATGTTACTCTACTTCTTACGATCTGTATGCTTGTAATGATCGGAAGCTTGGGCTTCGTCGTAATTTCAGAGATACTTCAGTTGCGTCCGCTGAACAGAAAAAAGGTCCGACGCAGCCATCTCTCTATACATAGCGCACTTATAATCCGCATGGCGATTATCCTAGGTATTGCCGGATTTTTCACCTTCCTGATTCCAGAATGGGACAATGCCCTTAATGGTTTGAGCATTATGAAAAAAATTACCATATCGGCATTTCAGGCATTTGCTTCAAGAACAAGCGGATTTACAGCCGTTGATATGACCGACACTCATTTTTCAACTCAATTTGCAACTATGCTGGGCATGTTCATCGGCGGTGCACCCGGCTCTGCGGCCGGCGGTCTGAAAACGACAACAGCCGCAGTTCTTATCCTGACGACAATAGCGATTATCCGAAATAAAAATGCCACAATCTTCAAAAACCGCACCATCCCCGGAGCGGTCATTCGCAGTGCTATAGCCGTCTTTATGCTTTCGGCTTTTTTCAATGTTTTGGTAATAGGATTGTTGCTCGTCACAGAGCAGACGACAGCATCGAATCTTCCGATTCCGATTCTCTTTGAGTCGATTTCAGCTCTGAGCACAACGGGGCTTTCACTCAACGAAACACCCATGCTATCAACCCCAGGGCGCATTATAATCATTGCCGCAATGTATATCGGGCGCATCGGCCCGCTTGCTGTGGCTCTCTCCGTTGGACGCTCCAATAACACACCAACCACCATAAAATACCCAGAGGAAGGCGTAATTGTAGGATGAAACGAATTGGCATTATAGGCTGCGGTCGCTTCGGCCAGGCTTTGGTCGAAAGTCTATCTTCAGAAAATGTGGAACTGCTCCTTATCGACTCAAATGAAGATCGTGTCAACCTTTTCGCTGACATCGTAACAAGAGTTGTTCAGGGCGATGCCACCAATCCCGCCGTACTCAAGGAGGCCGGTTTCGACGAGTGCGATGAAATCGTGGTTTGCATAGCCGGTGACATGGAGGGCTCCATTTTGGCAACGGTCAATGCCAAGGAGCTTGGCGTAAAGACCGTAATTTCCCGTGCCGTTTCTGAAGTGCATCGCAAGGTTCTAAAGCGAATTGGAGCCGACATTGTGATCTATCCTGACCGCGACAGAGCCCAGTCTCTTGCAAAATCGCTGATTTCGCGAACGGCTGTAGATGTCTTTGAAATCGCCGACGGTCTCTCTATCGCAGAAATCGAGCCTCCCTCTGAGCTTGTTGGCAGAACAATCGCAGAAGGTGCCGTAAGGCAAACATATTCAATAACAATCCTTGCCATACGACGCCTGACGGCAGACCCCCGTCTTCCCCGCACAACATTCATTCCCAGCGGGACCGAACAGGTTCTGGCGACCGATCGGTTAATCGTCTTTGGCTATGATATCGACTTGGACAAACTAGTCGACAAATAGCCCTTATCCCAAAGATTTGCTATAATAATTGAATCAAAATGAATACTACAGACGAAAACATCTTCAGGATAGATCCTAAGAAGATATCCAACCCTCTTCTAAGGACTATGGCAAAAATCTCACGCCCGTTCGTTGAGAAGCTTTTGTGCTTCAAAGGTCTCAACGAGATATACAACGGCGCAAGAGCAAATGACAAGGATATCTCCTTCTCAAGAAAAGTTCTTGACTATATGGATGTCAAATGGGATATTAACGCTCCTTTCGACAATCCCATTCCCCAAGAAGGGCCGGTAATTGTCGTCTCCAACCATCCCTTCGGAGGCATTGAGGGTGTTATACTTCTGGCATTACTTGAGCAATATCGCTCTGACGCAAAGGTGATGGCTAACTACCTGCTTTCCCTAATGCCGGAATTCCGTGAAGACTTCTTTTTTGTCGACCCGTTTGGCGGTTCCGAGGCAAAAAAGAACAATCTTAAATCAATGAAGGGATGCATAAAGTGGCTTGAGGAGGGACATCTGTTGGGTGTCTTCCCTGCCGGTGAGGTGTCCAGCATAGACTTAAAATCAAAACTCGTCCGCGACAACATATGGAGTTCCACCATAGCTAAAATGGCGCGCCGCACAGGGGCCACAATTATTCCAATGCATATTTGCGGCAACAACGGCAAATTATTCAATCTCCTCGGGCTTATACATCCTCGTCTACGCACATTACAACTTCCCAAGCAGCTTGTAAACAAAAAATCGAAGACGATTCACATTGAAATCGGTCAACCGATTTTGCCGCAGGAAACGGAAATCTACGACACCGATGAAAAGCTCATAAACTTTATGCGCCTTCGTTCTTATGCCTTGGCGGAACGCCCTACCGCTAAGACGCAACAAACGCTTTCTTCACAAACAAGCGTAACGGCGCAAGAGAAGATTATAGACCCGATACCGGCAGAAGTGATTGAGGCTGAAATTGCGGCATTTCCACTTGAGAACACACTCTGTGAAGGTGATGATTTGATTGTGTATTGCGCCAAATCGGCGCAGATTCCTCAAACGCTTCGCGAAATCGGCAGACTTCGCGAAATAACCTATCGAGATGTCGGTGAAGGAACAGGAACAGAAATAGATATCGATCAATACGATGAATATTATCGGCATCTGTTTGTATGGAATCCACAAAAAAAGGAAATAATTGGTGCCTATCGACTCGGGCTTGCCGATGAAATTATGCCTAAGCTCGGCGTAAAGGGGCTTTATTCTCATACCTGCTTTAACTATGGAGATGACTTCGTCCAAAAACTCCAGCCGGCAATCGAGCTTGGTCGTTCATGGGTTCGCAAGGAATACCAGCGCGCCTATTCATCCCTAATGCTTTTATGGAAAGGGCTTTGCATTTTCGTTGCCAAAAACCCGCATTATAAAAGCTTCTTTGGTCCAGTGAGCATCTCAAATGACTTCCTTGACGCTTCAAAGTGGATGCTTATGAATTCGCTCAAGCTCTCCAGCTACAGATCGGATCTCGCCGCCTTAGTCAAGTCCCGCTGTGCGCCAAAACCGCTAAAAAATGCCGAATGGATGCATTCTGATTACAGGCAATACATAGCAGACCTTGAAACGACAGCAAAAATAATCCAGGACATTGAGCCTGACCAAAAGAACATCCCCGTCCTGATAAGGCAATATGTAAAGATGGGCGGTAAAATCGTCTGCTTTAATGTCGACCCTGCCTTTAACTATTGTCTTGATGGATTCATAACCGTAAACATTCCCGATGTCGACCATCGCATACTCAAACGCTACATGGGAACCGAAGGCTTTGAAGCCTACCAAAATCTCCACAAGGAAAACAAATGATAGCGATGCTCCATGGCATTCTCTTTGAAAAGGCGCCTAATTCCGCAATTATTGAATGCGGCGGTGTCGGATATGAAGTGACAATCACCATCGGCACCTACAATGAGCTCCCCTCCATAGGGCAAGAGTGCCGTATTCACACCCGTCATGTAGTTAGAGAAGACGACGAACAACTCTACGGCTTCGCATCAAAAGATGAACGAAAGATCTTTGACCTCCTGCTTGCGATTTCAGGAGTGGGTCCAAAGCTCGCGATAGCCGTCCTTGACGGTCTGTCAATCACGGACTTCCGACGCTGCATCGTCAATGGCGATGCCAAAAGATTAGGAACTGTAAAGGGCGTCGGTAAAAAAACGGCGGAGCGCATCGTTGTTGAACTCAAAGGCAAAATCGACCCTGTTGAAGCTATGGCATCGCCAAACAGCACCAGCACCGTCGACGCCAATACACGCGATGCCGTATTGGCGCTCTCCCAGCTTGGCTTCTCACAGGAACAGGCGTACAAAATGGTTCTTGCGGCAATTGAGGCCGGTGCTGATAAGAGTCACACCGACGAACTCGTCAGGAAGGCTCTTGCGTCAAGATAAAGAACAATCCAACCTTAAGAAGGAAATAAAATGGCGATTTTTGAAGTTATCATGCTCTTGTGCTTTGCATCAAGCTGGCCTTTTTCAATTATCAAGGCACTTCGCACACATATCGTTGCAGGCAAAAGCCCGCTCTTTATGGTACTTATTGAAATGGGCTATGTTTCAGGTATTCTCTACAAGGTTACATCGCCCGAATATGATTGGCGCGTTTGGCTCTATGTCCTTAACTTCATAATTATCGGCACAGACCTCGTCCTGTACTACCTCTACAGGCACAACACAATCCCTCGCAGGTAGCATTAGCAGCAATGCTGCGTTGCCCTTGCGTATATCATTAAACCGAGCGCTATTCTTCCGGCGGCCACATCCGTCTATGTGGACAGGTGCGCTTCATTCGCTATTTTTTTACTTTTTTAAGAAAAAGTTATATAATGGAAAGAAATGTCGGTCAAGATTGTATCGTTCTATCAACACTTTTGGAGGTTTCTAATAATGATTACCGTTGGAATTATCGGATGTGGATTCGTCGGCGGTGCGTTGAAGGCATGGCTTGAAGAGAACAACAAAGATGTGAAAATTGTCGTCAGCGACCCTCCCAAGGGGATGAATGACGACATCTCAGGCGCAGATGTATATTTTCTGCAAATACATGTTCCTACAAATGATGAAGGCAAACAAGACCTCACATTGATGAAAGAACTTATTTCAAAGCTCCCAAACAAGCCGGTCTTCGTCCGAACGACTATTTTACCCGGCACCTCAGAGCTTCTGACAAAAGAAACCGGTCATCAAGTCCGCTTTATGCCTGAGTTTCTTACGGAACGCACATACATTGAAGATTTCAAGCGCCAGCCAATGGTATTTACCGGCGAAGAGGAACTGCTCAAAAAGATATTCCCCGGCAAATACTATGTGACGATGACGCCATTTGAAGCCGAAATCACAAAATATGCCCATAATGTCTTTGGAGCGTTAAAAGTCACATACTTCAACTGCATTGAAGACTACTGCCGCCGTTTCGGGGCTGACTACCTCAAGGTTCAACGCGGTTGCCTCCTGTCAGGCTACATAAATGACACACACACCTTCGTTCCCGGCCCTGATGGTAATCGCGGCTACGGCGGCAAGTGCTTTCCAAAAGATGTCAATGCCCTTGCAGAGCATACAAAAGGCACGCCGCTTGGAACTTTGATTGCACCACTTCACGACCTAAATGTCGGCTTCAGAGGTTTTGAAGAACACATCTAGAATTAAGGATTCTACTATGGGATGGTTAGGCGCAGGACTGGGATTCCTGCTTGGCAGAATTTTAGGCATTGGGCCACTGGGAATACTGATAACCACTGTCATCGGCAGCATCATCGAAGAGCGTCGCCGAGAGAGAAAAGAAGCTGAAGAGGCAATCGGCGACGCTAAGGAGAACGAGCTCGTCTTCTTGGCAGGAATGGCGGCGATGATGGCGAAACTCGCCAAAGCTGACGGTCATATCTCAATGGCTGAGATTCAAAGTGCCGAAAGGGCATTTCAAAGACTGGGACTGACACCTGAAAAAAGAGAATACTGCATTCGCGTCTTCAGAAAAGCAAAGGATGACAATCACACTATTTTCGAATATGCCGACTCCTTCACCAGCGCGCAGCCTAATCTTGAAATCCGCGAAATCCTGTACGACATCCTGTGGGATTTGGCACTCGCTGACGGCTCGATAACAGACGCAGAACTGTCAATTCTCAGAACTCTTACACACCATTTACGCATCAATCCGTTCTTATTTGTATTTCAGCAAGCCAAACGGCAAGCGCACTACCGTAGATCCAACGACGAAAACAGCTACAGGCAGCATCAAAATAACAAAGACGACCTTGATAGCGCATACGCCACACTTGGATGCGACAAGAACGCCTCAAACGAAGAATTAAAAAAAGCCTACCGTACAAAGGCGCAAAAGTATCATCCCGACGCACTGCAGGCACAAGGACTTTCCGAAGAATTGATGGCAAAAGCGACAGAACAAATGTCACGAATCAACGCTGCCTGGGACACCATCAAAAAAGAACGCGGAATCTGATAGCCGCAAATCACAGCTCCACGCCGTCTTGGCGTAGAATCGCATCATAAATACTAAGTTTGTCGCTGAAATAATAGGCGTACGCCTGACTGATAACCGTCGCGATCATAAGCGGCGGGATTATCTCGTAGCGGCTAGTCATCTCAAAGACGATAAGAAGAGCCGTAAGCGGAGTTCTGACAACGGTGCCGAAGCATGAACTCATCCCGACAAATGCCAAAAGAAGCATACCATGATCACCCAAATCAGCTCCGAACAGCGTAGCCAAGCCGGCAATCGAAACACCGGTCATTGTACCGAAAAAGAGCGTTGGAGCAAAAATACCGCCACTGCATCCCCAAGCACAAGCCAACGATGTCGCCGCCAATTTGGCAAACAAAAGCAGTAAAGCGACACACCATGGGATTTCATTGGCAAGAGCGGCCTCGAGATCGTCAAAGCCCATACCGAAAACACCTAGTCTTGCATCCCCCATGGCCATTGACAAATAATAAGTAAGAATAGCGATTACCCATACAAGCAAGCCACCGACAAGCGGTTTAAGAAACGGGCCAAGGCTCGTTTTTGTCTTAGCAAAGAGACGGGCACGCAAGGTCTGACGCTGAAAAAAGACACCGACCATTGCCGCAAGCAATGCAACAAAAGGCGTTAAAACATAACCAGTCACCGAAAGAGACGAAAGTTCAGGAACAAGAAACGACGGGTGACGACCGATCACAAGCCAACTTGCGCATGCTCCAAGAACAGCAGCAATAAGAATACCGCCCATTTGTCGAGCATTAAAACGAACGGTAATAGTTTCCAATGCGAATGTCACAGCGGCGATAGGAGTATTAAAAGCGGCGGCAAGACCGGCAGCCGCGCCGGCAACGCAAGCCAAACGACGACGACGGGTAGACTTCATCCCCATGGCATCAGCACAAGCCGTTGCAATAGCACCGCCCATAAAGACCGTCGGTCCCTCCCGACCAAGACTCACTCCGCTGCCCAAGCTGACAATACCGGCAACAAGATTTATTATAACCTGCCTAAATGAAAACCGCTCATTTGGCTTAGCATAAAAAACCTTCAAATCAGGAATAGCGTTAGGCCGCCGTTCCGGAAGATAACGCGACTGGAGAAGCCCCACAAGCAATGCGCCAAGCACAATAGCGACAAGGCTGCCGAAAATCAGCTCAACATGGCCCATTGACCTCAATACCGGATAGATATTATCGTACAGGTAATCTGTGCCAAGCATAAAAAGAATGGCGACAGCACCGGCGGCGATGGCAAAAACAGAGTAAAGAGATGTGCGTAAAGTGACATCCACCTCAGGGCGCGCCAAATTAGCCCGTATTCCCTTTTTTTTATTTGCAGAACGGCGTGATTTAGACATGGCGACAAGCCGGCTTGACAACTAGTAGAAATGCTTGATAAGAGAAAGGATGCCCTGCTTCCATGGAACCCTGTGTGAAATACCCGACTTATTCTTAAAGCTGTCAAGATTCTCGACATACCAGTCGTAATTGCGAATCAACGCGTCCTTGTTTGAGAAACGGGGAGAATATCCAAGCTTGGCCTCCGCCTTCTCAACACTGACAAAAGAATCCTCGCAAGCCGTTTCATAGACCCACATATAGAGAGGCGAAAGGCCAAGCTTCTCAAGGATGCGAAGACCGAAAATAGCAAGCTTGGCGGGGAACGGACGGATTTTCTTGCCATATCCAGCCTTATCGAGAACAGCCTGATAGTCCTCCTTCATCGTGGTGAATTCCTTGGCACCGATATTAAAGGTATCGTTAACGACCTTTGCATCCGATGTCAGAGTAAGCCATATAGCATCACAAAGGTCTTCCACATCCAAAAGCTGATAACGGTTATTTCCGCTGCCTATCATGGGGAAGCCATGGCCGGTATATGCCCAATCGTAAAGAAGGACAAAAACGCCCAAACGCTCCTTGCCGATAAAGGACTTTGGACGGATAATCGGCACACACATTCCCTTCTTGCGAAACTCCACAGCGACCTCTTCAGCCAAAATTTTAGCCTTACCGTAAGGCCCCACACCATCAAGCTTATCGGTCTCATAAAGAGGATGGTGATCAGGAACGCCATAAACAGCCGTAGAGGAAATATCGATAACGCGTTCCACCCCGGCCTCTTCAGCGGCGATAAGGGTATTTCGCATACCATCAACCTCGGTTGTAACAATATCCTTTTCAGAATAAAGCGGCAATGCGGCTGCCGTATGAATAACCCATTTGACATCCTTCATGCATTTACGCATAAGATCAAGGTCGCGGACATCGCCAGAAATCGCATCTACCTGCCCGCGCTCAGGGTAGTCAAACTCCGCAATATCAATAATACGGATATTTTTTTCGCCATGCTCAAGCAGCTTTCTAACCATATTGATTCCAAGAAAGCCGCTACCGCCAGTAATGAGTATCCAATCTTTATTCATAAGTATTAAATTATATCAAAATAGTTATGCTTCTGACAAAATTTCTTTTTCACTCCTAAAACCATCCGCTCCTTGAAGTCATCAACCGCTGAATGCCGGGCGCTTTTGGCCTATAAACCGAGCAAGACTACTTGAAAGATAACTGAATTACTGCTATGCTTAAATACAGAGATGAATTCCAAGGTAAACATCCTAATTACATGCGCCGGAAGACGCGTAGAGCTTGTAAAAAACTTCGCTGCCGCGAGAGAAGCGCTATCCATCTATGGGAAGATATTCTGCTGCGATGCGGATATATCTGCGCCTGCATTGCGTTTTGCCGATGAAGCTCGCGTCATTCCAAGGATAGACTCCGGCAATTACATAGCTTCAATAATTGAAATCGCAAAGAAGGATGAGATTTCAATCATCATTCCAACTATCGATACCGAGCTTTTACTCCTCTCTGAAGCAAAAAACGAGATTTTTGAAAAAACTGGCGCAAAAGTATTAATCTCATCTCCCGATGTCATTTCCATTTGCAGCGATAAATTTGAAACCGTACGCTTTTTGCAGGAAAACGGCTTCGCGACTCCGGAGACCTATTCTGAAAATGAGCTTTCAAATGGAAATTATCAATTTCCCCTTTTCATCAAGCCGCGTGACGGCAGCTCAAGCGTAGACGCCTTTAAGGTTAGAAATAAACGGGAATTGGATTTTTTCCTGGATTATGTAAAAAATCCGATAGTACAAAAATGCGAACAGGGGCAGGAATATACGATAGATGCCTTTGCCGACTTTGATTCACGCTTTATGGCAGCAATTCCGCGCAAACGCCTCGCGACACGAAGCGGAGAAATCCTCAAAGGGCAAATTGACCTTAATGCGACGATAGTCGCTGAAATCCGTCGCCTTATTTCACTCTTAAAGCCAATCGGTCCGATAACGGTTCAAGGCTTTCAGGGAGATGACGGCATCTTTCGCTTCACTGAAATAAATCCCCGTTTTGGCGGTGGCGTTCCAATGTCTATCGCCGCAGGAGCCGACTTTTGCAAATGGGTCTATATGTTCTTAATCGGGCAAACCCCGACCCCGGCAACGATTCGTGACGGAATGCTATTTTCCCGATTTGATCAAACGATAGAGATTTTACAAGACGACATAGACAAAAAGTTTGACGACAATCGTCCTGTAAATACCGAAGTGGCGACACGCGATTTCAAATTCTACATCTTTGATTGGGATGACAATATTCTCAAGATGCCGACCTGCATCCATTTGGAGAAGCTTCAGCCGGACGGGTCTTGGAAACCGCATAGAGTTTCAACCTCTATATATAGCGTAGTCCGTCAAGACACAAAAAATTATCGCTTCCTGAACAATAGCCGAGATGAAGCCTTCAAAGACTTTCAGGATAGCGGCTCATCAAATGACAACACCTTTTTAAGAGAGACTCGCGAGGCAATAAAGAAGGTGCTTTCAGGAGAAACACCTCCCTGCCCCTCATTTACGACCTTCCGCAAAACCCTTGTAGAGGGTCGTCTTTTTGCTATCGTCACTGCGCGAGGGCACTCTCCGGCAACATTGCGGATGGGCGTTGAAACATTTATCAACGAAGTTTTAACCGATGAAGAACGCGAAACGATGATGGCGAATTTACGCGGTTATCGTTATTGCTATGACGGCATAAAGCATTTTGGTTCAGACCGCGAGGAGCTCGACCATTATCTTTCACTTAACCGCTACCACGCCGTAACATCACCTGATTTCAGCGATTGGCTCGAACGCAAACTGCATCAGCCTGTTCACCCGGAAAAGCGCAAGCAATTTGCAATCAGCGACTTTGTTGAGCATGTCATTCGGATTGTAGAACACTCGATTCGCACAGGAGGCACCTGGCGGCCTGTAAGCGTCGGCTTTTCAGATGACGACCAAGGTAACATAAAGCTGGTTCAGGACTATGTTTTGGATGCGCTCACAAAACGCTTTCCCGATGTGAAATTCTGCATCTACGACACCTCTGACCCGTCCTTTGAAAAAGGACGCAAGGTCACGGTCTCAGGGCAGTTGGGCTTTGACTTCATGGACTAGTCGTCATGCGTATATTGCATGTATTAGCAGAAATGACAGATGACGGCAATGGACTGGCTCTATTCGTGCAAAGTCTTGCTGAAGCCCAAGCCATCCAAGGTGACACGGTAAATATCTTCACTAATGCGGGGCTGTACGACCCAGAGAACCCTTCAAGCCATAACGCAAACCCGTTTTATTACAACAAAGATTTTGCCTCGGGACTCGACAAATATGCAAGGGAAGCCGATATAATCCACATTCACGGATGCTGGACCTACCCAGTGATTGCCGCCGCCAGAATCGCCAAACGAAATTCTGTTCCGTATGTACACTCCCCCCATGGGGCTTTTGCGCCTGTACAGCTTGCCTATTCCGCATGGAAAAAAACCTTAGTTAAGCCGTTGCAGCAGACCCTTTGCAAACACGCGTCATTTATCCATGCCGCATCCGAGCTTGAAGCAAAATGGGCAACTAACTATCTTAACGGCAAACCTCCGCGCATCACCGTAATCCCTTGCGGCATAGAGCGGCCGCAGGGCAACCTCCCCAAAAGCGCCATTGGTCAAACCAACAACCTGCTCTATCTGGGACGGCTCCATCCGTTAAAGGGCGTCGACATCCTGCTAAAGGCCTTTGCCGTTTCCGGCGCGCAAGACGAAGGAGCAACGCTGACGATTTGCGGAAGAAACGAAAGAGGCATGCTAAACGAACTTAAAAAACAGGCCTCCGAACTCGCAATAGAAAACTCCGTAAAATTCCTTCCCCCGGTCTCGCACGATAAACGCTGGGAGCTTTTATCCAAATGCGATGCTCTAATACTGCCATCCCAAAGCGAAAATTTCGGAATGACCGTCGGAGAAGCTCTAGCCTTAGGCAAAATTGCGATTGCGACAAAAAACTCCTATTGGCAAATGCTTGACGCGAAAGAAATCGGCTTCACCGTTGAGCCGACAGTCGACGACATCTCTAAAGCGCTGGTTAAATTGATTGCGCTTCCATCGAGCGAACGCCAAGCGATGGGGCAAAGAGCCATTGCCTACATCAAAGAAAACCTCACTTGGGACAAAACCGCATCAGAGCTTCACACCGAATATCTTAATGCCATAGAGAGGTATAAAAATGGCTGAGATTTGGATCTGCAACCCATTCGACAATCTTCCGGCCGAAGGCGCCAAGCCGCAACGCTACGCTTCCTTAGCTGAAGAATTTGTCAAACAAGGCCACAGCGTCACATGGTGGAGCGCCGATTTCAGCCATGCCAAAAAAGCAAAAAGGCAATCACCTGACGGCACACCCTTGCCTCAAATCTTCACTATGCCAAACGGAGTCAAGATACATCTTATACCGACTCTTCCATACAAAAAAAACATATCCCTGAAAAGGATAAAAAGCCATCGTGATTTTGCAAAAAAATGGCTTAATATCGCCATAGACACAGTTGACGATGGAGGGCTGAAGCCCGAGATAATCATCGTAAGCACACCACCGCTTTCAACCTACAAAGCGGCTGATACCCTCAGAAAAAAATGGGGCTCTAAAATCGTCCTTGATATAATGGACGCTTGGCCAAAAGCCTTTGAAAGACTTCTGCCTAAGCCCAAAGCCCTGACACGCCTTCTTTCATTGCCCTTTTTTGCGCCGGCGCAAAAGTCGGCATCCAGAGCATACTGCGGCGCAGATATAATTACCGCAATTTCAAAAAACTATCTTGATGCGGCAAAAAGCGCGGGAAGCAAGGTCCCGATGGCATCATTCTACCATACCTGCAGAAAGATAACACAAACTCCCCGCACACAAAACAGAGAAAAAATATGGCGGATAATCTATGTCGGCAATATGGGAGCCTTCTATGCGCTTGACACAGTAATCACCGCCATAAAAAACCTTGAAAGCAAAAACATCCATATCAGACTTGACCTAGTAGGCACAGGTCCCGATGAAATGCGACTCCGCAAAATGGCGCAAGATTCCAAATCAATTCATTTCCACGGATTCCTCAACGCTCAAGAACTAAGTGGCGAACTATCTCTGGCTAATATAGGAATCATTCCCATGCACACCGAGTCGGCAGTAGCCGTCCCCTACAAATTACCCGATTATACATCATACGGATTACCGGTACTTAACTCCTTAAAGGGAGAATGTGCATCTCTCATTCGGCAGTACAATGCCGGAATAACCTACGAAGCCAACTCGCCAAAGTCGCTGGAAGAGGCAATCTTACGCCTCATAAACAACCCGTCACTCTATTCTGAGCTTCAAAATGGCGCGGCAAACCTTGCCCGAAATGAATTTCTGGCAGAAAAAATCTATCCGACATTTGCGAATTTCATCCTGAAATAGATTTTTTGTTTGACATATAGCCATTCTTTTGATATAGTATTTATATCTTGATGGCGTGGTAGCCAAGCGGTTAGGCAGAGGACTGCAAATCCTTCTAGATCGGTTCGACTCCGATCCACGCCTCCATCAACTTCAATGAGGCCGCGTTTATCGCGGCTTTTGTTTTTTAGTCCCCTTCCCGATGGATGATTTATTTGCCAGTACCAAACGAAATGGCGACATTGATGAAGCAGATTATTCCGTCGCCGTTCCCCTTGCTGCAAGGATGCGCCCGCGCACCCTTGATGAAGTTGTAGGTCAAGAGCACATCCTAGGTGAAGGTCGCCTCCTTAGACGCGTTATCGAAGCGGACCGATTAACCAACTTAATCTTCTATGGTCCTCCCGGTTGCGGAAAAACTTCTCTTGCCGAAGTAATTGCCAAAGCTACATGTCGCAGATTTGAACGGGCCAGCGGTGTCACAAGCAATGTCGCAGCAATCCGCAGCGTATGCGAAGGGGCTCGCACAATGCTCGGCGTTAGAGGAACGGTCCTATTCGTCGACGAAATCCATCGCTTCAATAAAGCTCAGCAGGATGTCCTTTTGCCATATATTGAAGATGGTACAGTGACACTTATCGGAGCCACCACCCACAATCCGCAGATATTCATCAACACGCCGCTAACCTCGCGCTCCCTAGTTTTTGAATTACATTCTCTTGACGCAAAGTCAATAGAAACGCTAATTCGCAGATCCCTTTCCGATTTAGAGCGAGGTCTGGCGTCCTTCAAGCCGCAAGTCTCCGATGAAGCTGTATCCTTCTTGGCTGAAATATGCGAAGGCGATGCCCGCCGAGCCCTGACAGCCCTTGAAGTAGCCGTTCGCAGTACGCCAAAAAATGAAAACGGTTCAGTCATCGTCGATACTGCGATAATGCAGGATTGCGTCCAGAAAAAGATGATTGCCTATGACCGCAATGAAGATGGGCACTACGACACAATCTCCGCTTTTATTAAGAGTATGCGCGGATCCGACCCTCATGCGGCAATCTATTGGCTCGCAAAGATGCTTGACGCAGGAGAAGACCCTCGCTTTATCGTCCGCAGAATGGTTATTTTTGCCAGTGAAGATATTGGCAATGCCGACCCCAGAGCACTGACAATAGCCGTTTCCGCATATCATGCCGTTGATTTTGTCGGCATGCCAGAAGCTCGAATCGTCCTTGCTCAAGCGGTAACCTACCTTGCAACAGCGCCCAAATCCAATGCGTCATACTTGGCGATAGGAGCTGCCTCAGAAGATATCCGCCAAGGCAGAGTTCTTCCCGTCCCCGAGCATCTGAAAAATGTTCATGTCTCCGCTGCCGGGAAAGAAGAGCCAAAACCATATCTCTACCCGCACGACTATGCCGACCACCATGTAGAACAAGTCTACATCCCCACATCGGCACGCTACTACAAGCCCACCAACATAGGCTATGAAGATACCATCGCAAAACGCATGGCGGCGTGGGAGTATCCCAATGGAAACGAGCAAAAAAACACTTAGAACCCATTTCAGAAAAGTCCGTGCAGCGATTTCTCAGGAAGAAATGAACCTTGAGGCACAACTGGCGTCTCAAAAACTATCAGAATTTCTCTCAACAAACCAATCAGTCAAATCAGTAGCTATATACATCTCAATTGGGACAGAGCTCTCAACAGACAACCTGATTAAAGTCTTAAGAGAGGCTAATTGCGAAATCTGCATTCCCGCTTGGATAGAAAGCGAAAATTGCTACCGATTTGCACATTTCGCCGAAGAAACCGACCTCGAGACAGGACCAATGGGAATCCCCCAGCCCAAATCCCCACATTTAATAAACAGCGAAAACCTTGATTTGATTTTCGTACCGGGATTAGCCTTCAATGCCGACGGGGCACGCCTCGGATACGGAGGCGGCTGGTACGACAGACTCCTCCTAAATACCCGCAAAGACACACTCATAGTCGGTTATTGCCACCATAAGCAAATTACAGAGAGGCCCATCCCACTTGAAACGCACGACATAAAAGCCATCCCATGGCAATTTGCCCTATAAAACCGCAAAAAAAAGGCAACCATCCTTACGGAGGTTGCCTTTTTTAATATATATGCAAAAATTATGCTCGCTTCGAGAGGACATCACGCTCGTATGCAAGAACATCCTCAAACCAGGCTCCATCGGCAGGAGCTCCAGAGCGATTGCAATACTCTTCCCAAATTTCGCCGAAGGGATAAAACTTAAGCTCCTCCTGCATAACAAGAAGGCGTGAAAAATCTTGCTTATCCTGAAGAGCCTTCATTTCCTCGCATGGCTGAAGCAATGCATAAAGCAGAGCCTTCTGCATTGAACGGAAGCCCGTCGTCCATGCCGCGATACGATTGATTGACGCATCAAAGTAGTCAAGAGCAATAAAGACGCGGTCAAGAGCATCACAGCGGACAATCTCGCGAGCAATCTCCTTTGTCTCATCATCAAAGATTACGACATGGTCGCTATCCCAACGGACAGGACGAGAAACATGAAGAGCAATCTTATCATCATAAGTAAGAAGAGCACTTATCTTATCGGAAATCACCTCAGTCGGATGATAGTGGCCTGCATCCATCAAGGAAATCACGCCATTATCTTTGTTGGCTGCGGCATACTTAAGACAAAACTCGTTACTGCCGACGGTATATGACTCAACACCGATACCGAAAAGTTTAGCCTCAACGGTAATATAAACCTTTGACTTGTCAAATGGTTCTGCGATAATCTCATCAAATGATGCACGATAACGCTGACGGGGACCAAGACGGTCGGCAGGAATATCCTTAAAGCCATCACCGGCCCAAAGATTTAGAACGCAGGGCTGACCAAGCTCCTCCGCGAAATATTGTGCAATGCGAACGCAGCACTTGCCATGCTCAATCCAAAAACGACGAGTCTCCTCATTGGGGCTTGAGAGAGTCAAAGGATCGCACTTGGGATGGCTGAAAAATGTTGGATTAAAATCAGCACCAAGACCGCGAGCCTTGCAAAACTCTACCCATTTGGCAAAGTGCTCTGGACCAATCTTATCACGATCGACCCACTCGCCGGGCTTAAAAATGGCATAGCAGGCGTGAATATTTATCTTCTTTGTGCCCGGGCAAAGGGAAAGCACCTTATCGATGTCAGCCATCAACTCCTCTGGAGTGCGGGCCTTTCCAGGGTAATTACCAGTTGTCTGAATACCACCAGAAAGAGGACCGTCATGGTCAAAGCCGATAACATCGTCACCTTGCCAGCAATGAAGCGCGACAGGAACCTTGGAAAGCTTATCAAGAGCAGCCTCTACATCAACACCGATTGCTGCATATTTGGCTTTAGCTTCAGCAAAACTCATTATAAAACTCCTTACTGTAAAAGACCTGAAAGACTATTCGCCCGACTGTCCCATACGGTAGCCTGCGAATTCACGCATATTATATGGAGGCTGACCTTCGGGGACAACCAAGCCATTTGCCTTGCGGATTGAAAGGAAGGCATCAAGATACTTTTCCTTAACCTGATTGATTCTGCCCTTATGGAGACCCGCCAAAAGAAGCATCTTGCAATAGGCATCCGCATTTTCAAGATACCACTCCGCAGCCTCAATATCGGCAGCACCTGAAATAACGCCATGGTTCTCCATAAAGACGACATTGGACTGCTTTGCAGCCTCTGCAACAGATGCAGCGACCTCTGGTGTACCAGGAGTTTGATATGGAGCCAAAGGAATCTGACCAAGGAAAATGTCGGCCTCAGGATTAACACCGTTTGGAGGAACCATACCAGCCAGCAGGAAGGCATTGCAGCAAGGAGGATGAGCGTGGACACAAGCATTTACGCCACCGGCCTTCATCATGGCGATATGAACTCTCACCTCGCTGGTTGCAGGACGATAACCGCATAATTGACCTGCCTTCATATCAACAAGGCAGATATCCTCAACGGTCATAAAGCCCTTTGAGCACAATGTAGGAGTGCATAGCACAAGATCCTTGGCAACGCGAACAGAAAGATTGCCGCCGTTTCCATCAACATATTCACGCTTGTAGAGTCGCTGACCGACCTCTACCATCTGCCTCTTTACTGCAGTAACCTCTTCAGAGACGAAAAATGCGTCAATCGTCTTACGGGTTTTAGGATTGTGCTTTGTCCAATCAAAAGCACGAACAACAAGCGGCGGCTTGATGTAAAGTGATTTGTCTGCCATTTTATAATACTCCAACAAAACTGCAACGGAAACACTCTCGATGCATAAGATAAAAACACTATAATAGTTTATTTAATTCGTTCGTTTATGTCAATTAGAGTTATTCATTTTCCGTTGGCGGCATTATCACATTAGCAGCGTCACACCGCAACCTTACCTAGCTCCCGTTCCAAGCTACCCTATGGATTCATAACAACGCTTGCGCTTAAAGGAAAAGAATTGTAAACTTAATTAAAACCTTTGGAGTTTACGATGCAAAAAAAATTTGACAAGAATCTTTCGATTTTTCTTTCAGACATCCATGTAAGCGGCAAAGAGGTCGCCGGACAGCCTGTCTACCAAAATCCCCTCTTCGTAAATGCTGTAGACCAAATACTGGCGATGGACCCCCTGCCCGCCCGTGTTGTCATTTTTGGCGATATTTCACTCTGGAAGGGACTTTCAGCCGATTACGAAGAATCAATGGATGAATTAAACAGAATTCGCGATGCCGGCATTGACCTGATACTAACGCTTGGCAATCATGACCATCGCGATTCCTTCTTCAGGTACCACCCTGAAAGTCTTGAGCGCTCACCAGTTCCCGGACGCGCCGCCGCTGCCGTTGATCTCGGCACACTTGACCTCTTCCTCTTGGACTCCCTCAAGGAGATCGGCGATGAAGGCGGCTGGAATGCCGTTGAGGGTATCCTTGACGAAGCACAGGCCGAATGGCTCTGCAAGGCTGCCGCCGAATCAAAGCGCCCCTTTATCATCGGCTCACACCATCCGCCCTGCGAGCTCCGCATAAACGGCAAAGATATCCGAGCCACCTTTGAAGACAATCCTAATTTTGTAGGATATGTCTATGGACACAAGCATCAATGGATAAAGAACTGGTACTACAGCGGTTTTTCTAAACGCCATGTCACTCGCGAGGTGTGCGTTCCGTCAACGGGATGGTGGGGAACAATCGGCTTTGCAATAATGCGCTCCTACGAAGATCGCGCAGTCGTATCTCTAAAGCAAAGCGACTTTTTCTTCCCGTCTCCCCTTAAAGAAGGCGAGGAACGGCCTCGCGAGTGGGATGAAATCTTCCGCGAGAACGAGGGTGACTCCTGCACCTTCAGCTATCGCAACTGAGAAATGCCGATACCGATATCAATGTTGTCAATTACCGATAGATGTTAGACTTTGGGTTGGCAACTATAACTCCCGGACTCGAAACATCCCTACTGCAACACTTGTAACTTGCATTGTATATTGTCAGTTTGCAAGTGTTACAGTGTTGCGAGTTTGTAAGTTAGACAGTTTTTTGGCGACTCGATTGACATTAGCAATTGTCAAAAAAACCTTCTCTCTTCAGGGAAGAGAAAGATGGATAAACTCTGGGATCATAACCCCGAGAGGCTTTTCAATTGTAATGACACCGTCCTTGATATCCAATGGGACCTCATTACCATCGTCATTCAGGAAATATGCCTTCGCCGAAGACCAATTCTTGCCGATATCAAGCTTAACTCCTGCCCGAACATCACAGTTAAGATTATTGACCATGACAAGCATCTCATCACCGGCCTTAGACAATGCCGCAAGCACCCAAACTCCGGGCGCGTTCTTAACATTCACAGGCAGGCCATTTTCACCGGCAAGGCGGTTAAAGACATTTCGCAACATCTCCTGCCTACGCAAATTGTAAAGAGAAGAAGTCCTATTGTTGCAAAGAGAAGTAGGCATGATTGCCACACGACCGCCAAGTTCATTCTCGAAATATGTAAATGACGGAGCAATTTCATTATCATAATTGTCAAGGTATGAACTGAGCACCTTAGTGCCGTCATGAGGCTTCAAGACAGCATAACGCCTAATAGAGCCCTCGGCGCCGGCATTGAAGATAAACGAAGCATTCATCCGCTTACCGCGAGACTGACATTCTGCGGCCGGCAAAATCTTCTCACCAAGAGCCGGAATCCTTTCGACGCGCTCGACATCAGCGCCGATTTCCTTTGAAAATCCACGCTTAGCCAATATCTCTGCAGCTTGAGCATCGATAAAGAGACCGCCGGAAAGCATCCTCCTGATTTCCTCATCACTCAAATAATCAGGCATACCGCCGATAAGCGAATTGACCGCCGCATCACAGTCACGCATCGTATACGGCAAACCCATCTTGGAATAAAAATATGACTGCCAATGGATCAGACTCTGCCAATGGTCGCCATCAAGATTCTTCGCACGCCTATTTAACCAAGCCGCATCAGAAGACCATACCTGACGGATACCTGTAAGCCTTGCCTCCTTCTCCATGATAAAGCGGTGCGCCTTTTCAAATTTAGGCAAAAGTCTCTTGTATTGAGCAGCGTACCCATCGTCCTCCAAAGGATCGTCAAGGTACTGTGTGCAATAAAACATAAAGTCAGACGAGCCCGCCATCAAGACGCCGCTCATCAAAGAAGTCATAGCCGTTGCCGACGAGAAAAATCTGTTATGAGGATATGTATCAGCCTCATAGAATGTCTCAATATCGCGCGGCAACCGTTCTGTCACCCACATAGCATGACATAGTGCCGAAGGAATCATAGCTGGGGTGGTCTCTGCACTGTAAATTGCACCCTGCTGGCGGATAGCAGGACGATTCTCACCTGCAAAGGCTCGGGTAATAGCCTCGGCGCTGTCGCCGTCCAAATCTGCGCCGCCAGGCTCGCAGAGAACAATGCGGATCTTAGAATTGACCTTATTGACCTCACTGCGTACACGCTTAGCCAGTGCAACCAATGACTCGCGTTGAGCATCTGAAAAGGCACGCCTGATTGGAAGGTTTTCCGGTGTGCGGTTAACAAATGCGTCCCAAATCTGCTCTGCCGTCAAATGCTCTCCATATAGCTTTGCGAAAAGCTCTAAATGCCTGTGGCAATAACAGCCTCCCGACTCATTTAACCCGCGTGAAAAATTGATAACAAAGTCATCCTCAATGACGATAAACTCCAAATCACAACGCTCGGCGACAGAGCGGATTTTAGCTGTCCAATCCTTGATAAAGCTTTCATCCAGAGGACACTTCTTATTGTCGACACACTTATTACCTGCGGCATCTTCAATAGAATTAAAATCGGAAAAATACCTGATTGTCGGCGCACACCACCATGACAACTTGATATCGGTATCCTTAAGCTCGCTCTGTATCTTCGCGATATCATCGCCGATTTTTGAATAAACATCATCAGCAAAAGGGCCGTACATAACAGCATTAAAGCCCGGTCCCGTAATCAAAAAACGCCTAAAGCCAGTGCGTTCCCTGATACTCCTAAGCTCGTTAGCGACATTCTCAACACCGACAAGATCCTTATTGAAAGGAATCAGCGGATCAAAATTCAAATTCAAGGAAGAACTCGTTTCCATAAAAACTCCTAAAAAGTGTGAAACCTGTAATCTGTTAAGATTGTATCATTCGGAATCTTTTTATGTCAAAAGAATCACAAAGGCAAAGTAAAGGGTATTTTTTGAAAAAAAGATTTTGGGAGGCGCAAGTGGCGCGCCTGGCGGGGATCGAACCCACAACCTTCAGCTCCGGAGGCTAACGCTCTGTCCAATTGAGCTACAGGCGCAAATTGGTAGCGGGGATAGGATTTGAACCTATGACCTTCAGGTTATGGGCCTGACGAGCTGCCAAGCTGCTCCACCCCGCAACGGAGAAAAAAAGTGGCGCGCCTCGCAGGAGTTGAACCTGCAACCTTCTGATCCGTAGTCAGATGCTCTATCCAATTGAGCTAGAGGCGCATTTGGTAGCGGGGATAGGATTTGAACCTATGACCTTCAGGTTATGGGCCTGACGAGCTGCCAAGCTGCTCCACCCCGCAACGAAAAGTTAAGAATGGCGCGCCTCGCAGGAGTTGAACCTGCAACCTTCTGATCCGTAGTCAGATGCTCTATCCAATTGAGCTAGAGGCGCACAACGAGTAAATATTATACTCGCATAATAAAAAAAAAGCAAGTACTTTCTTTTTTCCATTAAACTTGTCCTTTGCCGCTTTGTGAATGACAGCCGTGAAATACTGGAGCCTCAATCGTTGCAAACCATTAAAAAAGTATCACTAAACAAAACGGCGTCTCTCCCCACGCACGCGCGCGCTGCCTTGACATCTCCGCGTCTCCGCGGCTCCGCGCGAGATTAACTCTCCCCACGCAAACGCTGCCTTGACATTGTAATTTACATAAGATAAACTGAATAAGATTTACTTTGCAACTCTAACTTTGGACTGTAACATTATGGCTGAAATTAAGATTGACTTTGACAGGATTATCGGCTCCATCAAGCCTATGCACGCGGTAAACAACGGCCCTGTAAAGCCTAAGAGAATGTTTTCAAAAACAGGCAACTTTGAAGCCTACAAGGAAGCATCGATACCTTACGCTCGAAACCATGACGCGGCATTTTGCGCTTCTTATGGCGGTGAACACACGGTTGATATCAATGCAATCTTTCCTAACTTCGACGCCGATGTAAACGATCCCGCGTCCTATGATTTCGCCTGCACCGACTTTTACACGCAAAGCATTCTCGAAGCCGGAACGAAGGTTTTCTACCGCTTGGGAAACAAGATTGACCATCGGATAAAAAAATACGATTCCAAGCCTCCAAAGGATTTTAATAAATGGGCGCAAATTTGTGAGCATATTATCGCCCATTACAACGAGGGCTGGGCCGACGGCTTTCATTACAACATTGAGTATTGGGAAATCTGGAATGAGCCAGAAAACGGCAGCGAATGCTGGGATGGGCCATACGAGGACTTTCTTGTTCTTTTCACTATTACCGCAAAGCACCTGAAAAAGAGATTTCCCAACATCAAGGTTGGCGGTCCTGCCTTTGCTACCGGCGGTACTGATAAACGCAAGGATGCCTTCCTGCAATATATGAAGGAGAGAGATGTACCGCTGGATTTCTTTTCGTGGCATACCTACCGCTCAAATACCGAAGAGTACAAGAAGAGGATTTTAGCCGTAAGAGAATCTCTTGACAATGCCGGCTACACCAATACCGAGAGTATTCTTGACGAATGGAATTATATTATAAACTGGCACGACGGGCTCAAGGAATCAAAGAAGGCCATTATCAGCATGAAGGGCGCGGCATTTGTTGCAGCTGTCATGGCTACAGGACAGGCGACTCCCCTTGATATGCTGATGTATTACGACGCAAGACCATGCGCCTTGAACTGTCTCTTTGATTTTTACACAAGCGACCCGTTAAAGGGCTACTTTGTTTTCAAGCTGTTTGCCGAATTATACAGTCTTGGCAAGCATGCCATGGCTGTCAGCGACGCCGACGATATTTATGTCGTCGCCGCAACAAACGATACAGCTAAGGCGTTGATGGTAACATACTTCACCAACAACAAAGAGGCACAACCAAAGACCGTAGCTCTTTCTTTTGCCGATGCGAAGGATGACTGCTACACAACCCGCCTCCTTGATGACGATAACGATGCGACACCTATTGAAACGCTTTGCGTTAAAAACGGTATCGCTGAATTGACCATGCAGCCTAACACGGTCATATTTCTCAGTCGCTAACGGCATCAGAACGCTCTGATATATGGGCTTAAAAGCCGATTCCACTACCGCTGTTATTTATCCTCAGGATTCTATCTTTTGCTTGACGGTACGCCAATCGATCCCAAGCTTTGCCGCAACGGCGCCATAGGTCCCAAGTTTGTCATATAGGCAACGGCAATACCACTTCTCAAGTTCGGTGAGCGTCATATCGCCTGACAGGCAGCGGTTAAGTTCGCCGCTTGTCACCGATGGATTGTTTGCGTTTTTTTCACCGATATACTCTCCTGAAAGTATTACGGAGCGGACTGCCTGCTCCAGTTCTCGGACATTTCCAGGCCAGCCGTAATCCTTGGGCAGATCCCGTTGAAGAACACCTTGGATTCGCTCCACTAATTCAGGAAGCTCTTCTCCTGACATCCGTTTAACGACCTCTGTAAGCATTAGGGTCAGCTCGTCTTCATTTTCGGCGATTCGCATCCTTAATGAAGGTAGTTCAATGCGCGTTGAGGAGAGTCGATAGTAGAAATCGTTACGGAAGCGTCCGTCATTGCGCAACTTTTCAATATCCTGATTTGTGGCTGCAATTACACGCCCGCCGAACCGAATGCGTTCGTGTCCGCCAACAGGGAAGAATACCCGCTCCTGCAGAACGCGAAGCAGCTTGATTTGCACTTGCTCGGAGACATCACCTATCTCGTCAAGGAAAATCGCTCCGCGCCTGCTGCATCGGGAAAAGATACCTTCATGGTCGCTTGTCGCACCGGTAAACGCACCCTTTCTATGGCCAAAGAGTTCTGACTCAATAAGGTTTTCGGAAAATTCCGAGAGGTTGATCGAGAGAAAGGATTTCGCGAAATTCTCGGAGAATGTGCGGAGATCTGATTTATATGGTATGTAATTGGAGCGGCCGAGCGCCATAGCCGCCGCCCCTTTGCCTGTTCCTGTCTCACCAAGCAGGAGAGTTGAGAAGTCCTCCAATCGATTCCAAAAGCATCTTACATAAAACTTGATATCGCTGGTAAAAATCACATTCCACAATTTCTCACGAAGGGAACGCATTGAATCGCATTGCCCCATTAGGCCAGTTGAGATAAAGTAATATGCTCTGCGCATTTGAAAGATTAGGGCTACAAACGCCTCTGCTCTGTCAACTGAGAAGCCGCGTGCGCAGAGCTCTGAAAATATCTCTGAGGCGCAATCTGCAGGTAACAGCTTATCGCTGGCCTTGACTTGGTTCCTGATATAGGCGTCCAAGCCATCGCGGTGACGATGGAGTACCTGAAAGAGAATTGCGACCTCAAGAAGCTGCGCATCCTCCTCTGCATATAACGAGTAAAGGGACTGCGTTGAGCTTGTTGAAATGGTCTGCAGTCTTGTATCGAGCTTATTGAGTAATTCGCCTAGATGCAAAAATGGATTGTTTGCCTTTTTGCCGACCGCGTGAGCATCGGACGAATGGCGTTTTTCACTGAATGGATTAAGAAATGCCGATTGATTAACACGAGAGAAAAATTCCTTATCTGACGGTGTAAGAGATTTCATATCGGAGCCCTTTCTTAATTTCAGAAAACAGTCAAAAGCGCCGTTGGCGCGAGATTCTTGGCACCATGTCGTGAAGCTCTTCCGGCGAGCTCTCCATCGTTGGTTATGATGATGAGATTCTCCGCCCCTGCTTGAGATAAAAACTTCGCCTGATCGACCAGGACATCGTCGGCTCTATGCTCACCTGTACCTCCTGAATAGATAACCTGAACATTGTGACTTGCCGTCGACTCTGTTCTTTCAGGGCCATCAAAGACGATATATGCCCTAACCGATGGAGTATTTTCAAGAAGTTGCACCACATCTTCGACCAGCCACTGTCTGGTCTGCGCTGTAGGCCAGCGGTGGTCGCTAGGCAATCTGTATCTTGACTGAAGGGCAAAGAGGGTATTATGGGCATCAATAAGAAGTATTGCGGGAAGTCGACCCGACAATGCTTGAATAAAGACTCCTCCAGGCTTAGAAAGGTCTTCTTCTTTGAGTTCTCTGTCGTCAAAGCCGCGCATATGTAATGCAGAATAGCGGCGCCGCAATATGGAAAGCAGAAATTCCTCTTCCTCCTTTGAGAATACCCCTGCCGAGGTCATCTTTGAGATGGTACCCTTCCACTCGGGCAAATCCTTCTCGGAGATTGCCTCTAGCGCCGCGACGGTTCTGTTAAATGCCGACTCTCCTTCAGCAAGGGCCGACCTGGGTCTTTTCGATGATAAACCGAGTGACGCCAGCTCCTTTGCAAGCCTTACCTGCAATATGGCATCACATTTGCGTTCAGCCTCGTTTGTAGCCTTGCGGAGCTCGGCCTCAAGCCGCTCCAGCCGATTACGCATGGGGCCGCATTCTGCCTCAAGCGTTTCAAGCCTGGTCTTTGCTTTGTTAAATTCCGCTTCAAGCCTGGCGCACTTTTCAGTCTCGCTTTTAAGCTTTGCATCGGCTCCCTTTAGCTGAGAGAGTTCCTGCTTTGCCGCCTCGAGCTCCTTTTGAAGATGGACATTGCTTCCGCCTGCCTCTAGGCTACGCCTTATCTGGGAACGGAGCATAGACCTGAGTTTTTCATCTATCGGCTTCTGCGACGAAATCATCGAAAGCAGTTGAGAACGGATAAATGTGACATTACCGCGTCTGAAGCCCCCGCGCGAAAATTCAGGCGTGGACGCCGCATAAATTTCCAGCTCTGACGGTGATATTTTAGACAATACGAGCCTAAAGGTCTCAATCATCTCCGCATCGCATTGAATACCTTCCGCCAGTGCCATCAGGATACTCTCCTAGAGACGACTGCGCCAAGCTCACCGAGGCTGCGCTCGATATCTTCGTAACCGCGATCAATGCTTTGGGCATTTTGAATTACAGTCTCGCCGTTGGCTCCGAGAGCGGCGATTACAAGCGCAATTCCCGCACGGATATCGGGACTTGAAACCTTGCGTCCTATGAGCGTCGGCTTTGACGAGCCTATGACGACGATGCGGTGGGGGTCGCACTGAACAATCTTTGCGCCCATATTTATCAAATGGTCGACAAAATACATGCGGCTTTCAAACATCTTTTCGAAGAACATCATCGTTCCTTCTGAATAAATGGCAAGGACGATAAGTATGCTCATGAGATCCGACGGGAAGGCCGGCCAGATACCGTCTTCAATCTTTGGTATGGAGCCATCGTAATCATTGGTAACGGAGAGGCGTTGTCCGCCAGGCAGGTGAAGCTCATCACCTGTGATTGTCCACTTGACACCAAATTTCGCAAAGGCTTTTTCAAGAACAAGGAAATCGCGTTTATCGATTCCTTTGACCTTCAATTCACCGCCTGTCACCAATGCGGCGACTATATAACTTCCTGCGTCGATGTAGTCAGCGCCGACTCTGACTGTCGCTCCGTGGAGCTTTTCCACACCGTCGATAATCACATAGTTTGTACCTACGCCGGAAATTTTAGCGCCCATCGCATTGAGCATATTGCATAAATCCTGGATATGGGGCTCGCAGGCGGCATTATAAATCGTCGTGCGGCCCTTTGCCAATGTCGCCGCCATAATGATATTTTCTGTTGCGGTGACGGAGGCTTCATCAAGGATGATATCCGCGCCGAAAAGTCCGTCATGCGCATCAAAGCGGTAACCCTTTACACCGTCAGAACGATTTGCGAATGCCGCACCTAAAGCCGCAAGACCGGTAATATGCGTATCGATGCGACGACGGCCGATTACATCACCGCCAGGCTCGGCAATAGCCACCTTGCCCATTCGAGCTATCATAGGTCCCGCAAAGAGAATCGTCGCTCTCACCTTTGCACTTAACTCGCTGTTCAAAATATAGTCTTTTAAATCCTTGGCGCTAATCTCAACCTTGCGGTTTTCTGGGTCGGAAACAACCTTGACACCGAGCTTTTCCAGCATGCTCAGGGTCGTTTTGACATCGTTTATCTGCGGAAGATTCTCTATGACAACCGTTTCTTCTGTGAGAAGACAGGCCGTCAACATCGGCAATGCCGCATTTTTATTGCCCGGAACGATATGGGTACCTGAAATTTGATGACCACCCTCTATAATCAACTCTGACTTATTCTCTTGTGACGCTTCCGCCATATCATCTCCTCTTTTCATTTGCCAAACGGGCCGCTTCGCGATAATTCGCCCTCATTTCCGCCGTCCAAATGCTCATATACTCAAGACGCTTGACACTGCGGTAATCTGTAACAGCGGATTGCCATGTGACTGGAATCGGCTTTGTCGGCATACGACCGATAAGCTCCATAGCCTCTGGATTCGCCTCTGGGCCTCCATTGTCGATGACGGCTTTCCATGCCATGCGAAGCTCATGTCCCGAATCTAGACACATCGCCCTTACTAAATCGCGCAGAATACCGAAATGACGGGCGGACCATTCAGGGCGATATGTAAAATTCTCTGCCAGGCGATATGGATTGATGTCGTCTGATGACAAATCATCGCTTGAACTGGAGATATGACGCTCATATACCTCTTGGAAATCCTTATTGTCAGAGGGATAGAAGTCGCGCCTGATCGGGAGCCTGCGAAGGGCGTATTTAACAGTTCCGTCGGGTGTTCCCGGGCGTGAATTCCAAAGTGCCTGCCCATCCTCTGAAAGGACAAACTCGATAAAGCGCAGCGCAAGCTCTCGGTGCGGAGCTCCACGCAAAAGGCTGATTGGGTCGGCACTTACGCATGAGCCACCCTTCGGCGTAGCATATTCCATATGGACATTGCCGTCGACCGTGCGGGTATATTCAGCCTGAAAACGCCCATAAAAGTCAATTGCAACACCGGCTGCGATTGCCCCCATGCCGACATCAACGGGAATCTTGCCTGCCGCATCGGTGAAATACTTTGAATTTGCACCGATAAGCCTGACAAGATTCATGCCGTGTACCCATGCCTTAGAGACATCATCCAAATACTTTGCGTCCTTATCATCGCTTGGCTTCCAACGGGGAGAAAAGCCCTTTTTTGCAAAGGCTGTAATATCGCTGTCTGTGTAGCCAAGTTTGTCGATGTATTCAGCCATTTGCTGCTGAACAATCATCTCGTAGGCCTTTGACACGCTGCCGCTTTTAGTTGGATCGGCGACACCGACCTGACCGAAGAATTTTGGACTTGCCAAATCTCTCCATGTCATCGGAGGCTCACCAATGCCGCAGTCGACCAGGCGATCCTTGTTCCAGCAAATACCGAAGGTGCTTAATACCGCGCCATAAAAATAATCGGTGCGCCAAGTATCACCCGAAAGCTCCTTGGGTATAAGTTCCGCCCCATTCTCATCGGCGATAATACCAACGGGAATTTCATCGGCCTCCCATGGTTTAACGGTAAGCCCCTGCTCTGCCGCCTTTCCATGGTCATAGGAGCCACCGCCGAAGAGAATATCAATGCGGCTTGAGGCTATCTCAGGCGAGTCGTTAGTGCGATATGCGGCTCTGATTGCCGAAAGAAGCGCGGCGTTTTCACGGCTTGCGTCAACCTCTCGACCGTCAAGCATGGCTGACGCCGCAGTTGACGGGAAGTCCATACCGTTACGCAGACACCATCCCTCCATCGAGCCGATATACTCCGAACAAAGGAAGCGCATAATTTCAGTCGTTCCACCGATTGAGCGCCAGTCAATGCGAACGGGCTGTCCGAATTTTTCATTGTGCCACTTTGAAAATGCCGTCGCAAACTCCTGCCTGATAGCCTCATTGTGCGGTGAAATGGCAACAAGTACAGGATCCGAAATACTCCACTCCGCCTTCTCCGTTTTAGGCTTGAAAAGGAATGGAAGTGCGACCATAAAGGCCGCTAGTAATAAGATAACGGCTGCTTTCTTCATAGCACTACAACCTGCTCGGGATCGATGGCGAATTTGAGCTCTTCGCCTTGGAATGACGCTGAAAGGGATTGCGGGCCAAGCTCGACTGCCGAAATAGCGACTTCACCGCCCCCTCCGACAGCACCGCGTGGAACATCAAGCTGATACTGCGCTATATCGCCCTGATATGAAAAACGGCGAAGCTTTGAAGAAAAGATGTTTTCAACGGCATCTCCGAAGGGCCTTACCTTAATGCCCTCAGGGCGAATGCAAAGGGTAACATCCGCGCCAGAGCCGGCAGCCTCTGAACGCATGACATTCCCGGCATCAGCCTTTATTCTGCCGATTTCTGAAGCGACAACCACATAGCGGCCGCTCGTCTCGACAACCTTGCCCTTGATAAAGTTAGCTTCACCGATAAAGCCTGCGACAAAGGGATTGCACGGGCGGCGGTAGACCTCTGCCGGAGTACCAATCTGTTCAATATGCCCGCCCTGCAAAACGGCAAGCCTGTCGGCAATCGAGAGAGCCTCCTTTTGGTCATGCGTGACATAGATGGCGGTAAGTCCCGATTCCTTGCAAATGCGGCGAATCTCTGAACGCATCTCCAGACGGAGTTTTGCATCGAGATTTGAAAGCGGCTCATCAAGGAGCAGGCAACGCGGCTCAATTACAAGCGCCCGCGCAAGCGCAACACGCTGCTGCTGACCGCCTGAAAGCTGATTTGGCTTGTATTTTGCCCTGTCGGCCATGTGGACAGACTCTAACGCTTTCGCGACACGACGACGGGTTTCCTCCTTTGACACATGGCGGACGCCAAGGCCAAACGCCACATTTTCCTCAACGGTCATATGTGGCCAAAGGGCATAGCTCTGAAAAACCATTCCTGTATCACGCTTGTGAGGAGGCAAGCTTGTGACATCGTCGTCTCCGATAAAAATCCGCCCTTCATCGGCATTGTGAAAGCCGGCAATAGACCTTAAAAGAGTTGTTTTGCCGCAACCCGAAGGGCCAAGCAAAAAGAAAATCTCGCCCGGCTCGATAGTCAACGAAACATGGTCGACGGCATGAACATCACCAAAGTATTTGACAAGGTTTTCGATTCTGATAGAAACAGCCATAGAAACACACCTTTATTTGACACGGTCTGAAACGACCTTTGAAACCATCTTAAAAAGTTGCTCGTAATTTGGAAGCTTCTCGTGAAGAGTCATCTTAAACGGCACAAGAAGCTGAAGCGGACGCAAAATATTCATCATTCGTAACGAAGAAACGACAATCTCCTTGGGGCGATGCCCCTTTTTGATAAAAACCTTCGAAAGCAAATTCGGGAAAAACTTATGCAGTGAGCCGATATCATCCAAGGGGTAAAAAACGCCATTCTCAATAGAGGCCCCAGAAACCTTCTCCGTTCCGTAAGGACAGATTCCAAAGAAATAGCCAAGAGGAATACGCCCATCTTCACCGCGGGTAGGAACGGCCTCGGGACTCAACAGCGCGATTTTGGGGATAATATCAAAACCAATTTCTATCGGGGGCAAATCGGCAGGAAGCGCCAAAACCTTCTTGATTAAATCATCTGAAAGCTCTGGAGACCTGCCGTGGCCAAATTCAACAAATGGTCTAAATTGGGCAAAGCCCTCCTCCCATTTACCGTCAGGAAGCTGCCTGCGCACCCAAAAACGATCTGCATGAGGCGCCAAAAAGTCATCCTCCGCCGACTCTCCGCGAAGAAAAACACCTAGGGCCTGATCCAAGACCTTTATTGAAAGGGCGACATCCGACTTACTCAAATGCCAAGGCATCCAGCCAAGACGGTTAGAGACAAATACAGGAAGCTTATCCTTGCCCTCAATGCCCATACCGACGCTGGAAATTATATGAAGCTCGTTAGCCGTAAGAGCCTTAGCGTCGTGCATAGCGCATAAGACATACGGAATCTCAAGCGAACGGGTGTTTGAACGCATAGAGCCTGATATTATCTGCCTGTACAGCGCCTCGGCGTTCCAGCCGCGGATCAATATAAAACCGTTAAGCCCCTTGAGAACGCGCTCACAATTATGGACAAAGACAGGTTCCCTCTCCCCATGCGGATGAATGGCAAAACAATGATTGCCACCAAACCACTTCCATGGAGAGAGGCGGACGACGGTATCAAACTTTCTGAAAAGTTCGCGCCAAAGATTGATTTCTGTTCCCAGCAGCATTAAAACAAATCCGCAAATTACTTACTTCTTGGAGGTGGAAACTCACCGCTATGCACATCTGACACATAAGAACCGACAGCCTCACCCATCACCTGCGCAAGCTCAGCATATCGGCGTGCAAACTTAGGCATGGCGTCCGAAGCGTTTATACCCAGGACATCGTGCATAACAAGAATCTGTCCGTCACACATCGGCCCCGCGCCAATACCGATAGTAGGGATTGGAATCGACTCGGTAATCGTCTTTGCCAAAGCGTCGGGTACACACTCCAGCACAATCGCATAAGCTCCGGCCTCGGCAAGTGCGACAGCGTCTGAAAGAAGCTTCTCAGCCTCTTCAGGAAGCTTGCCATGCATACGAAAGCCGCCAAAGGCAAGGACAGACTGAGGAGTTAGACCTATGTGGGCGCAAACGGGAATACCGTTATCAACCATTCGCTTAACCAAAGCCGCACGCTCCTTGCCGCCCTCAAGCTTTACCGAATCTGCGCCAGCCTCTTGAATCAAACGCCCTGCATTACGAACAGCCTCATCGTCGTTTATTTGGTATGAAAGAAATGGCATATCGGCAATCACATGGGCATTTTTAGCACCGCGGACGACAGCGGCAGTATGATGCAGCATCATATCCATCGTGACAGGAATCGTTGTGGAAAATCCCAAAACATTATTGCCTACCGAGTCACCGACAAGAATGACCTGAATGCCGGCCTCATCAAAAATTCTCGCTGAAGGAGTGTCATAAGCAGTAATACATGCAAGCTTCTCAACACCCTTGCACTTTTTAATCCTAGATGTAGTCCAAGTCTTCATAGTTTTTACTCCTTTTACATATAATAATTATACCATATAAAAAAAAGACCACGCAAACGGCGTGGTAAAAAAAATGGCTCCAGAGGCAGGATTCGAACCTGCGACCGATCGGTTAACAGCCGATTGCACTACCGCTGTGCTACTCTGGAACGCTAGATGGTGGGAGATACTGGACTCGAACCAGTGACCTTCTGCATGTCAAGCAGACGCTCTAACCAAGCTGAGCTAATCCCCCGCAAATGTTATGTAATAATAATATCAGTTTTTGCTATATCTGTCAAACAAAAAAAATAAAAAAATTAGGAAAAAAAACTCAACCGTTAATCCCAACGAATCGCCTTTACATACGAAAATATGGTGGAAATGAACAGAATAAGAATGTAAAGCGTCGGCAAGTAAATGTGAATGGCTTTCAGAGATACTTTATGCACAAGTTATGTCAAAACTCCCAATGACATTAATTGCAACTGTCAGCCATGGAAAGAATGAAGAAGGAAGGACAACTCACATCATGTACCGAAATAGGCTGCCTAAACCGCCTGCTAAAAATACTAAATGGATAAATCGGCAACTCTTCTGTTATCTGACAATCTGATGGGATAAAACCGCTAAAGACTGGGCCAAATCAACATTTACAACCTTAACCGTCTTTGGAACCTCAAGCCTTGCCGTTGCAAAGTTCCAAATTCCCTTAACACCCGCCGAAACCAAAATATCGGCACAAGACTGGGCGGCCGTGTCGGGCACCGTCAAAATTCCAATCTTGACATTAAGCTTGCAGACAAACTCTGGAATAGCGTCAAGAGCTTGAATCTCAATTCCATGAACAAGAGTGCCTATCAGATTAGGAGAATTGTCAAATGCGGCAACAATTCGAAGTCCGTGACCTAAAAATCCCTTATAGCCAAGCAGAGCGTGGCCAAGAGACCCTGCACCTATAAGAACGGCGTCTGTCATGCTATCCCAGCCTAGCGCACGGTCAATCGCCTCGGCAAGCTCAACGGCAGGATACCCTAAACGCGGGCGGCCGGCGACACCTGCCATTGCCAAATCTTTTCGCGTCAAAACAGGGTCCAAGCCAAGCTCTTCCGAAAGTATTACACTGGAGACGCGCTTTTCACCCCGATCAATCATGGCTCTAATAGCACGCAAATAATCGGGATAGCGCCTAATTGTTGGAAGCGGAATAGAGATTCGATTATTATTAGAGTCTTTCATAAAATCATTATATCAAATTTTTAAGACAATAGTGAAATAGGCCCCAGCAATCCCGATGGTGGAATCTGAACAAAATACGAAAAACGGTCTCGTTCCTTTTGTGCCAAAGTATTTGAAACCTCAACTACAATATCGTTGGCTCCCGCCTTAAGCCAATCACCGACCTTAAAACGATACGGAGCGTCAATACGGATACCTGCATTTTGACCGTTTATCCATAGTCGAGCGGTCTGACCAACCCTGCCAAGGTCAATCACAGCGCTCTTACCGACAAGCTCGGCTGGAGTATCAATCGTAAACGAATAACGCATCTTGCCGCAGAATTCGGGCAGATACTTTGGACCGTTTACATTGAAAAGCTCGCACCCTTTTGCATATGGCTTAAAGCATTCCAAATTCTCTGATGAAGCAAGCTCCAATGAAAATTCCGGCTTAAATGAAGCCACCTGCCTGAGCTCGGTGATTTTTGGCAATGAGGCGTCTGAACCAAAGACAAACAGTTCCGACTGCCCTTGGCGCAGCTCCAATGAAATCCACCCGTCATCTGTACTGTCTGAAACAGCGACATCCTCTAATAGCCTTAAACGCGCAAAATCGCCATTGCATGGGAGCTTTATGCGTGTTGAAACCGTATCGGCAAAAGACTCGTTGAAGAAGAAGAATATGTCATTGCCATCGCGCTTTATATGGTAGAAGCGCAAAAGTGGAAACGGCGATTCAAGCTCAATGTCGCGACCGGCAACGCTCCCGACGGCATTTGCCAAATCATCAAGTTTTGTAGCCTGGGCATTTATTCCGCTTGGCACCTCGCCGACGATAAAGACCGGCAAGCCCTTCTCCTGAAACTCCGCAATTTTAGCACAAAGGTCTGTTGGTAAAAATGGCGAGCCTGGGATTACAAGCGCACCAAATGTCTCATCTCCGATGCAAAGGCGGCGATTTTCAACCTTGGCATCGTTCAAAATGGTATCGCGACAGACAAAATCATAATCTATCTGATTATCCAAAAGCGCACGCGCGGGAACCTGCATAAGCATTGCCTTCCCGACTCCTGCCAACCATTCACCCTCTGCATGGTAAAGCACCGCGGCTGTGGCAATATGCCTGCCGCCATATAGGATATGCGCCATCTTATTTGAATATCCCATCAAGGAAGTAAAGCCGTCAAACTGAGGGTCGTGACCTTCTGCACCAAAATGTGGCGGGCAGTCCTTATCGGGATAATCCGGAGAAAAGGCGTGCGGAACAAAATGATTTACACCGCGAACGAGCAAAAAGTCAATCAGCCAACGCATCATAGGAGCACCTTCAGCCCAACCGTAGGCACCGAAGACCTCACACATCGCCCTACCGCGCATATGCTTTGCCTGATGAGCGAGAGACGCCGCAAGCTGTCCTAACGAATAGTGGAAAAACTCTGAATCCACTGAACCGCCCATACAAGAGGCCGCATTGACATAATGCGCGAAACCTGGCATAACCTGATGGAGGACGATATCAATACCGCTCATATCCTGCCCCATCAACGAACGGAAATAATGCCCTGGCCCGTAGCCCATACGGCCATGAGCGTTCATATCCTCGATGATATGGCCGATATACTCAACGCCATGGCTCCTACACCAATTACCGATAGGAAGTGAAAACGAATCGCGGTAAAGCTCGGTCATAGCATCCATGTAAGCGAAACGCGTCTGAGACGCTGTGGGACTGTCATACCAAAGCTCGCCAAAAAGCTGCAGAGCATCCTTGCCTAAAGTCTTAGACATTAAAGCCAGCAGTTTCTCATTATATGGAAGCGCCAACCCCTCCTGCCCTATACCATAGTGATAACGGTTGGGATCGGTGTGGAAGCGGCCGATTAAATAATTTCCATTACGGGGCTCATCAGAAAAGAATCCGGCAAAGACATTGCCAAAATATTTCTTGTAATGCTCATAGTGTGGTTCATAAACAGCCTCAAGCATTACAGCCGATGACTCCGCTGAAATAGGGTCGATAGCCTCGTCTCTACCGCCGCGATGGGTTTTGAAGATAAAAAATATTCGCCAACAGCCTTCGGGAATATCCCAAGCCAGAATATCTTTAGTCACCGCATCGGTCAAATCGACCGGCTCGCCGACAATTCCCTCGCCGCCATTCGGATCGCGCTTATATGCAAAGATACCGATAAGGGCGTCATCCTCCTCCGGTGGCGGCACAAGGATAGAGGCGTCCGCCATAGGGCCTAAGACATCAAGGTGACGCTCAATAACAAGGAGCTGCCTCAAGTGAGGATACTTCTCTATCAACATTCCGTTGGCATTGCCGGTCGGATAGTGCTTATCATCCAAAATCCAAACCTTCATGCCACGCTTTTCACATTCGGCAAAGACAATATCCATGTCGCGCCACCACCCGTCCTTGCAGAAATCCTCGTGGGTACGCGACTCAATGCAGATCGCGCGGCAACCGCTCGCCTCAATACGGGCTATCTGCTCTGGAATCTTATCGGTAGCACTTCCGCGCTGCCAATAAAAAGGAAGCAAGTAATTTTCCCCACGATCGTGGAGGATATCATCTAGTCTGGTGTCAATCATAACTTAAAGCTTTGCTATTGCCTTATCCATTCGGAGAAGCGATTCTTCCTTACCCAAAATCGTCATAATTTCACCTGGGCCGCCTGGAGTCACGGCGGTTCCGGAAACAGAAATACGCAAAGCCCACATAGGAAGACCGAGCTTCATCTCATGGGCGACCGCATAGTCTGTGACGATTTTTGTGATTGATTCCTGATTCCAATCAGCCAGAGCTCCGTATTCCGCCCGCAAATCGTTAAGGATTGAAAGAGCCTTGACGGGATCGCACTTGCTCTTCTTGTTATTGAAAAGCGAAGCATCATATTCAGGCTGCTCAAAGAAGAAAGCGATCTTCTCAGGGATATCGCACATGCGCTCCGTGCGAGGCTGCAAAAGGCCAGCCAGCAAAACCCAATGCGGCTCGACAAATGTCCCCTCGACCTTGGCGAAGGGCTTAGAACGCTCGGCAAAAACCTCAACCGGAAGAGCCTTGATATATTCGGAATTCATCCATTTAAGTTTATCGTAATCAAATACGGCCGCAGACTTGTTTAAGCCCGAAATCTTGAACAACGAAACAAGCTCTTCAAAGCTAAAGACCTCGCGATCGTTCTTAGGCGACCAGCCGAGCAAAGCTATGTAATTCACAATTGCCTCGGGAAGATATCCCTCCTCGACAAGGCTCTCAAAACTCACCGAGCCATGGCGCTTTGAAAGCTTTGCAATAGTACCGTCCTCGTTGCGCCCCATAATCATAGGCAAATGCACATACTCAGGCGGCTGCCAACCGAAGGCCGCGTAAAGCATATTGTATTTAGGCGTCGAAGGAAGATATTCACTGCCACGCACGACATGAGTGATCGCCATTGTATGGTCATCAACGACATTGGCAAAGTTATATGTCGGCATACCGTCACGCTTCAAGAGAATCTGGTCATTCAAAACCTTGTTCTCAATGGTAATTTCCCCGAAAACGCAGTCGGTATAGGTAGACACGCCATTATGGTCAATCTTCTGGCGAATCGCAAAAGGCTCACCGGCGGCAACGCGGCTCTTGGCTACAGCAGGGTCTAAATCACGGCAATGGCATTCGTGATCCTGATTCTCTGAAATATCCTCACCGTTCGCATCGTACTCCGTCTTGTCGCAGAAGCAGTAATATGCCGCTCCGAAATCAATCAGACGCTCAGCATATTCACGGTACATCGGCTTACGCTCACTCTGCACATAAGGCCCGTAATCGCCTCCTACATCAGGACCCTCATCATGAATAAGGCCGGCAGAACGCATCGTACGGTAAATAACATCAACAGCTCCCTCGACATAACGATTCTGATCTGTATCCTCAATACGCAAAATAAACTTGCCACCCTGCGACTTAGCAATTAAGTAAGCGTAAAGTGCGGTACGAAGATTGCCAACATGCATAAAACCTGTTGGGCTTGGAGCAAAACGGGTGCGGACGACATCGGAAGCCATAAAAAACCTTTCAAAAGACAAAAATTGTGATTTTATAATGATACTCCCTAATCGCATTTTTTGCAAACATTTATGCGAAATACGGAGGTAAACAAATCTCAACTTCTACTCAGAACTCCATTTGTGATAAAATACTATATTATGAAAAAAATTAACAGCCTCACCCTTTTTCTCTTCAGCATTTCGGCGTTAACGACCATCGCATATGGTGCACAATCTTTATCTGGTGTCACATACAACCTAAAAAACGCCGCTGACGGTTATGCTGCCGGAGCAATTGATATAAAGCTTAAAGGCGACATCGGCACCAACAGTGAAGTGGTTGTCTACTGGGGAAAAGACGGCAAACCAATTAGCGGATATTCATTTTTGGCAAAAAATAAGGTTACCAATGATACCGTGACCATCAATATCGCCTCAGGGATAATAATCCCCTCCGAAGCCCGACAGATATTGACCCATATACGCGCCATCGGAGAACATTCCCTACCCTCATCGCCGCACATACTGAATCTCCCCGAAAACGCGGCGGCAAAGCCCGTCGGCACCCCGACAGCCGAGTTTCAAGTGGTCAGCGACATACATCTAACAACAGACAAAAACAAAAAATATGCAAACAACTCAAAGCACTTTACCAATATGCTTGAGCAAATCACCAAAATCAGCGGTAAAAAAAGCCTAGGGCTCATTATCAATGGCGATATTACGCAGAAAGGACTTCCAGCCGAATACAAACTCCTGCAGACATTGAAGCAGAAAGTTCCAAATGCACCTCGCATTTATCTGTCAATCGGAAATCACGACCTGTGGGGCGTATGGAAGAAAAAAATGAACATGGAGCAGTCTGACAGGCTCTTCCTTAGCAACACAGCGCTTCCCGATGGGACGACACCTGCCGACACCTGCTACGATTTCTGGTTAAATGGTCATCATTTCATTATTCTAGGAACAGACACATTTTCAACGCTTAATGCCACATTCACAGATTCGACGCTTGATTGGCTAGATGAAAAGCTCGCCGAAAATCACAATCCTGCGAGACCCGCCTTTGTCTTCGTTCACCAAACGATTAAAAATACCGTCGGCGGAAGCCTTACCCGACAAACAAATATCGATAAACTCAACAGAGACGGAGTAATAAATTGGAAAGAGCTCAAAGCCATATTGGGCAAATATGACTCGACCCTGGTCTTCACAAGCCACAGCCATTGGTCAATGTACTCTGGAACAAGCTACTTCACTGAGGCAGGTCAACCCAATTATTTCAATACGGCTTCGGTATCCTACATTGTCGACGACTACAACAAAGTAACAGGAGAAAGAAATCTAAATGCAAGCCAAGGCTACTTCATATACATCTATGAAGACCAAATCCAAGTCCGTGGCTTCGATTTTATAGAAAAGCTGTGGATTTCCGGAGCCCAGTTCTCAATCAAAACAAAATAACGCTTCTTAACGGCAATTTTGCCTCTTTAAGAGAGGCAATTTGCAAACGGAATAAAGCGAGTTTCACCAATGGACACACACTTCACCCAACGCCAGATACGCCTGATTACAAACGCTGTCACCAGTATAGCCTTTGCTGTTCTAGTCGCAATCGTCTTGGCATTTACCTACTGCGGTTATAAATTCGTTTCCACTTATGAAGCGATTTTAATTCCGCCAATAGCAGCACTTATACTGGCAAAGGTTGTTCAACCTCCATTTGACTTCCTGCGTAAATTCCTGCGCAAATCACTTCCCGTCGTATTCAGGCGACGCTTCCCGAAAACCTTTGCAATGATTGTGACCGGTCTGTCCGTTTTTATTACTGTCGGTATAATCATTGGATTGACTATCTGCTTCTTCTGGTTTTGCGGTCATCTTTTAATTTCACAGCTTGCGACAATCTCTACAAGCCTATTGGAATTTTTCAAAAATGGAATAGACCAGACACCGGCTCTCAAGGCATTCTTTGACCGCAATGGTCTTACTCCTATCATTAAAGCCATTACAAGCGACACTACTGTCGCCGACTGGTTTGACCCCGCCGCCGTAGCCGCTAAAGCGGTTGATTACCTTCAGGCCGTAATACGGAGCCTTCCGCGGATTTTAGACATCTCAATGGGTGTAATAATGGTCCCGATTTATCTTGCCGTATTCTTAGCGTCAAGACCGCTAGACGGAGAAGATCTCACAAAGGTCATCTTAGGATTCAGCGAAAAGACAAAGGAAAACATCCGCTTCCTCATTGACGAATTCATTCGAATAATCGTTGTTTTCTTTCAGGCTCAAGTACTTGTCGCCCTCGTTAAAGGTATATTATTAGGACTGGGGCTCCAATATGTTGCGCAGGTAAATTACGGAATGCTCCTGGGAATGCTTGCCGGCATTGTCGGCTTTATCCCGTATATGGGTTCTGTCTGCGTGATGCCGAGCATTTGCCTATATGCCTTATTTGGTGCAGACGGAGGCCTCTCACGACTCGTATTGACAATCGCGGTTTGGGCATCGGTTGGTCTGGCCGACTTCTATGTCACCCCCAAAATACAGGGCAACCGCATTGGCTTAAGCAACTTCACAATCATATTCTCACTATTTTTCTGGGGCACGGTAGTCGGAGGCTTTGCAGGTCTCTTTCTTGCCATCCCGCTATCGGCATTCGTCGCGGTATTTTGGCGTCTCCTAAAGCGTGAATACTTTACATCGCCAAGCGTGCCGACGGAAGAGACAATGCACAAAAAAGAATCATAAAGGCAAAACCGATGAAAATCAACATTCATTTTTGCCGCTCTGATTCGCTGATCCCCTATCTAAAAAGCGGGGAATGGCAGATATCGGACCTCAGTCATCATTTGGAAACTAAAAACAAGGCAAGTATTGTCAATAGACTCTCGTTACCTGAATTTGGCGATGTCGTCGTAAAAACTACAATAGTTTCCTCATCCTTTAGCTTTGCAAGGCGTATAGAACAACGACTTCGTTTCATCCTTGTAAAGCCGACACTTCGAGATGCCGAATGCGCGGCAGCGGCGTTAAAGCTCGGAATCGACACCTACACTCCATTGGCGGTATGGGACACCTGCAATCACAACACGGTAAGTAGTCATATCCTCTATACATTTGTTGATGGCGCCCCTCTCCTTGACATCTACAATAAGACCAAGGCCGGCATAGAACCAAAGGAAAACTTCCTGAAAACACTCTCCTCATTAGGCTCTATCGCACGCAAGCTTCATGATGGAGGGATAATCCACAAGGATCTTGCACCGCGCAATATACTCATCATGCCAAACGGCAAACCGGCTCTTATAGACTTCGCCTCCGGCTACAAACATTCACATAAAAAGGGACCGCTATCTGAAGCCACGCTCCATTATTCTCTCGTTAGACTTCTTCGCACGCTCAACGAAGAGGAAATCACCATCTTCTCGCAGGCATATACGCAAAACGACCCGAACGAAAAAAAGTCACGCACCCTCAAACAGCTCCTCTTCTGGCAAAAACACAGCCTGAAAGGACGAGGCGGCATCCACTTTTTTTCACATTTGATAGACCTGATTAAAGCGGCATCCATCCATTGACCATGCAACTGTACTTCCACAACGAAAAATTACTTTACGGTAAGATTCCAACAGATTTGCCGCCTCCGATTGAAACATACATAGATTTTGATGGCGAAACAATTGAACTGGGAGAGCTTACATCTCGCGACATAGCAGCCATAAATGGAGACTTCCGGCTACTTTCATTAAGAGATGTCTACAGAGAAATATCACCTGACCTCTATGCTAAAGCACAGCATGGATACCAGATACTACATTGGCGTAGAGAATATCATTTCTGCCCGCAATGCGGCAAGCCTCTCATACGCGAAAGCAAGCCTGAAAAAGTGATGCGGTGCCAAAACTGCCAAAAAGACTACTATCCAAGAATCAACCCAGCCATCATCGTCGCAATCACCTGCAATGATAAAATTCTCTTGGCTGAGCGGCAAATGCCAACAGGCAACTTCTATAGCCTTATAGCAGGCTTCGTTGAACCCGGTGAAACAATCGAAGATGCCGTCAGGCGCGAAGTAATGGAAGAAGTAGGAATAGAACTCGATACATTATCCTATGTATCAAGTCAACCATGGCCATTTCCAAACAATCTAATGCTCGGCTTTGAAGCAACCGCCAAAGACACAGACCTCTCACCCGATGGAGAAGAGGTAAAAAATGCCGGTTGGTTTGCCCATAATGCCATGCCCGCAAACCTCCCCCAGCCACTCAGTATCGCTCGAAAACTAATTAACCGCTGGCTCAAAAAAATGGAGTCCTCCAATGATTGATCTTTCAACCGACGAATGGAAAAAAGCTCTACAACTCGTCCGCAAT
Organism: Kiritimatiellia bacterium; assembly: GCA_045603485.1. GTDB lineage: Bacteria > Verrucomicrobiota > Kiritimatiellia > RFP12 > JAAYLN01 > RGIG5952. The sequence continues at coordinate 5,349 of JAZUMF010000117.1, read as the reverse complement.
GCCTTTGAATTGGAATTCGGCTCGCCGGAACAAGAGGCTGCCAGAGCTCAAGCCTTCGAGTTCATGCGGCTTGCACAGTCAAAACGAATTCTCAAGCTGGCGCATCTACTGCAACCAGGCACAACACAGCGCTCCATCCAGGCCGCGCTCGTGCCCCTTGAGCGAGTTGACACGCGTTCAAAGGTCACCGATGCGGAAATGATGGGCATACGCGACACCGATACCGCAACCGAGCCGAAAGACCGCGTAGCAATGGCAGTAGTAGCCGACAATATACGAAGCACCTTCAATACTGGCGGAATATTCCGCACAGCCGACTTTTTCGGAGCCGACAAAATCATCCTATGCGGCTACACCCCGACCCCAGAAAACGCACAAGTAAAAAAAACCGCACTGGGAGCTGACGCTACTGTTCCATGGGAAAGCGTAGCAGATATCCGCATCGCGATAGACAAGCTGAAGGCTGAAGGACGCAAAATCTATGCCCTCGAAACAGTCGATACGGCAAAAGACATTTCAACCTTTACACCGGAATTTCCATGTGCAATGCTACTGGGAAATGAGCGATTCGGACTTGACCCCGATGTCATCTCACTTGCGGACGAAGTATTGGAGATACGCTCACACGGCATCAAAAATTCACTCAATGTAGTATCTGCATTCTCCGTAGCAGCCGCCTTCTTCCGAAGATAGCAGCGTCAGTGTCAATCAGAAGCATAATCAACCGCAATGGCAAAGATAAAAATCACATTCCCTTTGCAAAGCGGCGAAGGTAGTCCTCCTGCAGACTACGCTCAAGACTGACAAATTGCTCGCTAAAGCCACCAAGCTTTATATAGAGATGCTCATAATTTTCAGGATTCATCATAGCCGCCTCAAGGTCCTTTATTGAGGCTCCATTCACCTGAAGCTGCAAGCCGCCGCGACGGAAATAGGTCTGAAAAAGGGCAATATACCGCCTTCTTCCTGCCTCACTCTCCCACTCATTTGGGTCTATCCAAAGATCCAAAGCCTGACCGCCGGAATAATGTGCCTGATCAAATGATGTGGCGTCAAGAACAAGTGAAGTGTGAGGTGCCATAACCGCAGGAGATGTACCGGCATTTTTCGCCAAAGGCTCACCCGCAAGACGCCCATCGGCATAAGCAGGCAACTTTTCACCGTAGATAATGTGATGATAGAAAGTATGAAGCGATGGTACACAAAGACTCGTCTCAGTAGACAATCCCTCGATTATAGAAGCGACATCCCCCGAAAGACGCTTCATCATAGCCATCGGTAAAGATTCGCATTGGCCATACTTAGGCAAGTGCCGAATTTCAGAAAGCATTTCAGATGCATCGCCGAAATTATCCTTCATCGCGCCGACAAGCTCTTCTAAAGAATAACGACCCTTCTCAAATATCAATTCAGAAATAGTAAAAAGCGAATCCGCCAAATTAACAAGTCCAAAAGTCTCAATAACAATCGTCGTAAAATCGGCGCCACCATCCCTAAACTCCCTCTTACGCCTCATACATTCAGGACGCAAAGCTGAAAGAAAAGGATTTTGAAAAGATTTACACCTACGGGAAGCACCATCACGCTCGCCATTGACTAAAATCGCAAGCATAGCCTTCAGATATTCCAAAACCTTCGCATAAAACAACTCAAAATTTTTGTAATTATCCAAAGCTTCAGGCAAGACATCCAAAGGCAAAGGCTCTCGACCATTAAAAACCTTCCCCCCGTTCAACGCAAGCTCCAATGCCCTAGGCATAAGCATTATCACGCCCCATGTATCTTGCCATTCAACACCTGGGATAAATAGACTCATGCAAGAATTGGCAACCCACCTATCAATATACCTCTCAGCGACACCTCGCCGCCTCAACGCTGCTCGGCAAGACTCCTCACCATAAAATGCCGGCTGACCGCACTCCAAAAGCTCGCGCCGCAACAACAACTCAAAGTCATCCGCAGAGAGCCTCTCTGATATGCGAGCGGCAAGCAGAGGGATAGGCTTCTTCACAATTGCCATCGCCTCGATAATAATCCTTGAAAGCCTGTTAAACCCATCCGCGCCTCCAATATTCAACGCAGAAGCCGGGTCACAAAACTTAGGCGGGACATCGTTTAGCATGCTGAAAAAATCGACAAATTTCTTCAGCAGAACCTCATCACTGATACCATCGCAATATGGTAAAAGATACTGATCCATCCGCCCCCAAGAAAACGAATAAATCGTGCGCTCAGAAATTACCGTACAGACAAAAAGAATCCAGATTGAATTCAATGCCTCATCAAAACTCCTGGCGGGCTCCCACGGCACCGTCGTTCCATTGCGGACGGCAAAATTACGGACAGCAAGCAAAGACTCCGCTACCGCCCTATCAAAATCGGTATCCCCGTCAACAGACTCATAAATTGAACGGAGACCATTCTTAAGGACATATTCGTAGTCAGGAGTTTCATGGCCGACGCCACCAACGCCATGCTCGCAGTCCACATCCCTCAGAGCCCTCGAAAATTCAGGATAAAAATCGCCGGTGCGACAGCTGCGCATCTCGGTTTCCTCAATGCGATGCCTCCACAACGCCCTTTCAGCCTCAGACATTGAGCCCATTCCAAAGACCGCAGGGAAACCATACTTGTTAGGAAACTCAAGGGGAAGATTTTCAAGAGTATAAGAAAAGAATTTGGCGCCCTTCAATATCGGAGAGCTGATATCCTTGTACAAATCATCGCCCTCTATTTTCAGAGCGTGAGTTAGAAAGTGACCCCTCTCAAACATATTGAATAACTCAATACCGACAATTATCAATACACAAAGAGCGACAAACCTCTCTGTGGAATATAAAAGAGCCACTTATTGGCTGGAGCCGCCTTTGTAAGCCCCTTTGGCAATCGATTGATAGGCCAGCCGTTAGCAATCTTCTGAGCATCAGTAAGATTTTTCCATGTATTTTTTTGAGCCGCAGATAGAGAATTCCAAGGAGTATAGTTATTTACATTAAACCAACCATTTGATGAAGTATCATTCCTATCGCCATAAATAATAAACTGGTAATTACCCACGCTGCCAAAATAATTACCGCCATAAGTAGCGGGACGATTAGGGCATAAAAAGACCTTTATCCCGGTATCATAACGGCAGAAATCAGTGTAAGAGCCTATTTCCACTCCTTGCTTAAGCCTAAGCTCCTTAAGTGATGTACAATTTCTAAAGTTTTCATTACCTGAAATTTTCACCTTCGCATTACTGATAAAATTAGTAATACCGCAACTGAAAATACTTTGCCCATAGAGTGTTATCGTTCCCTCATGAACAATTTCAATGGTAGACTTTAAATTTGCTAAAGAATTTAATGCAGAAGCATTAAAAGAAGTCAGCCTGTCATATTTATATGGGAGAATTTCCTTAAGCTTTGATGTACTCAAAAAAACCTTCTGCCCAAAATATGTTACGCGAGAAACCTCCCCGGTACTCAAAACTAAAGATGTTAAATTGGGGCATTGACGAAATGTTTCATTCTGAATCCCGTTAATATACTCGCCATTAACTCTAAAACTTTTAATTCCACTGTTATAAAAACAAGAGACACCTAAAGAAACATCTCCGTCTATGACGATATCCCCTTTCAATCCAGTTGTACCGTTAAAAGAATTAGCTCCAATTGAAGACGCATTAAATACATTAGTCATTGTTACTGAATCTGTGACATTTTCAAGTGCAGCACTTGCATAAAAAACCTTCTGCCCTATTGTCTTGCGCCCCTTACCCAAAACAACACGCTTTAATGCGGCACACTCACGAAAAGACTCATCGTCAATATATGTAATAGTATCAGGCAAAATAATATCAGTGACAGTATTTTTCTTTTGAAAGATTCCCTTATACAGGGATGTAAAATAATATACGACACCGTTCTTATTAGTGATTGGCTTACTCAAATCAATTACGGGTCTAGAACCAACCTGCTTAATACACCCTCCGTAAGAATTAAAAGCCAAGCGAGGCAAAGTATTTTGCTTAGCATAAAAAACCCATGGTGTCTCACCCTCTTTTATATCAGTCTCAGTAATAGTATAGGTAGAACTGGATGTATCACAATACCATCCTGCAAAAAGATTAAAACCAACAAAAGAAATTAAAAATAAGAATAAATTCTTCATATGATACTCCAAAAGACAACCAATTCTCCAAATGGTTCTTCCTTAAAAAGTGTGGGTAAAACCAATTTTTAATTAGGTCGTAAAATCAAGTTTACATAAAAAACCTGGAACACACATTCCGAGAAAGTCTTTTATTTAACCTAATGTTAATAATTTACACTTTATAAAAACGATTGTCAAATTTTTTGCTTTGAAATCACCCCCCCCCCGCAAATTTTGTACATATATTATTATATTGCAACATTTTACGAAGGTTTAATATTTTTTATATAAAAACACAAGACATCATTTGATGTCGCAAATGACGCTGTATAGTAGGTGTCAGACTGTTACACTTGACATCCCACCCATATCTTGCTATACTCAACTCATGATTCAACTTAAAGCTAAGATTTATTCAAATTGTAGCCCATCGGCTTATAAGTGTCAGGCTATTACACTTGACATCTTACCGTAAGCTCACTATACTCAATAGAAAAATTTAACTACATGCTAAAAATTATCTCAAGCTATAATCTCATTCCCTAAAGCAACAGCAATTATCCTTAAACTACAAAGCTAGTACATCACCGCTGACCCCCACTAATATTTGAATTTGGGATTGGATACTGGCAATACTGGCAAAAGTGGCACATTTATGTGTATCTAGCCACTTCTATACTCTCAAAAAGGGAGTTTTGCTAGATTTTTAGATACACTTCCCCATTCGGGGCGGTAGGCTCCGTTGAAGGTGATTGTATTTTGTCGGGATTTTTTCTTAGCCTTGGAATGAAACTGGGGATTTTTGGAGGTCTCTTGCTGAATAGAGCTTTATGCCATCCCAGTTTTTACATAGGCCTATGCCTCTTGCGCCTGTTTTTCTACCGAGGCTGAAGGCATATTTGTGTTTTGCCACCTGTTCATCGACAAAATCTTTTGAGCCGAAGATTGCTCCACAGGTGAAGTGGCGGACTTTGCAGCGTAAGAGGATTTGCAGTGGCAGCTCGCCTTTTTTATCGATTATCTCTTGTATCTTTTCGGCTGGGAATACATCTGTGCCGCTTAAGTAGAGCTTTTGACGGTAGGTTTCTATGTGTTTTTTGAAGTCTGAGACTTTTGCGTCTGGATTGTAGATGCGTGCTATGCCGTGCATTGCATTGGAGTTGCCGCGTAGGGCTGAGGCGTAGCCTGACCATTTGTAGTCTTTGGGGTCGT
>JAZUMF010000116.1:0-12886 GCA_045603485.1 Kiritimatiellia bacterium | reverse complement strand
GCCAAATCTGCAAAGGATGTGTCTTTAGCGGTTTTGTCATACATCTTTGCTATGCCTTCCATTGATTTGCTATCACCTTTCAGCGCATTGGCAAAGCCTGCCCAGTTGTAGTCTTTGGGGTCATCTACTATGCCTGCGCGTACGGGATTTAGGTCTATGTAGGCTGAAATTGAGGAGAGGGTTTCTGTGGTGCCTTCTACTAGGGTGCTGCGGAATCGGCCTTCCCACATTGTGCCTTGCTTGTAGTCGTGCCGAGCACGATACCAGGCTGAGTAGCGTTGCTTTAGGCACTGCATAAAGGGTGTTATATCTCCCATGCGGCGAATGAATGCTGCCTGTTCTTCTTCGACAATATCTGGGCGGTTTTGCTTCTTTAGCTCATACCAGCGGCTCTTTAAATCTCCGGCGTGGAGTCTGCCGTAGAGTGCTGATATGCGTTTTAGTAATATTGCTTCTGTGGGCTTTGATGGCTCTGGTACATGAACGAGGAGATGAAAGTGGTTGTCCATTACGCAATAGTTGAGGATATCTATTCCGCTGAAATAGGCTATTGTACGCATCATCTTGACGAACATATCTTTATCTGTATCACCCAGCAAAAACTGACTGAAGATACATCTGCTTACTATATGGTAGTAGCTCTCACCTGCGTTCTTGACTCTTGGTTTTCTCATGTTTTACTCCTTTGTTGTCTCTAATGCCTGTCCCTCAGGCAGATATATTACCAAAAAATGGGGTATTTGGCAATATTGTTCAGCGGGTTGTTATCAGAGTACCCTTTTCTGGAATTGTGACAAGCCACTGCACGGTCGTTAATCCCAATGATGTGCCTATTGGAAAACGCATTTTATCCCAACCTCTAGCGACCTTAGTGCCCTCTGAAAGATTAAGCCACTCGTTGTTAATAGCCTGGCTGAAATTTTTTCTTGGTGTGTGCATACCATCCTTTAGCCATCCATTGCTATCATGCTTTGATATTCGAATTACCATTTGACGAGTACCCGTGTTCCCAAAGGAATTTTCACCAAAAGATGCTGGACGATACGGTATCGTCACAACATTGAGCGTTTTAATGTCATAAAGAAAATACTTGTTTGGCGATGCTATAGTTGATCCAAAGTGGCAATTCTTTAATGTTGGACTTTTTGCCAAAAAGAAATCTCCGATAGCTGAAACTGGAGCTTTGATGAAAACACTGTCAAAGCTGCACCCGGGATATCCTAACGCTTCCTTGCCGAATCTAACGGGATTGGTATGGTCAATAACAAAATCGCCCTTTAAATTTGGAGTAGAATCAAAGGCCTGATCACCCACTGATATCAAACTATTAAAGACCATTGGTGAAAAGTTTGTTAAACTGGAGCAACCATATACTGCGGTGGTATCGATATCGGTAATTGGAGAAACATCGGAACCTGAAACCTGAATCGATTTCAAACTAGAACAGGAATGAAACAATTTCTTAGGTAATGTTTTAATCAATGTTCCCTCAACCTTGAATGAAGTAATTGAAGCGCATCCGCTAAATGCCCCATATGTGTTTTTAGAGGTATTGATTGTCAATGTAGGCGCTTGGAATACAAAATCACCCTTAAGTTTACTGCATGATGTAAAAGCGGCATCGTTAATAACGCTTGCTTTTGAAAAAACCATAGGTGAAAAATCTGTAAGGGACGAACATCCATAAAACGCGGCACTTCCGATAGATGTAATAAGATTTGTCGGATTACTGCTTAGCTGCACAGTCTTCAGTTTTGAACACAAGTGAAAAAGATTCGAAGGCAAAGCACCTACAACATCACCATTAACAATAAATCCCTCTAATGATGAACAGGATTGAAAAATACCATACTTCGAACTCTGAAAAGAAAGAGATGGAGAATTAATGATAATAGGACCCTTCAAATTAGAACAACCATGAAATGCGCCATCACCTATGCTTGTAAGACCATTGATGACTCCGATAATATTAGTGATTGAGGTGTTTTTATAAAAAGCAAAAGTTCCGATCGACCCAATCTTATTTCCAGTAATTATAATGCATTTCAAAGAAGATCCACCACTATCAGCACGAAACGCGGATTCCGGGATGGCAACAAGCGCTGATGGTAGAATTATAGTATCAAGAGTTTTGTTATTTTTGAAAAGGCCGGTTGCAATCTGGTTAATCTTATATTCGACACCGGAACTGTTCTTTATAGATGCATTCAAATCAATCAAGCGCTGTGAAGTTGCCGCACCCGTCACATTGGTACCCACTTGTGCGATAGCAGTGCATTGCAAAAGGCCAGAGCCAGATGATTTGACAGTAAAGATCCATCCTCTCGCGCCCTCCTCTACATTTTGTTCAATAATCTGATTTCCGCTATAAAGCCAAGAGACCTCCGCTAATGTTAATATTGGGCAAAATGCAATGAGTAATAAAGAAAACAAGCGAAAAAAACTATTCAAAATGGACATACAATGACTCCTAAAATACTTCCAATAAAGGTAATTGTAATCTTACGCTTATTAAATGTCAAGAAAAAAGAAACGCTTGTTCCGGAAAGCCCGGGATAAGTTATCGCAGTTGCCAATAAAATCCTGCAAATAAGCGGCTGGTTAAGATGCAAAATATAGCGGTTCTGACAATTTAAAGCAGGCTTCTACTGCACTGACAAAATCGTTTGCAAACCATGGGGCCAATATTCATAACATCCGATATCGATAATCTTATGAATGCGCGCCTTGGAGGAAATATCAACGCTGTTAGTCGCCCATGAAAACCATTTTCCGGAATCTCGTGCGGGTGATGACACCCCAGGTGCATAATCTGCCAATTTGGGATTGCGCCCCATATTGAATCGCGGATTTCCCGTCAAAATGCAATCCGTAAGAGTATAAGATGCCCCCTTTGTTTTATAGAGGCTATTATAAAAGTTGCGGCTTGAAGTTGCTCCGATATCATAAGGCTTATTATCGTAAAAAAGGCAGTTATTGACAGAGCCGGATCCGTTAAATATCGGTTTGTTTGCAACATTATTGCTTATAAAAGTGCAATTATAGAAACTTCCCAAACTGAAAAGTGCCGCACTCGTCCCTTTTGTCTTATTACCGAAGAAAAGACAATTATACATGCCTTCATTACTGCCAGCTCCCACTCCGTAACTTTGAGCCTCGTTCTCTATAAATGTGCAGTATTTGATAACAGTATATTGACCTGCAAAAGCCCCACCGGAATTTGCCTTGTTTCTATAAAAGAGACAACGGATAAATGTACCTCTGTTTAGTGCACCACCATTCCCCGTTGCAATATTTTCAAAAAATTCACAATCATAGTACCCTAAATTTTGAATCGCACTGTTCGACACTCCATAGTCAGGTGCCTGGTTTTTTACAAATCTGCACTTGTAATATTGGCCGCCATAATCAATTGCTCCGCCGTTGCCGCTTGCGGAATTTTCAATAAATTCTGAGCAGTAAACCTTATGTGGATGGCCTGATATCACACCTCCTTTAGATTTGGCATAATTTTTTACAAAGGTACAATTTGTAATAACTGCGGTACAACCGTTTCTCGTAGTAATCGCACCTCCAGTACCGTTGACATAATTATTGGTAAAAAAACAATCTCTTACCAAAGACGCTTTGTCGAGATAAAAAACTCCTCCGCTACCTCCCGCAAAATTACCGGCAAATTCACTATTATATGCGTTTATAGTATGCGAACTACCGCCACCTACGCCATAATTGCCCGTGGCACTGTTGCCCTCAAATATCGAATCATAATGATTGACATATCCTGCATAAACTTCAAAAACTCCATATTGCCCACCTGTAGCAGAATTTGAAACTACAAGGCAGTTCCTAAATGTGCCGCGCCTGAAATATGCTAAAGATGCAGATGGCGCAGAATTCCCGTATATATGGCAGCCTATAAAAGATAAAAGGCTGTCAATACCGGTAAAGCAACCATACGATGCGGTTGAAGTATTATTTGAAATTATGCAATTTACAAAATCACCTTTTACCTTGGCGGCAATAGATGCCGAGCGCGCATGATTGGCGGCAAAGATTGTATTCGTTGCATAAATCGTCTGACTATCGCAATTCATTACACCGCCATCCCCGGTGTTGACATTTCCGATAAAAGCGCAATCAGAAATTACAGCCGGGCAATAAATGGCAGGACAGCCCACACCATTGTTCCCGGCAACAATGCAATTGGAATAATAGACCTGCCTCTTACCGGCAGAAGCGACGACAGATGCCGTTGAATTAAAATAAAAATTGGTAAAAGTAAGCCCTGACAGATAAAGTCTTGAACTGGTATAAAGAGCCCGGGAATAAAAAGGCTTGTTAGTCGTCAAAAGATCGTCGCTTATATATGTTTCAGCACCACGCCCCCTTATGACAACATCCTCCGGATTACCGGTTTCCGAACGAATCGTAAGATAATTTTTGTTGCTTTCGACAGTAATACAGTTCTTATTACTCCAAATCACATCAGAATAATCATAAACACCGGATTTTAAAATAACCGTATCACTGGCGGACGCAGAGCCGTTTGCTACCTTGTTGACAGCCGCTTGTACCGTACCGGGATCATCAACAGTGCAAGCAGCATCAGCTCTCCCGGTAGGCGAAGCATACCAAACAGAGGCACCAAACGCAGTGGTGCAAATCAAAAAAACGCAACAAGCATACTTCAGTATCATAATACCCTCCCCGAAAGAATCGGTTCTTCCTTAAAAAGTGTGGGTAAAACCAATTTTTAATCAGGTCGTAAAATCAAGTTTACATAAAAAACCTGGAACACGCATTCCGAGAAAGTCTTTTATTTAACCTAATGTTAATAATTTATACTTTATAAAAATGATTGTCAAATTTTTGCTTTGAAATTACCCCCCCCCATAAAATTTGTACATATATTATTACATTGCAACATTTTATGAAGGTTTAATATTTTTTATATAAAAACACAAGACATCATTTGATGTCGCAAATGACGCAGCGTTATTACACTTTAAGTGCCAGACTATTAGACTTGACATAATAACAAAACCTCGCTATACTAACACAATAAATAGTCAGTATTACAAAATCTCTGCTTTCTTTGCGGTAAAACCTTTTAAGGGGACAGTCCTTCTCAATTAAAACTGTAAAACTCGCAAACTGTCTTTACTGTCAAACTTGCCACCTAATAACCTTTAAGAACCAAGCTGCAATTTATCTGCATTCTCTGCGATAAAATTTTATAAGGGGACAGTCCTTCACAATTTCGTGTACTTTGCAAAAGGCACAAAAAACTTAACCTAAAAACTACAAAATTATTCATTCTTCATTATTACCTATTACCTATTACCTATTACTTATTTACTAACTTTTCTGGGGACAGTCCTTTTCGTTTCATTACGGCTCTGTCTAAAATTAATATGCGGCAAATTATTTTGTTATACTTGTATCAAATCTAGTAAAAAAGAGGGCTCTACCCACACTTTTTAAGGAAGAGCCGAAAATTTAAAGAATCTAACGCTGCATAATCATAATAACAGACGCCGTTGTTGTACCATCTTGAGAAATATAGGCCTGAGCTGCTGCACACTTGCCTTTTTTACCTTCAAAAATCGCCATCGATTGTGTTGACAGTGCAACCAGCCAACCTTGTTGCGTCATCGCATAGATAATTTCATGGAGAGCCGCATCTGGCGAGAGTGAACTTTCGTAAATCGAAAGAACCGCCTTTGTCTCTTTGTTCTCCGCTCTAAAGGTCAACTGACCTGACGAAAAAACTTCTTTTATCGGGAGATTTTCAATATGCTGTCGCCCTTTTGCCGAGGGTATACGCATATAATGCGCACCAAGGGCTATACCAACGGAAAAAAGGATTATTGATGAGATTATTAAAATCGAGCGGAGCCTCATTCTTCTACACCCCCGATTTTCATTGATGGCATCCAGACCTCACCGCGAACGGTAAGTTCGCTTAGCTTGCCGCCGAAGACCCATTCTTTCATTGATTTTGAAAGCGTTATCTTCTCTTCATCCTTTTCGTGGGTAAAACCGCGAGACAAGGCCGAAGGAGATGTTTCGACCGTCGGCATCTGTGTAATATCCGGGGTTTCCAGGTCATCTACCGAATCTTCTAGGGCATGCTTTCCTGCCTTGCCTCTAACATCGGCGAAGATTTCACCCCGTTTGCCTGCAAAACCTATAAACTCGGTAATGCCTGTTATCAGTATAACTATGGCGAAGATTGCAATTACAAACTCAACCATTGCCTGACCGTTCTTTGCCGTCGTGCGCTTTGGATGGTGCTTCATCAATGTCCCCTCCTCGTGCCGCCGCCGTGATGCCCCCCAGAACCTGAGGGCAATGTGCAAAGATGGTGATTTTTCACTAGCCACTCGCTGCCCTTTTGACGAAATTCATTTTCTTCAAACCTATCGATTAAATTGCAATAGCGGCATCCGTCAGCGAGAGTTCCACTGGCTGTGTATGGAGGCAAATGTTCGTCCGTATGCTCTCTCCATTGAATATCAAAGGAGCTGTCACCGCCACTAGAAGCAGAATCCATCGGAATAAGACGGACATCACGGAAGGCCGGCAATATCAATCCAAAGGCGTTGGGTCTTACCTTTGCGCCATCATCACCTGCTAGCTCAAGATAACCGAAGGGCTTTGCGGCGGCAGTCCAAACGATTTCGCGTTCTTCTCCTTGCTGCTCCTCGTCTTCGTCGCTTGCCGATTCTGGTGATGAATAGATTTTGGAGGCGATATAAAGGCGTGTCACGGCATCAGCCCCAGTGTAGTTGTATTCATCGCGCACAGAGCCTGCGAGTGGAAGAAAGTCTTCATCGCCATAGGTCATTCCCGGCCAATAGTTCTCCCAAGCGGAAGAATCAAACACATACCAATTATCTGCCGTATTGAACACATTCGTCGAGAGGGAGACGGTTTCGCCAACGGCTGCTCTTATCATTTCTTCAAGGCCAGCAGTTTGACTGAGCTTGTAGAACCTGACATTTGCGGCGACGCCGAAGATTTCACTATTGCGGTAAAGTGGCGGATCCGGCTCTGGTATCGGGCCAAAGTAGGTATAATCTGTAAAATCGTCAAGGATAGTGCGGGTTGATTCTCCCGAGCCTGTGGAGTAGTTGAGATAAAACCAACACCAGGAGCGTCCTGCAACGGCTTCATAAAAGGCCTTATCAAGGAGGATATGACCATGCGTGCTATCTGTGAAGAATGCGGCATTGTCGGGTGCCACCGCAATACCGTCTCTGGCAATATCTTTTATGGCGGCGGCGTATTCCTCCCATGCTCCGGGATATGGTTCCGGGAAGAGCATGCTGCCTCCTATTTGAGTTGAATATGAAGCGACCTCTTTCGCATGATCAAGTAGCTTCTTAGTGAATTCATCTCGTGATTTTGCGCCATTCTTTTTCGCTGCGACCTGCGAAGCGGCAAGTCCTGTGAGCGGGCCTGTAAAGCAAAGGCGGGATTGCATATTGGTTATTGCGTCAATTGAGCCGCTATCGCCTGAATTGAGTGCAATGGCATGCATTACATTAAGCTCACCAAGCAGATTGAGCGTATTCCCCTGCCAACGAGCGGCAGCGATGGCTGCCGCATCCCCGGCATTTTGAGCCTTCGTCTTGGTAGTCATCAGCATGTGGACATCAACATTCCACAAAAAGGCGACAGCCAATACGACAAGTGCCATCAGGACAAAGACTATCGCTTGTCCCGATGACCGGCGTTTCTCGTCTAACTTGTTCGCTTTTGCATAAAACATACTTTAACCGATAGTAATGATATCAGTTTTCTAGTTAATCATCAACAAAGTTCTTGCAGGAGTGCGGAGGCGAAGCATCCCATCCTCGGTCACATAAGCAAAAACGCCCTTGCCGTCTCTTATTGAGCCATCGCTATTAACAAGCTCGACACGGAACTGCGGCATTTCGCCATTAAGAGTCGCGCCTGTGAGGTTTACAGCGTCAAATGACGGCAAGGCAACCCATGCTGACGGGATGCGTATCGTTATTACACCATTGCGGCTGGTCCAATTACCTGAGAGTGTAAGCGGAGCAGAGCCGATTAAAGGATGCTGGCAATTCATCAGGTCAAGGACATCTAATGCCGCTGTGACATTAGTCGCCGTCACGATATGCTGTTCATTACCTTGCAACTTAATCGTGCCAAGGCCGGTAGTCACCGCTCTACCCGTTACATTTGTCAAAATCAGGCTTGCGCCATTAGCGAGGTTGAGATTCTCAACCGTTGCCGCAACTGCAAGTGTATTTGTCGAAACACCGTTTACAGAAATCTTGCCCAATGCTCCTTCTTCGATTGTTATCGGAAAATCTATCGGCATATCACAATTGTTGAGTGCTTGCACCTTTATGTCTGAATAATAGATTGGGCGATATCGGGTAGAAGATGAATTACCACCGTATGTTCCCATAATAGTCAAAAGTGCTTTTCCCCCCAACTGTTCAAAAGCGTTGATGTTGTTAAGTATCAAAGTATGCTCGCCTTCGTTTGATGTGTTTGGACGCTTATTTTCAATCACTATTGTATCATTGCCGTCATATATAAATGAAACATCATTTATATATTCAGACTCATTGTTAATTGAGAGGTTCATATTACCAAGCTTGGTAATGCTATTTCCGGTAATCCATCCCCATGGCCAATAAGCACCATAGCTATCGGTTTGACTCATAAACCCAAAGCACGCAAGTTTGTTTTTAAGAAATGGGTAGGATGCTGAGGTTGAATAGAAGTTTGTTCCATAGCCTTGCAGGAGCATGGCGCCATACATATCCAAGCGAGGATCTCCGGTTGTCACCCTTTTCGAAATTTTCTGTCTCCAGGAAACCTTATACCCCTGCTTGATATCAAGGGCATTGGTATTTACCGCCGAGCCAAAAAGTCGTGTTGTCTTGTGAATGATGAAGGTATCATCTTCTCTAACTATATTGCCATTGAGGTGCCAATCGGGACTTGAGACCTCATACCCTTCAAGAGGAGGCGTGACATCCGTTTCCTTTAATACCCAGCCCTTGAAATTTGATATTTTCTGTACCAGACCTACAACTGCGCCGTCGGCATCTGTGGCACCTGTACCTGCAGTAAAGCCCAACCAGAAGGTGCCGTATGTCTGGCTGATATTAGTGTAATCAATAAGCTTTTCGCGCGTTTTGCCGTCCTGCTCCAGTTTAAAGAGAAGGCGCCTGTTGCCAAACGAGACATTGACATTTATGGGCCTGTATGGATTAAAGCCAAGCGATGAAAAAGAATCAATGTGTTCTGTTCCGACCTTGCCGCTTAAAACATAGTCAATACCGGTCGGAGCTGTTTCGTTATGACGGATGGCTATACCGTTGGCAGTGGTGCGAGCGACTCCGACAGCGTATGGCGCAGTTGCATTTACATCGCAGTCAGCTGCGCCCCCATATTGCAAAACCATTGTAAGGCCTTCACCTGCCCGCTCTTTCTCGTATTTACCGATTGGCGAGGCCTGATATGTAAAGGAGACTTGCCAACTATCAGCAAGGTGAAATACAACATTCGTTAAAAATGCCGAGCGACGCTGGCGACCGCCGTCGTCTGTCATAACCAAAGCGCCATCGCTGTCGACATAAGGAGTACCCTGCCGATATGCGGCATCAAGTGTTTTTCCCGTCAAAGCCCATGCGCCGGTCGTCCAGTCCTGCAGCTCTATCTTGCTGGATAAACGGGCTACGATTGACGCGGGAATCACCAAGGTTGAGCCATTAGAAAGTGAAACCTCGTCGAGCCCTGACAAACTTCCGCGTGATATCTTTTCCGTAGAGCCATTATTGTAAACGACCTTACCGCCAAAGCCCTGCGTGGGAGCGGGTGCAGTTGCAGTACTTACATAGGTTCCCGTGCCCGTGACTTTTGATGCCTTCAGTGTACCTACCGGGGTAAATGTAGTGCCGTTTGGAATTGTCAATGTTCCAATAAAGTCACTTGATACTTTCGCTTCGAGCCCATTCGTAAAGATTAACTCGCCATGGCCGATAATTGAAAATGCCGCATCCGAAAGATCGACGGAAGCCTTAGCCTGTGCAGGATAGCCTATTTCAATTTTACCGGAGTATTGAGCGAGATTGTCAAGCTCCAGCGGCTTATCGGTAAGGGCAATAGTAAAGCAGGAATCGGCGGCGCCGATAACCTCGCCGTCAATTTGAAGCTTTTCGTGTGCGGCAAAGGCCACTGCCTGTCCTGAGGCAATATCAAGCGTCGCCCCCTCCTCGAGGGTAAGATTTTCAAAGCAAATGCCATTCCAAAGATAGTCGGCCGTAATGACATCACCGGGATTTATAAGTGAAGGGTTCTTAAGCTTGAAGGTCATTGTCATTCCGCCGCCGGTATTATGCTGGCGCCAATCAAGGGCATGCCACCCCTTCTTCCAGATTTTCGATTTGGCTGAAGTGTTATGCGTAAACAGCTCCTTATCAACAAAGAGTTTGCCTTGGGTGTCATCGCAGGTAAATACGACTGAACGGGTTTCCGAGAAGGCCGACAGCATTACCGCCCTCCCCCAGTTTTCAACATTTCCCTTGAGAATTCCCTTTTCGCCGCAAAGATAGGCAGAGCTGTATGCCGAGGCGGAGGAAAGAAGATGCGGAGGCGTGGTGAATGTTTTTCTGGATGATGGGATTGCGGGATCGCCAAACCAGCATTCCCATACTCTATATATGTTTTCAACGGTCGGATATGAATCGTGGTTTCCATAATAGACTACAGATGACGCAGATTGGGACGCCAGCGTCATTGCACCATGCCTGTATGCGAACGGCGAATCTTTAACGATAACATTCGCGCCCTTGGACACAGTCAAATCGCCAAAGAAGCCTGGCGCATTGGTATATCCGTTACCGCTAAAAATCACCGTACCCTCAGCAATGGCGATATCTCCGCCATAGGTACCGGGGAATGGTGAAATCTGTACAGTGCCCTTGCCCTTCTTTACAAATGAAGCCTCTCTCTCAATAGCGGCAGAAAACTTAGGTGTTTCAGTTAAAGAATCAAAAGTCGCGGTCAGCGAGGCGCCGCTTGCAACCTCGATAACTCCACAGAAGTTATCCGGAACCATTCCCGCTGGCAACTCCATAGATGACTCGAATCTGACTAAATCATATTTAGTCGGCACAACTCCCTTATCCCACGATGATGGAGAATCCCAGGAAGCCGCCGTATCAGTTCCTTTCCAAACGAATTTATCACGAATGCCGATGCCGACATTCTGAGCCGTCAGAGGGCCGCGGCGAAGCTTAACAAAGCCGCGCATCTGAATATGGTTCTCTGCATCATCAAGCTCAATAGCCCTTGCGGCGACGGTTGAATGCAGATTTGCGTTTCCGCCAAAGAATATCAGTGTTGAGTTGGTGATAGCGGAGATAGCGGCAAGCTCGGTTTTAATATCTAAAACACCGCCGTTCTTTAAGGTAGCCGCCAAATCGACGCCGTTTGAGACGCTTCCTAAAACTATACCCTTACCCTTGCCCTTGATATTAATCGTTGAAAAACGGTTTTCAAATGTTCCCTTTGGAATAGAAATACCGACTGCCGCATCTGTAGTACCCTCAATATTAAAGGTAGAACCATGACCCGACAAAGTCACCTGCACGGGAGAGCCAATAGCAACCCCACCAGCCTTAAAGGTGTGGATTCTATTTTGAGAGATTGTAAGACTAGATGGAGTCTTAAAACAATCAAGACCTGCCTCAATAGACAACGGCTGCGTAGAGGAATCTGAAATGGCATTATCGCAAACAATGCCGTTTTTACCAGCTTTAATGGTGTATTTGGTAGTTCCTGAGTGTGTATACTTATTGCATACAATACCATTACCGCCAGCGGCAACGGTTAAATAAGCTCCGCCTTTTGTTGTCTGCGCCGTGATGGCATTGGTCGTCAGAACTCCATCACCATTTTCAGCTGTAACCGTTAACTGTGGAGCATAGCTGGCATTGTTTGCGCCAAGGGTGACGCCCGCAAGAGCCGTAAGGCCATTCCCGCTGGAATTTATCTTCAAAACCGATGTATACATCTGGAATGCGCCCGTCGCATATATACCATCGCCCTTCGAGAAAATAGAAAACTGCGTGCCGTTATTGTTTATCGTCACCTTGCAACTTCCCGTACCACTTGCCGGAACGGCGATAATTCCAGAACCGAACTCATTGGATATTACGCAGTGCTTCCCAGAGACCTTTGTCGTCGTCGTAATTGCCAAATTCGGCAAATGCGAAATGATAGACGCATTGTAACCATTCACCTCACAGGTTTTAGTCATCAAAACACCGTTCAAGGTTAAAGTTGCGCTGCCATCAAAGACAGCCGTACCCAAATCGCACTTGATAGTTTTGTTGGTAGATGTAACCCTGACGCCGTTAACCCATAGATTGTACTCTGTAACTTGCGCGACAGAAGTCATAGCAAGCAATGGGATTATCATTAGCAAACTCTTTTGAATTAAACTTTTAAAGCTTAAACTTGACATAAAATCTCTCCTTAAAAACAATAAGTAGTCTACGATTTTTAATCAGGTCGCAAAATCAAGTTTACATAAAAAACCTGGAACACGCATTCCGAGAAAGTCTTTTATTTAACTTAATGTTAATAATTTATACTTTATAAAAACGATTGTCAAATTTTTTGCTTTGGAATCACCCCCCCCCCGTAAAATTTGTACATATATTATTACATTGCAACATTTTATGAAGGCTTAATATTTTTTATATAAAAACACAAGACATCATTTGATATCGCAAATGACGCAGTGTTATTATACACTTTAAGTGTCAGACTGTTACACTTGACATAACAATAAAACCTCGCTATACTAACACAACAAATAGTCGGTATC
>JAZUMF010000115.1:0-39321 GCA_045603485.1 Kiritimatiellia bacterium | reverse complement strand
ATGTTGAAATATAATAATATATGTACAAATTTTACGGGGGGGGGGTGATTTCAAAGCAAAAAAATTTGACAATCGTTTTTATAAAGCATAAATTATTAGCATTAGGTTAAATAAAAGACTTTCTCGGAATGCGTGTTCCAGGTTTTTTATGTAATTAAAAATTGGCTTTACCCACACTTTTTAAGGAAGAACCGGAATTAGTATGTTTATCCATAACAAGTCCATTGGCAAGCTCTTTTTCCTTGCAGTTCTTTGTCCTATCCTCACATTTGCAGATGTCTCCTGGCTTTATAGCGGAGGGCAGCTTATTGAGCAAAATGTTGAGGAGGGTGCCAGAGGATGGATTCTTAATGTCTCTGCCAATGGTACTGGGTTCTTGCAGTTTAAAGGAGTTGCTCAATCAGGTACCAATGTAACGGGCTCTGTAACCTCAAGGCGTCTTCTTGATATGGATGCGCCTATCACTAATGCGTCTGGCGTAGTGTACAAGATTAACAAGCTTTCAGATGATATCTTTAATAACAGCACTATAGTTGATACGATTGTTCTACCCTCAGAGCTAACATCAATTCCAAGGAACTTCCTTCGTGGTGATAAATCTACCTTAAAGAGGGTCATTATCCCAGGTGATAAAATTACATCTATATCTCAATTTGCTTTTTATGAAAATAAATCAATAACAAATATTACTCCGATGGTTTTTAACAGCTTAACCTATATCGGCAATGGAGCGTTCAATTGCTGTGAGAATTTAGCGGGTGATTTTATTGTAAACACCAAAAATCTTACCCTTGAATCAGGCAACTATGGAACATTTCAAAAATGTTCAAAGCTCAGTAGCTTTATTGTAAATGGCGATGTTAAAGGAGCTTTGCCAAAAAATTTGTTTCAGTCATGCACGAGCTTAAAGAGAGTCCAACTAAGTAAAAATCCAACTAATTTAGTAACATCAATCGATCTTTTTGTCTTTTGGGAATGTACTGCATTGGCGAGTATATATCCGCTCAGATTTCCAAAGCTAACCTTTATTGCGGATGGTGCATTTCATAACTGTTCTCTATTAAAAGGTGATTTTTCTGTTGAATCAGATAAACTTTCCTTTGGAACTTCCGCAAATAATTATGGCGCATTTTTCCAGTGCAAAAAGCTCGATTCTTTCAAGAATTATGGCAGTCTTACGGGGACGCTTCCTACTAGAGCCTTTCATTCATGCAGCGCCTTAAAGGAGCTGCAACTAACGACAAATAAGGTTTGCAAGCTTACATCCTTGTCTACGACTTCAATTTATGGGTGCGGCGCTTTGACAAATATTCACCCTCTTGTATTTGACCGTTTGACTACTATCGGGAAGCAAGCATTGGATGAATCACCGGTGGTCAAGGGAGACTTTATTATTGTCGGCAATAAATCTTTACAAATCGGTGAAGAGGCTTTAGGTTGGGTTGCAGGTAAATATACGAGCTTTTCTGTTGAGGGAGCTGTAACTTCTATTTCCAGAAGATTTTTGCAAAGCTGTACAACTGTTACCAATGTTTATTTCGGCTCGACTATTGCAAGCCCTGGGAATGCCTTCCTTTATGGATGCAAAGCTCTGAGAGTTTTGACAATGCCGTATCGCCCGGCCTCATTTGGCGGAACCGCGTCATTTGATAATATTTCAGTGCGACAGATGGTTGTCCGCGCAGATAGGCGGGATACGGGAGTGAACGGCTGGTTTAATCCCGCAAAATACACCCCTTGGGGAGAGCTCAGTCAGAGCGTCAAAAATGAATGGCTCAATCTCAGTTATGAAGCCAAAAAAGCAAGAGGGTGGCAGGATATCAAAGTACCAAGAGGAGTTACATTGGGGCTTACGAAAAATCAGTGGCTTACTGACATTCCATCTAGCCGTAGTCTTTTTATGTTGCGTTAGAGTAGAACGATAAGGACTGTCCTTTAAAAAGTTTTAACACAGAGGCACAGAGATTAATAGCAGTAGTTAAATTTTTATCGCAGAGAATGCAGAGGCGCAAAGACGCAGAGATTTTTAAAAGTCGTAGTTAAAAGTTATCCAGCAGAGAACGCAGAGATTTTGTGAGATTTTGTTCCGCACCGTAATCTCATTTTGTGTGGGTCAAAATCTAGAATATTTGTTATTAAAATATTAGATGGCAAGATGAATGAGAAGGACTGTCCCTTAAAAAGTTTTAAGATTGGAAACAACTTAGGCAACTGGTAAAAACAACTTTTAAGAGGTGCGCGGGCTAACATGCCCGCGCTCATCTGCTTCAGTGTGGTCTTCAAATATAATTGCTTTCAACAATGAGAAAAATGGGCACGGGCGAGTTAGCCCGTGCGTCAAAGGTAAGTTGTTTCCAAATAAAGGATAAGGCAAATAAAAAAGGATCGCCCGAGGCGAGCCTTTTTTATAGCGTGTCCAAGTTCTCTTGGTCACATTATGTGGCTTTATTATTAGCGTGTCCAAGTTCCCTTGGTTACATTTGAGCGCTTGCTGCCGTCAACATAGACCATAACGATTGCAGCCTCACACGGATTAGGAACACCGGCAAGAGACCATCCGCAATAGCCATTAAAGACATTCTCTAAGTTGCGTGTTACACGGGATGTGCTAATCCAATCGAATTTGCCGCCAACCCATGTACCGTCGCTTCTTTTGACGAAGAAGCAGATAAGAGCGCCATTGCAGTCGCTGTCAGAGATGCCCCATGCTCTGAGGGTATCCCCTGTCCAGGAATAGGATAAATCTTCACCTGAAACTTTAAGATTCCCGATTCGAGGAGAAGAAAGCTGTGCGTTTTCACCTTTGAACCCGCCAAACGACCAATTGAGTGAGCTGAACGGAACCGCATCAACGGCTGCATCGGTAGTTGTGCCGTCAGTAGCAGGAGCATTTTGGTTTGCATCGGATGATGATGACGATGAGTTCGAATTTTCAGCCTTCCAAACATTACCGTCTATGTCATCAGATGTTTCGCATCCAACGAAAGCAAACGCGGTTAAAAGGGAGGCTATGGCAATGAAGCGTGTGTATTTCATGTTTTTTTGTCCGTTGTTGTTGTGCTTCTTTGGAAGCGAGTTGATAAGTTCACAGGAAAATAAATCCACATTATGATATAATTTATCAAAACTTAACTTGCATTGCAAGAGAAGCCATGAGAAAATATAATAGAAGAAGAAAGTGAAGCTATGATTGAGAATTTAGAAGAGATTTTGAATCCGGAGCAATATGCGGCTGCGACTGCCGGGGATGGACCTTTGCTCGTCCTTGCCGCTGCTGGCACAGGAAAGACGCAAACGCTTGTATATCGAGTAGCGTATCTTGTAGATAAGGGTGTAGATCCAGAATCAATCCTTTTGCTGACATTTACCAATAAGGCTGCAAATGAGATGCTAGAGCGCGCAAAGGGAACGGTAGGTCCTGCGGTCGGCGATATCTGGAGCGGCACCTTCCACCATGTATGCAATCGCATTCTACGAATTTATGCACCATATTTGGGATATCGCAGCAACTTTCTCATTGCCGACCGTGATGATAGCCGTCGGATGATAGATAAAGCAATGAAGCAGGTTGGCGTTTCGGGTGACAAATTTCCAAAGCGCGAGGTTTTGTCATCGCTCTTCGGCAATGCGGCAAATCGCGGAATTACTTTGCGTGAAGTACTTGAAGAGAAGATGCCTGATATGCCGTTCAATTTTGAGACAATCGAGAAGGTTTATGATGTCTACACAAGTATGAAGTTTGACGACGGCATAATGGATTTTGACGATTTGCTTGTAAATGCGGTGAAGCTTTTCGAAATCAAGCCGGAAATATTGAACTTCTACAAAAACCAGTTTAAGTATATTTTGGTTGACGAATATCAAGATACCAATGCAATTCAATCTCGCTTTGTCGATATGCTTGCAGGGGCAGACGGCAATATAATGGCTGTCGGTGATGATTTCCAGTGCATTTATACTTGGCGAGGAGCGGATTTTCGCAATATTATGGATTTCCCGAGGCGATATCCTAAGGCTCAGGTTATAAAGCTGGAGCGGAATTACCGCAGTACACCGGAGGTTCTTGATATCGCAAATGCATGTATCGCCTGTAACCGCGAGCAATTTCAAAAGACATTGCGTGCAACCAAACCGCATGGTGATTTGCCTCAGGTTTATCATATCCCTGATTCTACATCCCAGTCTCAGGCTATTACGATGATGATTCGTCGCTTTGTTCAGCAAGAGGGGTACAACTATTCTGATATTGCGGTTTTGTATCGAAGCCACTTCCATTCGATTGATTTGCAGATGATGCTTACGCGTTCCCGTGTTCCATTTTTTATCACATCGGGTCTGGGCGTTTTTGACACTCTTCACGCTAAGGATGTTCTTTCGCTGCTTCGCTTGATTGTGAACCCACAAGATAGTATAGCCTTTGAGCGTTTCTTTACGATGTTCCCTGGAGTCGGTCCTCAAACTGCTTCAAAGATGTGGATTAAGCTTGGGCGTAAATGCGATTTCTCTACAAGAGAAGGGCGCATGGCTGTGACGGCACTTTTAAAGCCTGCGGGCAAGGCTGCATGGGAACCTGTCGAGGAGGTAATCGGTGATTATTTCTCACAGAAGAACGCCACGGGCAAGGAGCTTATAATCCAGTTGATTGACAGATTCCTTGACGCATTCTACACGGCAAAGCTCCGCAAGGATTTTGAAGATTACTTGGAGCGCATTGACGATTTGATGGAAATCGGTAAGCAAATTGAAGAGCGTGGCAATCTTGAAGAGTTCCTTCAGGAGGTTGCTCTTATGACGAGTGTGGAGTCTGAGGTGGGGAGCGACAACAGCAATAAGGTGCGCCTGAGTACCGTCCATCAGGCAAAGGGTCTTGAGTGGCCGATTGTCTTTATCTTGTGGCTTTCCGAGGATATGTTCCCGGCGGCCCGCGCGATAAGAGAGTCTGACGATGATACGGAAGAGCGTCGCCTCTTCTATGTCGCGGTAACGCGAGCAAGGCGTACCTTGATTCTCTTCTCGCCTCAGGTGCGCAGGGGATATGATAACATTAACTACCCTTGCAAACCGTCTCGCTTCCTTAAAGAAATCCCAGACAGCCTTTATATGAAGAAGTATAACTTCTATTTTTAGCTTTAAACGGCTGGAACGATGGCTCCGTGTTTACGAAGAAGCGATTTGATATCTTCGACGGGCAATTCAGACGGATGACACCTTCTAGTAGCGGCCAAAGCGGCTGCCGCACCACAAACTTGTCCCGTTGCCATACAGGTTGCTTCAACTCGAAGGGCTGAAAGCGCGCCTCTGTCAGCTGAAATGCAACGCCCGGCAACAAGTAAATCGTCAATGCCTTCAGGAAGAAGCGCGCGGAGCGGTACTGTTGCCACAATCCCTTCCTTGAGGTGGCTGGGTTGCACTCCTTTTCCTGCAATATGCATATCGACGGGATAGAAGGCATAGCAAAGGGAATCTTCCCAAATGCGCCCCGATGTGTATTCGTCTTGTGAAATGACTATTCGCCCTTTGACTCGTCGGGTTTCACGCACGCCAACCTCCGGGCTCATATATTCAAAATGGATATCGGCGCCAAGTGAGCGTAAAAAACGAAAGACGCGAAGTGCCGCGGCGCGTCCGTTCATATTCGTCATAGTCCGCAAAATGGCCGTTGAGTTGTCGGCGGATGGTACATAGTTGGCGAATGAACCGTTATGAACGAAGCCGACGCCATTTCTCAAGAAGCCGACGACAGCTTTTGCTCCACCGCGGATATCTCCCGTCAATAGAAAACCGTTGGCAAGCGCACCGTTATATTTAGCCTCGATAAGAGCTTCATCAACCTCAAGAAGGGGCGATGGCTTTGAGAAGGTATAGCGGAAGGAGCCCGGCTGATGATCGGACTCGCACAGCATAGCCGCCCCAAGACGGCACGAGGTATCCCCATTGCCGGTCGCGTCGATAATTTGTGAGCAAGTGACCTTGTGGGTATCGCCTTGGCAAGTTAGCGAAATATCCCAGCCACCTTGCGAATTACGGGTTGCCGAGGAGATAGAGCTTCCGTAAATCAACTCAGCCCCGCTTTCAGCGAGCGTCTCTTCGGCTAACAGTAAAAACAGTGGGGCTGAAACGATAATCTGATGAAACCAATGAGATGGTCCTGTCGGCTTTGAAAAGTCTGGGAGCTTATTGCCATCAAGGTTCGTACATTTTTCAACAAGCTCCCATCCGATGCCTGCAATTACCTGCTTCCCCCATGCGTGAAAGAGTCCTGGCCAATCAATGCCGGCAGAGGTAAGGTTGCCTCCAAGCTGTTGAGACGCCTCCACCAGAAGCACGCTTGCGCCGGCTCGTGCAGCTTGAATAGCTGCACAAATGCCCGCCACACCTCCTCCAGATACGATCACATCATAGTGGGGATCGAGAGAATGCTTCATGTCGCAACAAAATTAAACGCCAACAGAACCTGTTTTAACGATATTCTCTGAGAGAGGTAACCATTTAAGGACATTGACAATCCTCTCATTCCAGTTTGTCCAGCAATGTCCTCCCGGTCCCTCTTCATAGTGAGCTTCAATCTTTAGATTGGCAAGATGATCGCGGAACTTTATATTATCCTTGTAAAGGAAATCGTCAACACCGCAATATTGGAAGATCTTTGGGCGCTCTTCATCCGGCAGCTCAGCAAGCTTTTCCGCAAGCTTGTAAAGGTCGTTTACTCCCTCAGGGATATAATCGGCGCCGAAGTCAGCCTCATAGGTTTTAAGATTAGCACCCTTAAGCCAGGAAATATCGGTGACGCCAGAAAGGGAGGCTCCGGCGGCATAAGTTTCAGGACAATTCAAAATCGCTTTTAGAGAGCCCCAGCCACCCATTGAAAGACCGGCAATAAAACGATCCTTGCGTTCGGAAGAGAGGGGGAAGTATGATTCCATTACCTTGGGAAGCTCTTTGGTAATAAAGGTGAAATAATTTTCACTGCTTGGCATATCGTTGTAGAAGGAGCGGTCACCTCTAGGCATAACTACCGCCATATAGTAGTTTCCTGCATAGAGCTCCAATGCTGTGCGACGCATCCAAATCGACTCGTCGTCTGAATGACCGTGCAAAAGATAGAGCGTAGGAATCGGTCGATCCTTTTGCGGGCGGTCCGGTAAAAGCACATTAACGGAAGTAAACTTGCCAAGAGAGTTGGCAAAAAAGTGTGAAACCATATTTGTCATAGTAGTAAAATCCTTCAAGTAGAGTATATCAAATTGCACTTTGAGTTTCCAACGGGAGTTTAATTTTTATAAATGTGATATAATAGGTTGTTGTTTTGTCTACGAATTTTCCGATTATGAAATATATAGCGACAATTGGTCTTGAGACCCATGTACAGCTTAAGACTCGCACGAAGATGTTTTGCGGATGCAGTTTGCACTTCGGTGATGAGCCTAATACGAATGTATGCCCCGTTTGCCTCGGCTATCCAGGTGCGTTGCCTGTGATGAACCGCCAAGCGGTTAAATTTACCGTGATGTCGGGCATGATGCTTGGATGCGAAATTTCGCGTCACAGCAATTTCGACCGCAAGAATTACTTTTATCCTGACATGGCGAAGGATTACCAGATATCTCAAAATGGCGCGCCGCTCTGCATTGGCGGCGGTGTTGAGATCGATACTCCAGCGGGTAAGAAGTTTATCCGTATAAACCACATTCACCTTGAAGAGGATGCGGCGAAGATAAATCATTATGCCCGTATGAGCGGCGTCGATTTTAATAGAGGCGGAACCCCGCTTATGGAGATTGTCGGCGAGCCCGATCTTTCTTCTGCCGATGAGACGATTGCATATTTGACCGCTCTCAAAGAGATGCTGATTTACGCAGGCGTATCTGATTGCAACCTTGAGGAAGGCAATATGCGTTCCGATGTCAATATTTCCGTCAGGCCGGAGGGGCAGGAAAAGCTTGGCACCAAGGTCGAGATTAAGAATATGAATACCTTCAAGGGTATTCATGCCGCAATCGAATATGAAGTGGCACGCCAGATAGATTTGCTTGAGCATGGCGGCGCAATTATTCAGGAGACCCGTCGTTGGGACGGTGAAAATGGCGAAACGCAGTCTATGCGCAACAAAGAGAATGCCCACGACTATCGCTATTTTCCCGAGCCGGATTTGGTTCCTGTCGTTCTTTCGGAAGAGACGATTGCGGAGTGGAGACGCGAGCTTCCTGAGCTTCCCGGCGCCCGTCGCGTCCGTATGGTTGAAGAGTATGGGATTCCAGAATATGACGCAGAGGTTCTTTCAGCGGATAAATCTTATGCCGACTTCTTTGAATCTGCTGCCCGTTCTGCCTCTCCTGTAGCCGGTAAGATTGTATCGAATTGGTTTATGACAGAAGTTCTGCGTCTTCTCGGCGAGAGTGGAAAGACGATTTCAGAGTGCGCCCTTTCTCCCGAGGCTCTCGCAGAACTTCTTAAGCTTCTTGATGCCGGTACCATCAATGGTCCGACAGCAAAGGAGCTTTTGCCTGAGCTTTTCGATAAGGGCGGTATGCCGAAGGCTATCGTCGATGAGCGCGGTTTAGGGCAGGTTAGTGATTCCTCTGCACTTCAGGGCTTTGTGGATCAGGCAATCGCTTCGAATCCTAAATCCGTTGCCGACTTTAAGGCCGGTAAAAAGGCGGCGGCTGGCTTCTTTGTCGGTCAAGTTATGAAGCTTAGCAAGGGCAAGGCAGATCCTAAGCTTGTGGGTAAACTGGTTGCTGAAACCCTCGCCAGGCAGTAGCTCAGTGTTCTTCTACAAAGGAGGCTAATCATGGCCGAATTTAAGAAATATAATCTTAAATGCACTTTTGCTGATTCCGATTTGGATGTGACCGGTCGGGTCTCGGTAGCAAAGCTTTGCGATATTTTGCAGCGAGGCGCAACATCTGCAGCTATTGAGCTTGGCGTTGGTATGGCAGAGCTTTTAAAGGAGGGGCATTCTTGGATGCTCTCTTCAATGAGCGTATGCTTTGATAACTGGCCAACATCAACTGACGGTGTCGAGTTGACCACCTGGGCCTCCGGTGTCAAGGGCAGATTAGTCTGCACCCGTGATTATCTGTTGAAGGGATTGGATGGAACCTCCTTTATTCGTGCGACGAGTGATTGGATTTATGTTGATGTCGTCAATCGTAAGATTAGCCGATTGACCCCTAAGCTTATGACGCTAGCCCCTGAGGGCGTCGATAGGGTTGATGTGGAGCCGTTGCCGAAAGAGTTGCCGGTAGCCGATGGAAGTGCTCCGCTGACTTCGTCGATCCTCGTTCGTCGGGCCGATTGTGATGTTAATCGCCATGTAAATAATGTCCACTATATAGAGTGGCTCTTTGAGCCTCTTAGTGAGGAGCTCTTTTCACGCCGTTTGCTTCGTCTTGATATTTCTTACCGCTCTGAAGCTAAAATGGGTGAAGAGGTTGAGAGTTTTATCGAACAGGCTGAATGTGGTAAGACAACGCTCCATTCGCTTAAACGCAAGGCCGACGGCGCAGTTCTTGTGACTGCCGTTTGCCATTGGGAATAACCTTGGCGTCATGGCAGACTCTGTCGTTCTATCTCCCGAGACAATTGAGCGTATTCGTGAAAAGATGTCGGTCGCAGGTGTCGTTGAGGCCGACATCGAGGAGCGCTTTGTTAGAGGCGGGGGCAGCGGAGGGCAGAAGATCAACAAGACCTCTTCGTGCGTTCAACTTGTACATATTCCGAGCGGTACGCAGATCCGTTGTCAAGAAACCCGCTCCCGCGAGGCTAACCGCTGGTTGGCTAGGCGGCTTCTGAGCGAGAGGATTCTTGAGGCTCGGCACAGCCGTGAGCGCGCGCGAATTGCCGAGGCGGAAAAAATCCGCCGGCAGAAGCGCCGTCGCTCCAGAAAGCAAAAGGCCCGTATGCTGGCCGACAAGCGGATGCACTCAGCTAAAAAAGCTCTTAGAGGAAAGGTGTTAGAAGAATAGTTTGCATTTTTTGCAAAGTTTCGTTATCATTTCTCTTGACTTAATATCAGGTATTTTTCAAGGTGCCTTATGTATCAATCAGTAAGTAGGAGTCATTACATGAAAGGTTTAGGAAGTCTGTTTACAATGGCTGCGATGGCCGTAGCGCTTGTTTTTTGCGCCAGCGACGCTTATGCTCAAGGGCGGGCAGCTCGTCCTGCACAGGGAACTCCCGTCAAGATTAAGGGCATTACCGGATTGAAGAATACAGGCCTTATGGCGGCACCGCAATTCGACGCAAAGGTAAAGTCTCCAAACCGGAATTCAGGTCGCAATAAGCGTTGGGCCGCAGTTGAGGTTGAGTACCTTACGGCTCCTGAATGGCTAGACGAGGCCACCTTCACATTCCATGTGTTATCCGGAAACGCCAAAAACGGCTATCATTATTTTACAACTACAGTAACCTATATCAATATTGCCAAGGGTGAGCATGGTGCCTGCGTAATGCTGCCTCCGAATGTCGTGGCTCGATATGGGCTTCCTACCGCTGTAGGTGTTGAGATTGAAATTGATGGCGAAGTCGTGGCGGCGGATTCTGACGGCTCGGCAAAGGGTGCTTGGTGGGATAAACTTGACACTTTAGGAGAAAAGCTTATGCAGCATCCTGAATTATTGGTAGATCGCTCCAAGACTCCATTTGGTATAACCTTTACAGATGAATACGAGGTGGTGCGCTAATGGCTTCCGATAGGATACTTACACTGAATATCGGCGCAGGGCAGATTACCCTAGCCGAGTTCAAATTGACATCGGGTAAGAATCCCGAGCTTTTGCAATATGGCAGCGCTCCGCTAGGTCTTGAGCCTGATAGCGATATGGATCCCTCGGGATTTATCATCGCGGCACTTCAGGATATCATGCGAGACAAAGGGATTCGTCCCGGGCCATTGATGATGTCGGTGTCTGGGCAGGCGGTCTTCCCCCGCTTTGTTAAGCTTCCTGTCGTCTCCAAGGATAAAATCCGTGCGATGATTCAGGCTGAAGCCGAACAGAATGTCCCATTCCCCATTGACGAGCTGACTTGGGATTATCAGTTGATCGGTACCGGCAATGATTTAGGCGAGCAAAATGCGATGATCGTCGCCGCCAAGACCGATAGCATCGTTGCACTTACCAATTCCATCGCAGCTGCGGGTCTTGAGCCGGAGACCGTCGATGTCGCTCCGCTTGCTATTTACAACTGCGTCTGCTGCTGCAATCCGGGATTGAGCGGATGCTCAATGGTCTTGGATATAGGATCCCGTTCGACTAATCTCGTTTTTATCGAGGACGGCAAGGTTTTCTACCGTTCAATTCCAGTTGCAGGTAATGCAATTACTCAGGAAATCGCAAAGACCTTCCAGGTCGATTTCCGTGAAGCGGAAAAGATGAAGTTAGAGGCCGGTTTTGTTGCATTGGGTGGCGTAACGGCTGCAGAAGACGATGCTACAGACCGCATGTCTAAATGTATCCGCAGCGTCGTGACCCGACTCCACGCCGAAGTAAATCGCTCAATCAATTTCTACCGTAGTCAGCAGGGCGGATCGGTTCCCGCCAAGGTCTATTTGACGGGTGGCTCTTCCATCCTCCAATACATGGATACCTTCTTCCGTGAGAAGCTCAAGGTTGATGTCGAGTTCTTGGATCCGTTTTCAGCCATAACGCTCGGTCCGCGCGTTGATGCTGATATGGCGGCGTCTGAATTCCATCAGCTGGCAGAGGCTGTTGGTATGGCTGTCCGCAAGAATGGCGCAGCAAAGGTTGAAATCAATCTTATGCCGCCGAATCTTGTCGACAAAAAGACATTCCGCCGAAGGCTCCCATTCTTTGCGATTGCCGGCATAGCCCTAGTCGGAGCGGCATTCTTCGCTCTCCTCGCTGGCGGTGTCAAGAGCGAATATGCCGCAAAGGGCAAGTCCGATGTTGACAGTCGGCTTTCCAAGTTCTCTTCAACAAGCAAGCAGATTGCTGCCGAGGGTGAGAACCGAGCGGCTGTTATTGCTGAGTTGGAGCAGTATCGCAAGCTTATCGAAGACCGCACACTGATGGTTCAACGCCTTGACGCTATCCGTGCGTCGATGCTTCCTGGAATGTGGGTCGTTTCAATGACATCCAATCCCGGAGAGGCGACCGTTGAAATAGTATGTCGTGGCTTCACCGATGCCCTTCAAAAATCGGAAAAGGGCGGGAAGACAGCCCCTGAGCTCTTTGGTGCAAATCTTTTACGCCAAGCTCCATTTGCCGAGCCTCTCAGGATTCTTCAGCAGAAGGATGTTGAAGGCTTAGCCAATAAGGTCAGAGAGTTTAAGTTGACGGTCGGTCTAAAGGCGACCCACCAGTTCGGATTGGTAAAGGTGGAGAAGGTGGAGGAATAGCATGGATCGCGCAAAGATTATTTTCATTGCTATTGCGGTCGTCGCTGTCGGCGCTGCCGCTGTACTTGGTTTTTCCGCAAAAGGCAAGTTTGCAGAGGCGGCGCGCGATGAGGCGGAGAAGGTCCGTATACGCAAGCAGCTGAACCATATTTATGAGGGAAGTGACCGCTCAGGAAATGAAATCATCTTCCCAAGCCCTGAAAATATTGCAAAAATCAAGGAAATGGTGACGGAGCTAGAAGATAGCCGCGCTACCATAACAGGCGCTTTGTCAAAATGCAATATTCCGCTTGTCGAAGGTACGACCCCTTCGGCATTTGTCCAAAAGCTTGGCCAGATTATCAAGCTTTACACCGATAAGGCTCCTATCGTTGATGGCGCGAAGTCGGTTTCTCCGGGATTTGCATTCGGTTTTGATGCTTATGTCGGTGCCAATCCGGCAATGCCATCAGAGGAAGAAGTCCCCCTTCTAGGGCAACAGCTTGTTGTCATATCGTGGCTGACCGGCGAGATGTTCAAGTCCAATGTCTCTCGCATAACAATGATTAAGCGCGAAGCGAAGGATCAGGCGACACTCAGCCGCTCTGCAACCGATGATAGCCGTCGTAACCGTCGTCGCGATGCAGAGGAAGAGGAGGACGAGGAAGAAGAGAAGCCCCGTAAAAAGAAAAAAGGCAAGAAGGGCAAATCTGATGAGCCGCCACCTCCGCTCTTTACGAGCCAGAAGTTCATACTTGAATTTACCGCTCGTCAGAATGCCCTTATGGATTTGCTTAATGGTATTGCGGCAATGCCCAACGCATTCTGTGTTGTTTCGGGTATGACAATTTCAAAGTCGGCAAAAGACTTGCGCTTGCCGGTAGCTCCCGAAGTCGTAGAAGAGAAGTCTGACGAAGAGGAGAGCGTCAAGGAGAATGCCGCTGCGCGCCGTGCTGCGCGCCGCGCCGCGCGCAAATCTCGTTCCGATCGCAAAGCTAACGAAGAGGCAAAGGCAGCCGCTCCAGTTGCAAAGGATTCGGAGCTTCCTCCTGAGATGCGTGTAATGTCCGGTCCGGATGTCGATCCGCCATTAGCCGTGCATCTTGAGATTGATGTTTATACCTTCGGAAAGGAGAGCAAGTAATCATGGCAGCAGGAAATTCTCCTATCGTTCGTAACTATGACAAAATTGCAGCGGTAATTTGCTTGGTGCTTTTTGGCTTAATGCTTTATATTTGGATGGATACAAAGGGAAGTGCCGAGGTCGCCTATAATAAAAATCTTGCGGAATTGGACAGCCTCACTCCGGAGCGTCCCGAGGTGCCGCCTCAGGATAAGGAAATTCTGCTTTATTCCAATTCTTACACTCGTATCGGACATCCATTTCAGCTCAATTTTAGACAGGATGTAAAGTCGGGATTCTTTGTCCCTGAAAAGCGCGTTTGGTGTGCTCATAATAGCTGCCAAGCGCCTATTCCTCCCGAGTCTGAAAAATGTCCTCGTTGCGGAACCGAGCAGCCCTTGAAGGGCAAGGTCGCGGTTGCTGATGCGTCTACCGATTCCGATAGCGATGGTATCCCCGATATTTGGGAGCGCAAGTACAATCTCAATCATCTTGATGCCTCAGATGCCGCATCGGATGCCGATGAAGACGGATTCTCCAATCTTCAGGAATTTCGTGCAGGCTCAAATCCCCTTGACAAGAACAGCCATCCAGATCCTATGACATTTGTCTGCGTTCGTTCTATTGAGGCCACCAAGCTTCCGATTATGTTTACCAGCACTCTATTGATGCCCGACAAAACCTACAAGTGTCAATTCAATTATTATGATCGTGAAACCAAGAAAATGGTGACCCTCATGATTAAGGAGGGCGAGCTTTTAGGTCCACTTCCCGTACTGCCCGGGGCAGGCCTTTCGGCACCCAAGCGCTATGCTGATTTTAAACTTCAGAAAATCGATTGGCGTGAAGAAAAAGTCATCAATAAATTCACCAAGAAAGAGAAGGTTGAAAAGGTGCCTGTAGCCGTTGTTGAGCGCATAAGTACTAAGCGGATGATTGAATTCCGCAAGGAGGTTGAGGCGACCGATACAGACTATCGGATCACTCTTGTGCAATCAAATAATGGAGCGGAATTTGTCCTTGAAGGTAGTGAAGGCGAGGCCGAAGTTACTATCAACGGAAAGAAGTTCTTATTAAAAAAGATTGACAAAGGTACCAAAAATATAGTATTAATGTCTATGCAGGATAAAAAAGAAATTTCTATTCCTGCCGAGGCGGAGGTGCCGTCCGCAGAAACTCCCGTATTCGCAGAATAAGGGTGTATTCTTTTGTATTTAGGTTTTGAGTTTATTGTTGAGGAGTTCTCGATGAAGAAAATTATGAAGACAGCTGTTGCATCACTAGCGGCGGTAGTAACTTTTATTGGTTCTGTTGCCGTAGCTCAAAATGGTCTTGATGGTGCATTGGATGATTTGCTTGGCATTGGAGATAGCGTTGAGCCTACAGTTGAGAAAACGGCTGAAGAGCCTGCGGAAAAAGAAGCGACCGCTGCGGCACCAACGGCTGAAGCGTCAGCGGATGCAGAGCTTGACAGTTTGTTAGAGGGCGCAGCCGAGGCTAAGGCAGAGACTCCTGCGGTAGAAGAAGCCGCTAAAACTGCTGAAGAGCCCAAGGCAGAGGCAGTAGCAGAGGTTACAGAGGTTGCCGCCGCAGCCGAAGAGGCTAAGGAGTCAGAGACTCCTGCGGTAGAAGAGGTCGCTAAGGCCGTTGAAGAGCCCAAGGCAGAGGCAGTAGCAGAGGTTACAGAGGTTGTCGCCGCAGCTGAAGAGGCTAAGGAGTCAGAGGCTCCTGCAGTCGAAGAGGTAGCTAAGGCCGTTGAAGAGCCCAAGGCAGAGGCAGTAGCAGAGGTTAATGAAGTAGCTTCAACAGCCGAGAGCGATGACGAATCGATTTCAGAGATTGCTACACTCGAAGAGATTCGCCGCAAGGCACTTGACGAGCATGGCAGGGCAAGCCTTGCTACAGCGAAGCAGGAGATGGCAAATGGCAATTATGTTGAGGCCCAGCGTTGCTTTGAAGAAGCGGATAAGTTCTTGGTTCGCCGCGCAGGCAATGAGGTTTTAGTCGCTGAAGCCATTGCGGGCATCAGCGAGGCCGTCTATCGCCAGGCAGAGGTTCTCTACAAGCGTGCTGATTATCAAGAGGCTCTCAAACTTGCTCGCCAGGCCCGTGAGCTCAATCACAAAAAGGCCGTCGATCTAATCGGTACGATTCAGGCGGCAATTGAGAATCCTCCCGAGCCAGAGGTCGAGCGTCCTGTCAAGCGCTGGAATGATCGTGACTATCGCAAGAATCAGGAAAATATCAAGGAGCGTCTCGGCAAGGCCCGTCAGTACTACATCACCGGCGAGTACGACAAGGCCCGTTCGGAGCTTGAGCTTATCCTGAAAGAAAATCCATATGAGCACGATGCTATTATCATGCTTCGCCGTGTTGCGGACCGCTCCTATGATATCAATTCACTTGAGCTCAACACCACCCGTGCGACGATGATTGATGCTGTCCGTAATGCTTGGACTCCCGATCGTTATGCTATTGATGTTTCAGATGTCGAGGCCGAGGGTGAAACCGTCGGTGTTACCGGCCAGCCTGTCGGTGTTGCCGGTAAGACCCCTGAAGAGCTTACTCAGGAGAAGATGCAGAGCATTGTGATTCCTGAAATCAATTTCAAGAATGCCTCAATCAGCGATGTAATCGAGTTCTTCGTTGACGCCTCTCGTGAATTTGACGACCCCTCCGTTCCTCCGGAGAAGCGCGGCGTTAACTTAATCCTTAAGGTTGCTGCAGCAGCTCCTGCAGAGGCTACTGTTGACGAAAATGACCCATTCGCCGCAGCCGCAGCCCCTTCTGCGGATAACGGAGTTCCGCCTGTAACATTCTCAGCTCGCTTTATGTCGCTTTGGGACGGCTTGCAGTACGCCTGCGAGCTTACCAAGCTCAAGTTCCGCATCCGTAGCAATACCGTCATGATTATGCCTATCAACGAAGCTGATGTTGATATGGTAAGCCGCACCTATACAGTTCTTCCTTCAATTGAAGAGCGTTCAGCCGCTATGTCTTCAACGCTTTCAGCCCGTTCACAAGACGATGAAGGCCGCACCTTCTTTGATGATGAAGGCGGTGACACTGAGGCTGCCGCCTCCGGCGGTGTCGATTGGAAGGCTCTCTTTGCCGATATGGGTGTTAAGTGGCCTAACGGTTCTTCTGTCAAGTACCTCCCCAGCATCAACAAGATGCGCGTTCTCAATACTCCTGAAAACCTCGTCGAATTCGAAAAGGCGTTGCAGGAGCTCAATGTAACTCCACGCCAGGTTGAAATTGAGGCCCGCTTTGTTGAAGTTGCACAGGTTGACCTTGAGTCTCTTGGCTTCGAGTGGCTCCTTACCGATAATTGGGAAATTGCCAAAAACAAGAATGACAATTCTCAGTACATTCAGGTTGGCAGGACCTCCGCTACCAAGGGCAACCGCTTTATGAATACCGCAAGCACAACCTTCTTGGATGCAAAGAATGTTGATGATGCACTCCTCTCTGTAAGCAGTGTTCTTACAAATCCGGAGTTAGGTTTTGTCCTCCATATGCTCTCACAGCAGGCAAATACAGATCTTCTCTCCGCTCCTAAGGTCGTAACGATGAATGGTGAAGAGGCTATCATCAAGGTCGTTCGCGAATACATCTACCCGACCGAGTATGAGATCAAGGAAAATGAGATGGATAGCGGTGATAGTGACAATATTCAGGTGTCATATCCTTCTGTCGAGCCCCAGAACTTTGATATGCGTGAGGTCGGCGTCATCCTTCAGGTCGTTCCTCAGGTTTCCGAGGATGGTCAGATGATTTCACTGCAGCTCAATCCTCAGATTATCTCCGGTCCAGAATGGAAGGATTATGGCTTTGATTATCCTGTCAGCATGGGCGGCAGCGGCGAGGTTGAAACACTCCACCTTGAGATGGCTCAACCAATCTTTGAGGTCCGCAGCGTTTCTACAAAGATTTCAATTTACAACGGCGCAACGGTCGTTATGGGTGGTATGATTACGGAAAACCGCAACGAGGTTAACGACAAGGTTCCTTTCCTTGGCGATATCCCGTTGATCGGCCGTCTCTTCCGTAGCACCTACGAAGCAAGTGAGAAGCGCAATCTTCTCATCTTCGTAACGGCTCGTATGGTTGACCCTGCCGGCCGTACCCTCAAGACAAATGTCTCAGAGGGCCCGGCTGAGTCCGCTAAGGCTGCTGATAAGTAGCTTTAAGTTCTGGCAGGTTGTCTTATGACGCCTGCCAGATGTCGTATGTAGGGGCCTCCTTTTTTCTATGAAAACAGGAAAAACCTTTGCCGTAACGGGCGGTATTGCATGCGGCAAGAGTACAGTGGCAAAGTATCTGGTTGATTTAGGATGCAGAGTCCTTGACACCGATGAGGTTGCCCACAGACTCGAGTCAGCGGATGGGCGCGCAACTCTTGAGCTCCTTCGGGCCTTTGGGCCAGATGTGCTTGCCGCTGACGGCAGTATCGATAGACGCAAGCTTGGGTTGCGTGTCTTTTCAGACGCCGAAGCCCTTAAACGCCTCAATGCCATTATGCATCCCATGATTATTGAGGAGGTCGGGGCGTGGATTGATGCCAGTCCTGAAGGATCGGTCAATGCCGTTTTAGTGCCTTTGCTTTTTGAATCTAAGTTTGATCTTTTTTTTGAATGGGATGCGGTAGTAGCTGTTATTTGCTCTGAAGACGAGCAGGTGCGGCGGGTATGCTTGCGAGGCTTCAATGAAGATGAAGCGCGAGCTCGAATCAAATCGCAGATGTCTTGTGTCGAAAAAGCATCGCGTGCTGATTATGTGATTGAGAATGACGGCGGCTTAGCCGCCTTGCGAGAGAAGGTTGCCGATGTATTTCACGCAATAACTTCTCAAGCTTCCGGAGAATAGAATGAGAAGATCCAAAAAGGATGATGAGGTTACGGAGAATGACACAGCCGAGCCAAAGAAGGTGACTCGTCGTGCCGCCCCAAAGCGTCGTGCGGTGATTAAGACAGATCGTACGGCGGAAGAATGGTCTCCTGAAGATTCAACCGCTTCAGATATCCCTGCTGATGGCACCTCACTTAATGAAGCTCCCCAAGTCATTGCGCCAGAATCTCCTGTTGCCGATGAGCCCAAAGGCGAGCCTGTTGTTGAGGTTGTTCCTGCGCCGAATATCTCCCAGGATTCACAGCCTGACAATCTTCCTCCGACCTCAGAAGGATTTGATTCGGTTCCGCCGTCACCTTCGAATGATGGAGCTCATCTTCAAAATGGCGGTGTAGTCACCCGTCATGAAAATCCTCATCGCGGTAATGGTGGAGACGAGAATCTTTCTCCGCGTGAGAGAAGGGCTGCAAAATGGGGGAGATTCCAAAGGGGCGATCGTAATAACCGCCGAATGGGGCGCTTCCAGCAGCATGATGCAATGCTCAACCAGCAGCCGAATCAGCAGGCGCATGAAAACGCCGAGCTTCCTCCACCTGTAGATGAAAATGGCAATCCATTGCCGTCGCTTCCTGCTATTTCCCTTCGCGAGTTGGACGATTTAACTCCTGAAGAGCTCAATGAGCGTCTTGAGACTGTCCTTACCCCTGAAGAGATTGCGGGCACATGGCGCCGTCACGATTTGATAAACCACTTTGTCCGTGCATATATGCGTAGAGGCGGAACTGTGCTGACCAGTGGTATTATTGAGGTGACAAATGAGGGTTTCGGCTTTTTGCGTTCAGAAAAGGCAAGCTACCTTCCATGTCCTGAGGATGTGTATGTCGCACAGCAGTATGTACGCCGCTTCAATCTCCGCACCGGTGATTTTATCGAGGGGCCTATTCGCGACCCCCGTTTGCGTCAGGATCGCGGCAAGGAGAAATATCTTGCCCTTGGCCATATCGATAAGGTTAATGGTCGCGCTCCTGCCGAATGGCGTCGTGTGATTCCATTTGAGAATCTGACACCAATCTTCCCAAATCGCCGCATTTATCTTGAGACGAATGCGGACGAGCATTCAACCCGTATTATGAACCTCTTTGCCCCGATTGGCTTTGGTCAGCGCGGCATTATCGTTGCGCCTCCTCGCACAGGTAAAACGGTTTTGATGCAAAAGATTGCAAATGCAATTACAGCTAACCACCCTGAAGCGTATCTGATCGTCTTGCTGATTGACGAGCGTCCTGAAGAAGTCACCGATATGCAGCGTAATACAAAGGCCCATGTCGTTTCTTCAACATTTGACGAGGCTCCAGAGCGTCATGCGCAAGTCGCCGAGATGGTTATTGAGATGTCCAAGCGTATGGTTGAGTCGGGTAAGGATGTGATCATTCTTTTGGATTCGATAACGCGTCTGGCCCGCGCATATAATACCTTGCAGCCGAACTCAGGCAGAATCCTTTCGGGCGGTGTCGATGCTATGGGACTGCACAAGCCAAAGCGTTTCTTTGGTGCTGCCCGTAATATCGAGAATGGCGGTTCGCTAACGATTATCGCCACCGCTCTTATCGATACTGGTAGCCGAATGGATGAAGTTATCTTTGAGGAATTCAAGGGAACTGGCAATATGGAGCTTGTCCTCGACAGATCTCTCTCCGATAAGCGTATCTATCCCGCGATTAACATTGAAGCATCTGGTACGCGCAAGGAGGACCTCATCCTTCATCCGGACGAGCTTCCTCGTATCTGGTCCGTTCGCAAGGCCCTTAACGGTATGCCGTCCTCCGAGGTTATGGAGACCGTTATAAAGGCTATGAGCAAGACCAAGAGTAATGCTGAGTTTCTTATGAATCTCAAAATCTGATTTTTCACATAATCTTACAAACACCCTTAAGAACCAAGGAGCTAACCTAAAATGAAGATCGAAAGCAAGAAAGACGCATGTCGCGTCACAATGGTCGTCAATGCCTCGGCCGAAGAAATCCGCGAAGATTACGACAAGGTTGTCAAGGCATTTATCAAGGATGCACCGATTCCAGGCTTCCGTCCTGGCAAGGCACCGTTGTCGGTCATCAAGAACCGTTATGGTAAAGAGATGCAGCGCGAAATTGAGTCACGCCTTATTTCCCGTCTTTTGCCTGAAGCAATTGAGCAGGAGAAGCTTGACAAGGTTCGTGTTGTAGACCTCTCAGGAGTTGTCTGCACAGCTGAGACTGGCATCTCCTTCTCATGCGTTGTTGATGTCAAGCCCGAATTCAAGCTTCCCAAGTATCAGAAGCTTCCCGTTTCCGTCAACTCTACAGAGATTGAGCAGGAAAAGGTCGATGATTACATCAAGATGATACGCCGCTCATATGCAAAGTCAGAGGAGACTGAGGAGGCCGCAAAGGATGGCGATTACCTTGAAGTTTCTTTTGAGGCTACCAGTGGCGGCAAGGCTATTGAGGGCATCCCCGAGGAGAGTTCTCGTTACATCAAGTCTGACAAGTTCTGGTTTACCGCAGGAGCAGAGCCTGAGCATGAGTCGATTCCTGGTTCAAGCAAGGCTATGCTTGGCTTGAAGAAGGGCGATGATTTCGCCTTTGACACCAAGTTCCCCAACGACTTTATGGTTGAGGCCCTTCGTAAGGTCAAGGCTACCTATACAGGTAAGGTTATTTCAGTTCGCGCAATGATTGAGCCAACTGATGATGAGCTCATCAAGGCATGCTATGTTGACTCTATGGAGCAGCTTAACACCAAGACCCGCGAGATGCTTCAGAAGCGTGCCGACGATGAAGAGAAGATGCGTCTCACCACCGAGATTTCAGCGCTTCTCATCAAGAAGGCTTCATTTGATGTCCCTGAGTCAGATGTTCAGATAGCAGCCAGCGAGCATGTCGAGGAGATTGCCCGTAAGATGGCTCAAGATGCCAAGGTTGAGGATGTCAATGCTTATGTCTCCGAGCATAAGGATGAAATCAGGAAGGCCGCTGAAGAAAAGGCTCTTGACGATGTCCGCCTTCGCTACATTGTTGCTGGAATTGCCGAAGAGCAGGCCATTAAGGTTGTCGAGAAGGATATCAATGACGAGCTAGCCTCTGCTGTGCAGTATATGGCAATGCGCGATCCCAAGTCAAAACTCACAGTTGCAAAGCTTCGCGAGCAGCTTGAGGAATCCGGCCGCATCGCCATGCTCGTAGATCAGATTCTCAAGACAAAGGTAATCGATTGGATTATCGCCGACATCAAGGCTGGCAAATAAGTCATGAAAGAATATGGCGTAAAGATAGGGGCGGAAGGCATCGATACCGACGCCCTTGTAAAGGAAATCAAAGAGCGGGCGGCCGCTCGAGTCAAGAATGGCGAGTTTGATGGAGACATCATCTCTAGGGCTGAGAGATTCAATCTTTCAGCCATTAAAGACAATGACGAGTTCTTTGATCTTTACTTGACGAGCATCTCCTCTATCACGCAGGTAGACATCGGCGATTTTGAGATTGTCGAGCACCGTTCCTCCTTCTTTGCGCCATTTCTTATCCGTCTCAAAAAAGCAATTTGGTCGCTGTTGCGCTTTTACACATATAGACTTTGGTCTCAGCAAAATCGCGCGAACAATCTCGTTTATTCTGCATTTGTTTTGCAAACTCAGCGTCATCGCGACCAAATGGCAAAACTGCAGGAACAAATCGATGCTCTAGAGAAGCGTATTACGCAGCTAGAGGGTGGGCAGAAATAATGGGCACCAATCAATCTCCGCTTCGCTTGGCGTTTGTCGCCCCGAGATTGGCGGCGGCCGGTGCCGTAGGCGGAGCTGAGACTTTAATCTTTAATTTGGCTTCGCTCGCATCCGCGGCCGGACTTGATGTAGAGTTTGTTACCACCTGTGCAAAAAATCACCATACTTGGGAAAACGAGTTTCCCGAGGGTGAAGTGATACACGAAGGGATAAAGGTACTTCGCTTCCCTGTAAATGCCAATCGCAATCTCAATGCATTCCATGAGATACAAGGGCGCATATGTCGCGGTGTGCAGGTAAGCGATAAAGACGAGGAAATCTGGGCTCGGAACAGCGTCAACTCCGACGCTATGATGTCTTACCTTGAAAAGTCAAATTTTGACCGCATCATAGTAGGACCATACCTCTTCGGACTTACAATGGCGGTAGCGGACAGGTTCCCGGAAAAGACGATGCTCGTTCCATGCCTGCACGATGAGGCATTTGCCCGAGTAAGACTTGTCGGCAAGATGTTTCGCAGCGTAAGAGGCTTTTTCTTTAATACAGAGCCTGAAATGGCTCTGGCGTCATCCCTTTATGGGAGTGAAATACTCTCTCAGGGCAAGCACGCCGGTGTTGTCGGTTTTTCACTTCCTGATTTCAAATCCTCTGCAGAGGCCGGCCATCGCATTGCCGGTACAGATGACCCGTACATAATCTTCTGCGGTCGCAGAGAGCCATTAAAGGGCACTCCGCTGCTCATAGATTATTGGGAGGCATTTCGTAAAACACACCCTGAATCCAGATTGAAATTCGTCTTTACGGGTAGTGGTGATATTGAACGCCCTAAGGGTCTTGAAGATCAAATTATCGATGCCGGTTTTGTTTCAGAGCAAGACAAACATGACCTTATGGCTGGAGCGTTGGCCTTTTGCCATGCCTCTGTAAACGAGAGTCTAGGCATTGTCCTTCTTGAAAGCTGGCTTGCCAAGCGGCCGGTTCTCGTTTTTGAGCCTGGAGTCGTTTTGACCGATCAGACACGCCGTGCCAATGGCGGTCTGTGGTTTAATAATTTTGTTGAGTTTAGTGAAAGCCTTGACTTTCTACTAAACAATTCCGCCG
The DNA here is from genome assembly GCA_045603485.1 of Kiritimatiellia bacterium. GTDB lineage: Bacteria > Verrucomicrobiota > Kiritimatiellia > RFP12 > JAAYLN01 > RGIG5952. The sequence continues at coordinate 16,149 of JAZUMF010000115.1, read as the reverse complement.
TCTCAGATGCGATAGCTTTGTCGGGGCGGAAATTCACCCTTGCCAACTACAGCGCCGAGGCCGTGACTTCTCGGATGCTGACACTTCTTGCCTGATTGGATTCAGAGGTGTAAAATTAAATAGTCACATTTACTGTATAAAGGAATTACCATGGAAATTATTATCTGCAAGGATAAGGAACAGGCCGCCTATATGGTCGCCGCCTACATCGATCGTGAAATTCGCCGTAAGCCCGATATCGTTCTCGGTCTTGCAACAGGCTCAACACCTGTTATGATGTACAAGGAGCTTATCCGCCGTCACAAGGAATGCGGCCTTGATTTCTCTCGCGTTCGCTCTTGGAACCTTGACGAGTACATCGGACTTGAGCCCACCCATCCCGCGTCCTATCGCTATTTCATGAATGATGAGCTTTTTGACCACATCAATATCGATAAGGCAAATACTCATGTCCCAAATGGTCTCGCCGCCGACTTCGAGGCTGCCGCCGCAGAGTACGAAGAGGGAATTAAGGCTGACGGCGGAATTGATATCCAGATTCTCGGAATCGGCTCCGATGGTCATATCGGCTTCAACGAGCCCGCAACATCTCTCGTCTCTCGCACCCATGTCCAGACATTGATGCTCCAGACCCGTCTTGACAATGCCCGCCTTTTCTTCAACGGCAAGCTCGAGGATGTTCCTACCCGTGCAATCACGATGGGTACCGGCACAGTCCTTGATAGCCGCACCGCAATTCTTATGGCATTTGGCAAGGGCAAGGCACCTGCAATCGCCGGAGCTGTAGAAGGCGCGATTTCCCACATGAATCAGGCATCATCGCTTCAGATGCACCGCGATGCAAAATTCTTCATTGATGAAGAAGCTGCATCACTCCTAAAGAATGTAGATTTCTATAAGGCCGTTTATGCCGATAGCGATCTTCGTTCACTCGAGCCATAAAGAAGGTGCAGAAATTAAAGGAAAATGGCGCGCGGAATTTTGCGCGCCATTTTCTTTTTTTTTTATAACCTCAATTTTCCAGAAAAAATAATATAGACCACATTCAGTAGGATATGCTGTTTATCTTAAATTGGCAGATGTGATATCGATTATAACCGCATAAATAAGGGGCGAAATGAAGGTTGGTGTTGTTTTATAACCATTACAACGGCTCATTATGAACTTGCATCAAAAAATTTTTCTTGCACAAATTGTAAATTTTAGAGAATATATTATTAAACACCGAGGTTGATCTCGGATTAAACAATAACCAAGGAGAAAATACTATGCCCACAGCTCCCAAGTTCGATAGCACCAAGTCTGGTCTAATCGATGCAATTGCAGCAGCAGCAGGAATCACCAAGGTTCAGGCAAAGGCTGCTTATGAAGCAGTAGTTCAGGTTGCCTACAAGGGCGCCAAGGCCAAGGAAGGCTACACCCTCCCAGGTCTTTGCAAGTTCGTAATTGGCGAGCGCAAGGCTCGCACCGGCATCAATCCCTTGACCAAGGCAAAGATTAAGATCCCCAAGGCCAAGATTCTCAAGGTCAAGGTTGTTAAGGCTGCTAAGGATGCAGTCCTCGGCAAGAAGAAATAATCTTGATGGATTATTACAGAAAAAGCGTCTCCAGTCGGAGACGCCTTTTTTATTTTCCAAGTTTGAGTCCGCTCTATGGCGCGGAAGAAAATTCGGCGGTATCCGAAATAGAGCGGTAAAAAAAGGGAGACAAATTTGTCTCCCTTTTTTTCTTTGATCATTTACTGAAGTAATTACCGAAGACTTCCTTGACATCGTCAAAGGCGAGCTTAGGCCGGCGGTATTCATCAAGCGTACCCTTGTTGTTGAAGCCGCGTGGACGCATCTGTCCGCAAACATAGGTGCGAGAGTCGGCAAACATCCAGAGGGCAAGTCCTGCAATGGCATCGTTGGCGACAATGTCCTCGCAGATGCGGCGAAGGAGACGGGCCTGATATTCTTCAGTCCATTGTGAACCAATTCTATCATGGCAGCCGTAAATGGCGGCGCCGCCGATTTCGCTGACGATTAGAGGCTTGCCGGCGTTCTTTGGCTGATCGGTTATGGCGCAGAGGCGCTCCAGCCATGGCTCGATTGGTTCAAGCGGGTATGGTAAATCCATTCCGACATCATACCAGCCAGGATAGATGTTGAAGCTTAGAACATCGGCAAATTCAAGGCAGATATCCTTTTCGTAGCGATTTGATGCAAAGGTGACGAGACGGGATGGATCGTTTTCGCGAATTGTCTCAGAGAGCTTTTTGATGAGGGGATATGACTCTGGCGTATCCGAGTGGGATTCGTTAAGGAAGCCCCAAAGAATGACCGATGGATGGTTGATGCTTGTGCGAACCATAGTTGCGGTGGCTTCAACCAGCTTTGTCGAGAATATCGGATCGCCGAGATGCTCTGCCTTATTGCCCCAGGAGAGAGCCTCTTCCCATACGAGGAAGCCCATTTCATCACAGAGGTCAAGGAAGCCCTGATGCTGCGGATAGTGGCAACCGCGAATGAAGTTGCAATTCATCTCCTTGAGAAGCTTGAGGTCTTGGAGGTGCTGCTGCGGACCAAGGGCAGGACCGAGGTCGGCGTCTGACTCGTGGCGGTTGTAGCCTAGAAGCTTGACAGGTTTTCCATTGAGAAGTATTTCTTTATTCTTTGCCTCAAGGGTACGAATGCCAAAGCGTTCAACAATCGCGTCGTTTTCGGTGGCGACTGCAATTGTGTGAAGATTTGGAGCGTCGGTTGACCACAGTGTGGGATTAGGGACGGCGAGCTCCAATGCCGCTTTACCGCCAGAGACCTTGACGGTTTTGGTTATGGCATCTCCACCGTCAAATGAGATGGAAAGGGCTATGTCGCCATCGGAAACTGCGGAGTCGAAGGTTATTGCTACTTTGACATTTCCTTCAAGGTCAAGCGGAAATACTGCAGCGCGCTGAATCGCCCCTGCGGGGATATCCATTATATCGGTGTGACGGATAATGCCGCCGTAAGCATAAAAGTCATAGAAAGGCTCCCACATAGGAGTTGCCGAGAAGCGATTATCGCAGGCAATGATAATTTCGTGCTCGCCTGCATCGGCTTCAAATTCAAATGCCTCTTTTGAGTATGGCTGGTCTGTGAAGCCGATTTCAACACCGTCAATAAAGACGCGGGCCGCTAGAAGGAAGCCGCCGCAAGAGAATATATGGCGGCCGCTTTTGGTTATGCAGAAGGTTCTGCGGTATACACCGATTCCGCGTTTGCCAGCAAGCTGTTGTGTCGCATCAAAGCAGCCTGGCACGGTTTCGATTGAGTCGTAGACAATGCCTTTTGGGGAGAAGTCCTTTAGTGCCGGGGCTTCTTCTTCTGAAATAAAACGGAATTTCCAAATTCCGTCAAGGTCGGTAATTTCGCGACGAGTAAAAAGTGGATAAGTATTCATGGATATGATTATAGCATATTTGGGCGAACAATATTATTTGCTCTTTATTTTATGAGATGATACAATGGCTTTATGAACTTTGCAAAACCATTTTCTTCGATTTTTTTAATTTTTGCGATGGCAGTGATGCCAGCCATTGCCGGTGAGGATTTCGCCTTTGAGCTTTATCGAAAGGCGTCTGCGACTAACGACGGTAATTTTGTCATTTCTCCTTACAGCGTAAAGATGGCGGTAGGTATGGCTGCTTCTGGTGCCACAGGAGAGACTTTTTCTCAAATGGTTGACGCAATTGATCTTGCAGCTACAAACGGGACTTCATTGGTTGATCTTTTGGCAAAGGATAAAAGTGCATTGTTGTCGGAAACAAACAAGGCTATTGTAATTGAGACAACTGATTCTCTTTGGCCGATAGTTGACAGAGGCTTCAACTTAAAAAAAGATTTTGTCTCCCGTCTAAAGAGAGAGCTTGCCGCCGAGGTGCGTTCTACCTCTATTGCCAATGGGCAGGCAGAAATAAATTCGTTTGTCGATAAAGCGACTTATGGCCGCATACCAAAACTGCTTGAGAGTCCTCTTGATCGGTCGACGGAGCTTGTGATTCTAAATACCATTTACTTTAATGGCAAGTGGGATTCTCCCTTCCTCAAGGAGGCAACCTCTAAGGATTCTTTCTTTGTGGACGGGAAAGAGTTGGCCGTTTCATTTATGAACAAAAGCGGAAGATATCCGTTTTACGGCTCATTGGATTATTCGGTGGTCTCAATCCCTTATAAGCGCGGCGAAAGCGGTATGGAGCCCTTTGAGATGATGGTGATTCTCCCATCTGTATCTAACAGCATTGAGACTCTTGAAGAAACGCTTACAACAAAGAAGCTTATTGAACTTCGGGAAAAGGCGATGGCCTGTAAGGTCGCATTGTCAATTCCAAAATTTGCATTTGATGCGACTATTCCCTTGATAAAGCCTTTGAAGGCTCTTGGTATCAAGAGAGCGTTTGCCGCAGGAGAGTTTGGCGGTATCGCAGATGGCAATCTGGTAATTTCCGAGGTTTTTCAAAAAGCGACGGTAGAGGTAGAAGAGTCTGGTACTGTGGCTAGTGCCGCAACACCAATTATGGTCGAAAGGACATCGTTAGCTCCGCCACCTCGTCCATTTGTTGCGAATAGACCTTTTCTCTTTGTCGTCTGGCATCCAACTACAAAAGAAATTCTCTTTGTCGGACGCGTCAAAAACCCGCAACAATGCAAAAGGTAGTTTGCATTACATAAAGAATAGTCTTATGAATCCAGACCGTATAAAACTCGTTGCCTTTGATCTTGACGGCACATTAACGCAGCACAAATCCCCATTGTCAGATGAAATGCGCTCTGTCCTTGACAAGCTCGGGGAAAGGCGTCAGCTTTTAATGGTTGGCGCGGGAAGCTGCCTGCGAATCTTTAAGCAGATGGGCGGTTATCCAATTGATATCCTGGGCAATTATGGTTTGCAGTATGCAAAGTATAATCCCGACGGCGGCGATTTGCGCTTTGTATATGACAAGCGTTTCCCATGTGACCGTGAAAGCGTATCAAAGAGAGCTCTTGAGTTTAGAGAGAAGTATGGTTTTACCGATTATGTTGGCGATAGCGTTGAGTTTCATGACTCCGGCGTAGTGACAATCGCCTTGCTTGGCACCAAAGCCGAGTTGGCGGACAAGTTGGCATTTGATCCAGATCGCTCGAAGAGACGCGCTGTTTATGAAGAGGTTAAGGCCCTTTTCCCCGATTACAAAGTCTTTGTCGGCGGCTCTTCTTCCTATGATATGGCACCTGACCCCTACGACAAGGCTTATGCCCTTGCAGAGCTTTGCCGTGAGCGCGGGTTGGCTCACGATGAAGTCCTTTATGTAGGGGATGATTATGGTCCGGGAGGGAATGACGAGTCGGTTTACAAGTCCGATTTTAATTTCCTGCCTATTGATGACTATAGGACAACTCCTTCGCAATTGTCGTTCCTGTTGTAATGCAAAAGTTAAGACTCCGAGGCTATTATGAAAGAGAATAAGAGTGTTTTTTCCGAAGACGGGCAAATCTCTGATTATGCGGAGAAAATTCTGCATTCCCAATTGATTAACGAGCTTACGGAGGCTGAAGTCTATCATCGCCTTGCACAACTGGAAAAGGATGCCGGCAATCAAAAGATTCTTGAGGGAATCAGTGCCGACGAAAAGGCTCATGCACAGATATTATCGTCAATTCTTTTGAAGGACGCCAAGCCTTTGCGCAGGAAAATTTGGTTTATAGTTACCTGCGCTCGACTTTTTGGTTTGACATTTGTTCTAAAGCTGATGGAGCGTGGCGAGGATAATGCAAGCAAGTGCTATCATGAGTTAGAGTCGGCATATCCGCAAATAGCCCCGATTGCCAATGATGAAGACCGCCACGAGTCGGAACTTATCGATATGCTTAATGACGAGCGGCTGAATAATACAGGTGCGATTGTGCTGGGCTTGAATGACGCGCTTGTAGAGCTGACGGGGGCTCTTGCAGGCTTTACATTTGCCATAGGCGACCCTATCAAGATTGCAAAGCTTGGAATGATAACGGGCTTTGCCGCCGCAATGTCAATGGCCGCCTCAGCATTCCTTTCTGCCAGGGCTGCTGCTGACGCTGATAATGGCGATGATGCCGCCGAAGAGGATAATAAAGAAGCCCTAAGTGCCGCTTTCCATACTGGAATTGCCTATGTAATAACGGTTTTTATTCTCGTCGCTCCATACGCATTCCTTAAAAATGCGTCGGCGGCATTGATTACAATGCTCTTTTTTGCCTTTGGTATAATTGCATTCTTTAATTTCTACCTTAGCGTAGCCAGAGAAAAATCATTCAAGAAGGGATTTTTCTTAATGGCAGGCATCTCTACCTTTGTAGCCTTGGTCTCATACGGATTCGGCTATCTGCTACGCTAAAGCGTCAGGCAAATTATATTTGAAGGAAGCTTGCCTTCGCGAATTTTTCAGCGCTGACCTCAGAGTGGTCTTGCTGTGCCTTTGCGCGCTTTTTAGGTGCGGTGCCCGCACCAGGGGGAAGTGGCTTCAAAAGGGCCTTCAGCTTTGCACGCAGAGTGTCAAGACCGGTCCCGTCAAGTGCCGATACGGCAATAGCCTTCCTACGGGCGACCTTCTCCAGCTTTGCGAGATTTGCTTCTGCTCCTGAAGCGTCCATCTTGTTGGCAATAAGAATCGTCGGCTTGTTAAGCAATTCAGGATCGTAGTTAGAGATTTCCCTGCGAAGAGCCTTGTAGTCGTCCCATGGAGTACGATTGTCTACTCCGGCGCAATCAACGACAAACATAAGAACCTTTGCTCTAGAGATGTGCTTCAAAAAGTCAATACCAAGACCGACGCCCTCGCTTGCGCCGACAATGATGCCTGGAATATCGGCAACTCTGATCTGAGAAAAATCCTCAAAGATTACCGTGCCGATTATCGGATTAAGGGTAGTAAACGGATATGCGCCGATTTTCGGGCGGGCATCGCTGATTGCCGTTAAAAGTGATGACTTGCCAGCGTTGGGGAAGCCTACAAGGCCGATTTCAGCAATAACCTTCAATTCAAATCTGAAGGTAAATTCTTCGCCCTCGCCGCCAGGTATGAATTTTGTGGGAGCTTGATTGGTTGAGCTCTTAAAATGGACATTGCCAAAGCCGCCTCTACCACCTTTAGCAATAACGACCGTTTGACCATCCTCGACGACATCAAAGACCGCCTCGCCGGTTTCCTCGTCAATCACAGTCGTTCCGCAAGGAACCTTAATGACCAAATCCTTGCCGTTATGGCCGTGCATTTGTTGGGCCTTGCCATTTTCTCCGTTGCCTGCAATCAGATTCGGTGAATAGAATAAAGATATAAGGGAGTCCTCATGGTGCGAGCCCACGAGAATGACATTACCGCCATGTCCGCCATCGCCTCCGTCAGGGCCACCAAATTCAACATGCGCCTCTCTACGGAAGCTCGCAGAGCCGTCGCCTCCGCGTCCCGCCTTAACATGGACTATTGTGCTATCTACAAATTGACGCTCTTTCATTTTAAGCCTCCCTTTTTAATTTGTTGAATTTACGGTAAAAAGAAAACCGAGAGTCGCACCTTTTGGCGCGGCCCCCGGTTCTTTGTCGGGTTGCGACCCTTAATTAAGCTTTTGGCTTAATCGTGACAACTGAGCCTTCCTTTGTGAAGGCGACAACACCATCGACGAGAGCGAAAAGTGTGTGGTCACGACCGATACCGACGCCATTGCCGGGGTGGATCTTGGTGCCGCGCTGGCGAACGATGATAGAACCAGCAGAGACGGTCTCGCCGTCATAGCACTTAACACCGAGACGGCAAGGATTGCTGTCGCGGCCATTGGTCTTGTGAGATGAACCTGCCATTTCAAAATCCTCCTAGAGCTTAGATCGACTTAACGACGACCTTGGTGAGCTGCTGACGATGGCCAACCTTGCGGGCATAGCCCTTCCTACGACGCTTCTTGTAGTTCACAACCTTATCGGCGAGCTCGTCCCCGACAATTGTGAGCACGACCTTGGCGCCTTCAACATAGGGAGCGCCTATCTTGAGGGTTGTGCCGTCAGAAACAGCGAGAACCGAAGCGAGTTCGATATCGCCTTCTCCTTCTAAACGCTCGACACTGAGCGTATCGCCGGCCTTAACGCGGTACTGCTTTCCGCCGGTCTCGATGACTGCATATGCTTCCATGATGCCTGTTTTCCTTGTGTGACGCCAGCCAACCTGTCGGGAGAACTGTTGGGCATGGCAATTAAAAAATGAATATATTATTATAAACCAAAGTCCAAAATCCGTCAAACTTTGTTTTTATTTAAGAACTTCGCCATTCCGAATCTTTGACATAAAGGTCTCAAGTTTCATTCCTTCGGCATAGTTATGCCAACTTGGCCGACACTTAAATTCCTTGATGGCGTCCTCCATAATTTTGATAAGCTCGTTGCGCGACGGTATTTGAACTCCTGCGCTATCGGCGGCAGCCTTCATGTCAAAATTATACCTGGTAAGAAGCATAGTGACAATTGAAATATACTGCTTACGGACTTGTCTGTTCGTTCGAGGGTCGTCCTTGGTAGCCTCAATAGCCTTTTGGAAAAGGTCGTAACCTTTGAGGACTTCAGCAGGAGTGAAAAATGGGCGCATGTCCGGAAGGTAGGGGCCAAAGCCTTTACCCTTTGAGGTCACACACTGCTTTGAAAAGCGCAGCCATTCTTTCATGTAAGGAGAGCCCTTGCCGCACGCTCCGTCACACCATTTATCAATCAAAGCCCATTCGTCCTGATCGGGGTTCCAAGAGAGCTTGGCAAAAATCCAAGAGCGAAGGTCGTCAAAGTCGGCAATCGGCGTTACTGTATTTTGCGAAAATATGCCACGAAGCCCCAGTTTCTTATAGTCGCGGTAGGTAGGGCCCATCGCATCAATAGTCGGGGTGGGGGTCAGCATACTGCGAAAGTTGCAGCTGTAGTCCCATGTGAATAGATTCCCGCGCGAGAGTTTATACCATGCATTCATATATTTCCAATAGCGCGGAATCTTTGAAACAGGCTTCATAAAGTCCCTTAGGTGGGCAATTGAAACATGGACATTCGGTTCAAGCATAAGTGTCTTAGGCGGTGGCAGCGACACCCAATAGGCAAGAATCATCATTCGCGCATTCGGGCATTCCTTTGCAATTTGCCTGCCCACATAGTTGGCCGCATTTACGACCAATGCCGAAGCGCTTCCCTGTTCCTTCATCAATTTAGAACAATTCGGACATTGGCAATATTTGTCGTCGTCACCGAAAGAAAGGTTATAGTAGGTTGTGTCAGGGTGAGATTTGTGATGACCTTTAACCTTTGAGGCAATCCTGTCCAATAGCTTTGTATTCGTAAGGCAAAGCTCCGCAGTTGTACGCGATTGCGTATCCTTTCGCCATGCAAGCCATTCAATGTCCAAACCCTTGCTTGCTGCATCCTCAAGAGAATCGCAGCGAGGTATGCCAAATGCCCATTGCCCCATCTGCATCTGAAATGCTCCGCCATGCTCAGGGAGTCCCTCGCGCCAAAGCATCCACATATCGCCATTTATTCCCACCTTTGTCCGCCATTCGCGTGAGTAAGTTCCGTTGGAAAGCGGCTGCCGATATTCAAATGCCGGGGCTTCTATAATTTTAAGATCGCGAGTAAGCTTAATCATGCCGACTTTCTTATTTGGAATTGATTCATTCTCAGGCGACCAGAATCCACATCCAAGGTATTCCAAAAATGCGTATGCTGCATAGATAGGCCCGCGCTGTCCTTCACCGGTAATTTCTATCGTGTTTGAGTCCTTATATCTAACGCAAATCTCCTCGGGTTTTTGAGCCTTATACGGCGTGCCGACGATAATCTTTGGTCGGCTGCTTGATACATTTTTATCGGTAATGCGGAATTTTGCGCCCGTCAACTTTTCCAAATACTTAGAGAGCTCATTGGCGGCGTATGTGGCGGTGGGTGGAGCCCCCTTTGCAATAGCAATAACGACTCTAGTATGTCCGTCACGGGCAAGCTCAAAGCTGAAAGCCAGCGCATTGGAAATAGTCAGTAAAATTAAAACAAAAAATGTAATGGACTTTTTCATATTACTTTTGATAATACCAAATCCTGGCGAATGTTGCCAATTTAAGTGTTGCCTGCGGATGATTTTGTGGGAAGTACTACGACTGTGGATTAGAGTATTTTATTGTTATTATGACTGTTTCCACATCGGCAGGGCGATTGTGAAATGAGATTACGATGCGGAACAAGAAAAAGAGTTTTATCGATGGCCTCCTTTAGCAATGGCAAGAGGCTGTCACATTTGATATTGACAACCACTTTTGTATAGCGTAGATTATTATAGTACTGAATTTATCGTTGTTTAATAGGGAGAATTATGATGAAGCGGACCTTTGTCTTAACCGTCATGTTTTTAAGCTTCGGGCTTTTTGCTGCAGATATTTTCGTTACACCGACTGGCGGAGGTGATTATTCAGGTAGCAGCTGGTCTAATGCCATAAATGGCGGCGAGCATATTGTCGGATTGAGAATCAGGGATGCCATTACCAACGCTTTTGCTAATAGTGCCTCGGAGATAAATGTTTATTTGGCGGGTGGCACCTATACTACAACAAATCAAATATCACTTTCGGGAATTACCATTCCCGTAAAACTCAGCGGTGGGTATAAGGCCGAGAAAGATGGCTCATTTGAGAAGAGTGATGAGGTGACAACATTTAAGCGTAGCACCTCGTATTTGAGATTTATCGCGGTCTCTTCCTTATCGTCACTTACATTAGAAGGAATTTCATTTAAAGGAGGGGGGCTTAGCGGGAGCGCAAAGGGAGGTGCATTAAATTTGGCTTCGTCTAATGTCATAATAAAAAAGTGCGAATTTTCAAAAAATTTATTGTCGGCTGGATCCTACAGTACAAGTTACGGTGGCGCTATATTTGCTTCTAAATGCACTTTAACTATTCTGGACAGCACTTTCGATTCTAATAATATCAGCGGGGGTTGGAATGCTCAGTTTGGTGGAGCGATTTTTACAGAAAAAACGGATATTTACATAGAAGGGTGCACATTTGATAAAAATTATGTTACAGCGTCACAGGAAGGTGGCTTTGGTGGCGCTCTATGTATAAATGGCTATACCGCCACAATTAAAAACTCAACATTTACTGGTAATTATTCGCAGGTGACTTCAAAAAAGGGATACTGTTCGGGGGGAGCTTTGGCTATAAGAAGCGTAACAAAACTTGAGATGTCAGATTGCAAATTGCTAAATAATTATGTAAGAGCATTACAAGGAACGATTCAGTCAATTTCAGGATGTTATTTTGATGATTTCAATGCCTCAGATGGTGTTATGACTTCAGTTGTAGTTCGATGCGTATTTGATTCGTCCTCAGCTCCAACTACTTCATATACTAAGAGTGATATCTTGCTGAATTGTGGCCGTCTATTTATGACAAATTGCATAATATCAAATGCAAAAGGAGACCATAGTGATATGCGCTATGCAATCCGCTCGCAACGCATCGGACTGAACAAATATATCAAAGATTACATTTCCGAAAAATATAATCTAGTTGTAACCCCATCTTATATTGAACTTGTAAATTGTACGATAGCAGATGGGAATTTCAATGGTGCTGGAGCTGTTGGCGCAGGTGCTGAGTTGGTTGTTGAGAATAGCATCTCTTGGGGCAACGCTCAAACGGGCATTGTTAATGCCACCTCTGTTAAATATACCTGCTCGCAAGAGGAGCAGGAGGGTGAGGGAAATTTTGTAGCAGACCCTCTGTGGACGGGTGCGCCCTACTACCACCTTATGACCAAAGCAAAGAACGGTTATATTCAGGATGGCTATTTTGGCGGCACATTCAACGGTGTAAAGTCGGCAGTCTCAAGCCCATGTATAGACGCCGGCATTACCAATGCTCCAAATCACATCCTTGAGCCGCATGCCAAAGGTCGCCGTATCAATCTTGGTGCTTATGGCGGCACGCCTTGGGCATCAAAGACATACTATCAGCTAGGCTCATTGCTTCGTATACATTAGGCGACCTTATCTAAGTTGCTATTGCCAACCACCCCATTTTTTGCTAACATCTTTACTGAGGGACAGGCCTTATATAAACAATATTGCCAAACACCCCATTTTTTGGTAATATATTTGCCTAAGGGACAGGCCTCAGAGACACCTAAGGGACAGGCCTCAGAGACAACGAAGGAGTTAATCATGAGAAAACCAAGAGTCAAGAATATAGGCGAAAGCTACTATCATATAGTAAGCAGATGTATCTTCAGTCAGTTTTTGCTAGGTGATACTGATAAAGAGATGTTCGTCAAGATGATGCGTACAATAGCCTATTTCAGCGGAATAGATATACTCAACTATTGCGTGATGGACAACCACTTTCATCTCCTCGTTCATGTGCCGGAGCCATCAAAGCCCACAGAAAGACTGCTGCTAAAACGCATATCGGCACTCTACGGAAGACTCCACGCAGCTGACCTCAAGAGCCGTTGGCATGAGCTAAAGAAGCAAAACCGCCCAGATATTGTTGAAAAAGAACAGGCGGCATTCATTCGCCGAATGGGCGATATAACACCCTTTATGCAGTGCCTAAAGCAACGCTACTCAGCTTGGTACCGCGCAAGACACGACTACAAGCAAGGCACAATGTGGGAAGGCCGATTCAGAAGCACCCTAGTAGAAGGCACCTCAGAAACCCTCTCCTCAATCTCAGCCTACATCGACCTAAATCCCGTACGCGCAGGCATAGTAGACGACCCAAAAGACTACAAATGGGCAGGCTTTGCCAATGCGCTGAAAGGCGACAGCAAAGCGATGGAAGGCATAGCAAAGATGTATGACAAAACAGCTAGTGACACATCCTTTGCAGATTTGGCAAAAGAATATCGTCTAAAACTCTATGTACGCGGCTCCGATGCAATAGAGCCAGAAAAGGTACAAGAGGTAATCGATGAAAAAGGCGAGTTGCCGTTATCGGTAATACTTCGCTGCAAAATACGCCACTTCCCCCATGGAGCCATCATAGGCTCAAAAGACTTCGTCAACGAAGAGTTTGAAAAGCATCGTAGCCTCTTTAATCCGAAGCGAAAAACAGGCGCAAGAGGCATAGGCTTATGCAAAGACTGGAATGGGCTAAGACTTTGCTCGGCAAGAGACCTCAAAAAGTCGCCGATAACCTTTAAGGCTTAAAGAAAATCCCAAAAAATTGCTAATCTTACCAATCTCAATGTCGCCAATTCTCTTGGCGGCATAGGTGCCTTTTGTCTCCATATGTCTAATAACGGACAAAACAGGGCTATGTCAGCGAAAAACACCACTCCCAATATGCAACTTTGGGTAATTTAGACAGCAAAAATAGAGGCGAGTAAAACAAATGTTGCATTGGCATAGATTCGGGCCTGTCCCTAAAGCGGAAAATATAATAAAAAACGGTGGTGAGATGTGAGGACTGTCCCTCGAGCGGGTATGTGGGCAAATTTGTGATAAGTGGCTGGTATTGGGTCTGTCCCTCGAGTGAGAATATGTAGCATTTGGTAGTTAGTGTAGCAATGGCCTGTCCCTTAAGCGGGAATGCGGTGTTTTTGCTATTAAACGCTATTTGAAAAAGTCTTCTGCCTTCTTTTTTACCGATTATTTATGGGCAACTGGGATAACTTATACTGGATTTTTCCGGGATGACGGTGGATATCTTTGCCACATTACCTTTTTTTTAGTACAATAGAAGCAACAATTTTTTCTCTTTAGGCTATGTTTTCCTTTTTCAAAAAAGACAAGGTCATTATTCGACATCGTAAGGACCATAATGTTTCACGAAAGCTTATTTCCCGTGAAGCCTTGAGGGTTTTGTATAAGCTTTCAAATTCAGGTTATAAGGCGTATCTTGTCGGCGGTGGAGTCCGTGATATTCTCCTTGGGCGTCAACCTAAGGATTTTGATGTCGGCACTAATGCTCAACCTCGTGAAATCAAGAGGCTTTTCCCTAGATGCTTTTTGGTTGGAAAGCGTTTTAGGCTTGCTCATGTTGTCTTTGGGCGTACCGTCATCGAGACTTCAACCTTTCGTAAGCAACCTCCTCATGAGCCTGTTGATGGTGAGGACGGTCTTTATCAATCTGATGACAATACCTTTGGTACTCCCGAGGAGGACGCTCTTCGTAGGGATTTTACCGTCAATGGCCTCTTTTACGATATCAAAACCTTTGATGTCATTGACTATGTAGGTGGTCTCAAGGATTTAGACAGGCGTATTTTGCGTTCCATTGGCGATCCAAATCTACGCTTTTGCGAGGATCCTGTCCGCATGATGCGTGCGGTGCGTCTTTCTTGTAAGCTGGGGCTTACGATTGAGCGCGGAACTTTGAAGGCTATTACAAAGCATTGTCAGGAAATTGAAAAGGCTTCTGTTCCTCGAGTTCTTGAGGAAATCTTTAGAATGTTTTCATTTTCAGCGACTGAGTCATCCTTTAGGCTTATGTGGGAGACCGGGCTTTTGGGAGCGCTTATGCCTCATTTGTCCAGGTTTATCGATACCCACGGCAAGTCTAAGTGCAAGGTTTGGGAATGTCTTGCCGAATTTGATAGGCTGACCGAGGGTAGGGGTGAAGAGGTTTCAAATGGTCTTAGAGTTGCTGCGGTATATATGGCAATGTACCATGAGAAGCTTGCAAACAGTATAAATATTTCGGGTCGTGAGGCTAGACTCGCTTTGGCTGAAGAGGTTATTTCTGTAATCGGTAATAAGTACAAGCTTCCAAGGGCTGCTCACTTCCATGCAATACACCTGTTGGAGGAATTAAGCTGCTTTGAGAAGCTGCCTGCCCATAATCGCACAATCCGTGCTTCTCGCAAAGATCAGTTTGACGATGCGGTTCTGCTTGCTCGTATCGCCTCGAAGGTCTATGGCGAGATACCCGAGAAAAATATAAATGTTTGGTCTAATCTTCGCGTAATTCCAAACCGCAGCCATAATGAATCCGAGGACGATGCGTAGGAAGGCACAATAATGGCGATTATAATTGATAATATCGCCCCCCTTAATCTGCGAGATACGCTGCTTTGCGGACAGGCTTTCCGCTGGGTGGAAAATTCCGATGGTTCGTTTACGGGTGTTGTCCAGGGGCGTATTGCGACGGTGTCGTTGCTGGACGGTTGCAGGTTGATGGTTTCAGAGAGATCTGGCAAATATGAGCCGCTTGAGAAATCTTATTGGGAAAATTATTTTGCGGCCGATATTGATTACGCAGCGCTTCAAGAAGTTTACTCTAAAAATAAGACGCTGGCAAAGTGCGTAAGCCATGCTCCAGGTATTAGGGTTTTGAGGCAGGACTTTTTTGAGACTCTTATCACATTTATAATAAGTCAAAACAATAATATTCCACGAATTCAGGGAATTGTTGAGAGACTTGCCGAGAATTTTGGCGATAAGGTGGGCTCGGACGATTTTGGAGTTATGCGATACTCTTTTCCAAGTGCTGAAAGGCTTGCTTCGCTATCGCTTCAGGATTTGTCAATTTTACGGGCGGGCTATCGTGATAAGGCTATTTTAGACGGGGCTAGGCAGGTTGCTGAGGGAGTCCTCGTCGACGGAGAGTTGTCGAGGCTGTCAACGCTTGAAGCTCGAGCCAAGCTTTTGAAGGTGCATGGGGTAGGACCAAAGGTTGCCGATTGTGTTTTACTTTTTGGTTTGGGACGCTTTGAGGTCTTTCCCGTTGATGTGTGGATTCGCCGCGCTATGGCGATGCTTTTCCCTAAAGGGCTTCCCAAAAATGCACAATCTACGGCCGGTATTGCCCAGCAGTATATCTTTCACTTTGCCCGAAACAGCATAAAATAAGGGTCTGCCGCTGATAACCAATTTTGCCAGATGGCACTAGGCGACTTTGAGGGTGCATTTTTGACAGTACAGTTGTTGTGCGGAACAATATCTTTGGATTGGTGATTTTTGCAAGTCCAAAAGATATCTCCCTTCAAAAAGTCAATTCCGAATTGACCATTTTGTCTTTTGTATTCGCGCGCGCGAGTTTCCAGTGCAACACCGGGAGGTTCTGCCTTGAGCGGTTGGCCTGTTGAGCGGGCTTCAGCCGGGGGTTGAAAAAATCAGGCGTTGGCTGTATGCTTTCTTGCAAAGCAAAAAAAAACGCAAGGAGG
>JAZUMF010000114.1:0-27511 GCA_045603485.1 Kiritimatiellia bacterium | reverse complement strand
ATACATGAATGATTCAATTTGTTCACTACATGTATTGAACACAGTTGCATCGCAGTTCGCTATTACCATGTCGCCTTTGAGAATGTCAAACCGCAAGGCATCTGACCTCTGCACATAAAACCGCAAGGTATCAACAGCGAGTGATGCTGGACATCGCCACACAGCACAATCTACATCATTGGACGGGAATACAATGTCCTTTTGCCACATTACCCAAGCCATGTTCTCCAATCCAGCATCCAAGAGCGAACAACCATTTGGCGTAAGTTTATTCTGCATTGTCGTAAGGCCAATTGACCTCTGATAGGCCTGAAACTCGACTACGTTGGTCTTTATGGATATCCCGTTTACACTCAAAGACACCTCTTGCTGGCCACTGCCAGAAAAGGCTAAGCTCACGCCAGGCGTCAGTCGAGATGCACCATCTGAGTCTACCGCAAGAGACGACATCCCATTCTGAGCGTCAAAAACCGTGATTTTACAATCTTGCCCTTCTATCCGCTTCCATTTCTCCAACTGGGATGAGCCCCTGAAATTTGCAAATTGTTGCGGCAGTTCATAACGCGTACAGTTCTTCTTCCACCATTTCAAGAGTCCCTCTTTATTGAGAATAGGTGCATTACCAACGGGCCATTCCTCATTAGCCAATATCTCTACAACATCGTCATTTCCTTGCATCAACTCATTAAACAGGGTTGGAAATGCAAACACGCCCATAATTTGGAGATTTCCCGCAGCCCTTCGTGCATCTACTAGCCGATTCTCATGCTTTGCAATCCGCATCTCCTTAACAAGGAATGACGCCCTCTCGTTTGCGAGTTGCGCTCCGCCCTCCCACTGTAGTCGTATTGGTTCCTCTGTCCACATGAAGTCCACATCGGTGTACCTCGTAGAGAACTGCATTGTATACATACACCAAAGATCTATGAGTATGCTTTGGCTTTCAATGCCAATTACATATGGCGAATACTTATTGTCTGCTTGAACAGCACGAACAACATCCCCATTGACAGACTCCAAATAAATCAACTCACAGATTTCCAGCCCGAATCCACAAAATTTCTTATAGCCACCAAAATCCCTACGACCGAGCATGAATGACTCCTTGTTACAATTATCCTCAAGGCACTCGCGAAATAATCGTCGAAATTCAGTCACTTCTGCTTCCGACGCTTTCGGGAAAGCCAATGCATTCAAACTTAGGCTAACTATAAAAATCATGAAACAGCTTTTCATTACCTTCCTCCTTTTCCTTTTATTGTATCGGAAAATTGACGGGAAAATCTTCATCCTTTCTCCCATGCCGAAAAAAACGGTTTGGTAGATTCATGCTGGTATAATAACTAAGATCTTTTTCTTCTGCCGTGGAACGATCTATTGTCATGTTCAAGTAAGCGTCCAATAATAACATTCTCATGACACTAACAAATCAATACACTACTTCACACCGCGTTTCAAAAAATGACGATTACACCCTTGCTCCAAATGATTAATTGCATCTTTTAGATACGCTAGCGTCTTCCAATTGCTTTTATCTATCTTACTTGGCAATTGCTTCAGATAGGACGCAACCTCGGGGTCGTCGTGGGCGAACTGCAAGAGCGCCCACACCGCCATGCGCTTGGCCTCGTCCGCGTCAATCGACGAATCCTCGCGCAAGAAATACTCCTTAAGGATTTTTTTTGATTCTACTTCATTTCTCCTAAGAATAGCCAATACATAATATCCATTAAGTTGAACCGCTGGATCTTTGAGACTATCTATTAAATTTCTTATATCATTAGACTGGACTATAGCATCAACATAGTCGTCAAGCAGATTTTTCTTCTGTCGAAAACTAATCTCATTATTAAAGACATTAAATCCAATATCTTTTCTCCTCAATATCTTTGTAGACTGCTCTCTACATACCGACCTTACTTTTTCAATATTGGATTGTTTGTGCATTATATGTGGAACCAAGTATGGAACATCGGAAAACTGTCGCGGCCACCAATACTTAGCACATTTACCTTTATAGCCATTCAAAAGATTTTTATTTTCCTTTCTGTATGCTGGATCATACCCGACTTCAATTAAAATCTTAGACATTTCATCGGCATTATCAGCCATTTTAGCAATTCGTGAAATAAAATTCGGATGAATACAGCAAAATACCTCGTATATTTCATTTGTAAGTTGCCTTAACAACAATGCCTCAAGCTCATATTGACAGCTAAAATGTTTTTCCCGTAAAGCAAGAAGAATAGTTACAGGAATAGATTTTGTGTACATCCATCCCATATTGCCGACATAACTATAGAGCTGTTCGTATTTTCCGGAACGCCACAAGGTCTCACACTTATCCAAGGCATCAATAAACTGTGGCAATTCACAGCCATTAACCACGCCATTGTCCCGACCAGATTCGGGCGAAGCAACATCTTTCATGCGGATAACAGAGTTCGTATGAGCGGAGAAAAGCTCTCGCACACTAGGCCTCGCCTTCACGCCATTCCTGCCTAAACCAGATTTGCCAACGGAGTCTTTTAAGCGTTCACTCGTACGCGTCAAAATCAGTTCATCTATCGCCTTGGCAAGCTCAATATCATTATTGCGAACATCTACGACGATTCCTCCTCTCACAAAAAGCAATACGCTTCCATTGTCTCTCAGTTCAACTTGGCAATCACCAACACCGGATTGATTAACACGCAATTTCTGCCTGAACATAAAAGCCGGCATGGTAGAGCTCAGCGTGCATGCCAGGTCAGCAAATCTCAGAGCCCCACAGAAGCTGTCAAACTCCGTCCATATAAATCCAACCCCGTTAGTCTCCGTGAATCGCAGAAAATACTGTCTGCCCTCCAGTTGTTTGTCCAATGGCGTCAATCCACCTGCGGCGCTCGGCACGCAGAAATCCATCTTTTCCACTTCAACCCTCATCCCCTTAACGAAAAGCATCTCGCCATCTTTCAAAAGGCCACCAACAACTACATCTGTCGTGTTAGACACCGAAGTAAACAAAGTTTGCGAACTTTCACCTGTCATGCATCGGTAAATGTTCGTCGCAGAACTATCACGGTACGAATTGCCAGGTTCCACTTCGGCTAAAGCCGATACTATACAGCTTGCGCCCCAGAAGGATAAAAACAACTTAAACACAATATCAAGCCGAATCTTCATATTAAACCTCCCTTATTTGATGCTGTTAACACTTGGGACAACGTACAACATTTGTCTTCCCAGCACCACCCTGCCATTACGCATTATAATTTGTCGAACCCCGATTTTTCCGGAATACGGAACTGACATAAAAGCAGTGAACAGTTTATCAAATATTTATTAGACAAGTCTCTTTGAAGTCACGGAAGAAATGCTTTCAGCACTACGCCTTTAAAGGCGCACGAATCATCGTCTTCGTCCCCGTCGCCATCCGATTGGACAAACAGCAGACAGCCTTTCTTCTCTAACACCTCTTTTTCCCCATAACTTCTGAGATCCATTTTCTTTCTCACGAGAAAGCCCCTTGCGCCGCAAGCGGTCTTTATTGGCTCAAATGACAGCGAGCTGTGTCTCTCGTGCAGAGAAAGAGTTCCGCCTTCCGGAAGTATAATGGTTTCCCCATAACTCAACATCTTGTGTCCGTTTCCTCGTCCGCTGGCGATACAAAGATAACGTGCCCCTTGCGCCTTAAACTTCAGGCAAACGTTCGTGCCTTGCGCCTCTACGGAGTCGAAAAAAGAAAGCAGATCGTCCTTTGCCAGCGCAACGACATGGTTTGTGCCCACACCATCATGCAACGGCGACGCGCTGTCAGCAAACTTGTTGACACTGGCTTCCTTGTCGTCGTCCTGGAACAAGGCATTTGTGGGTTCAATGACATAAGCGCCGTAATGTTCCTTCATTCTGGAAAGCTCAGTTTGCGCCTTGTTCAACATGGCATTATTATGATTCTCCTCGATAGCCTTTTCGGTCAACTGGCCAATCTCATCGCATCGATTGTCTTCCCAGCCAAATATGGGACGACGGTTTTTCTTGATGGCAAAGCCAGAACTAAAGTCCTTGACGGGCCGCGTGGATGTGCCGCCAGAGAAAAAGAACACGTTGTCGTACTCTACGCACGCAACAGGCGGATACGCCATGTTCACATGCTTATACAAATACCTACGAGCTTCGTCTATAGTCTTAGGACCACCGACTTCGTTCATTGAAGAACCCTGAGGGCTGCGGACGACCTTCATAACTCGTTCTATGTCCAACAATTTTCTTGCCAAATCGGCATTTACAATTATGGCATTCGTACACATTGGGGACGGACCCCGAATTTCTCCATCGGCGTGCGGCAGCGCCCTGTCGAGCGTCGTACCGGTGGCATCTGTGGCATAAGAATCCAATACTACCGCACGATCGATCTGCGCTGCTATGTCCATTGCACTTATCAGAGACGTCCGCGAAGATACATCCACCTCCACGTTGTTGCGGGCAAAGACCACGCTCGACCAACCTTCGCCCGTATCCACAAAGCAGACGTCGCCAATGGTTTGACAAGATCTCATCAATCTCGTCGAGGCCATCAATGAGAAACGTTCAATCAGTACAGCATGGGCGGCGAGGATGCTGTCATGTGCCGAGGTACGCACATCTATCAGCGTCTTGCCTTTTGAAAAGACAAGCAGCCGATCTTCCTTATGCCTGACTACGATATCCATTCCGTTCGTTGGCAGAACAAGCGATTCCAGTGGAACACGCTTAAGGCAATGCGAATACTCTGCCTTTGTTGTTCCTCCCCACTCAGCGAAGTGGTATTCCTTTTTTACAACATCTTCGTAAGCAGATTCTGCAAACACCGACGCCGCACAGATAATCAATGCCAGCGATGCCGACTTCACATGTCGTTTCACTTTATGCCCCTCCTGATTCTTCTTTATTGCCGTTGGCGAGTTAAGAACTGCTGAAAGCATAGCAACCCCTTGTTCAGTGAATACCTTTGGTGCTTTTCTTCTGCCGTGGAATAGTCTATTGTCATGTTCAAGTAAGCGTCCAATAATAACATTCTCATAACACTAACAAATCAATACACTACTTCACACCGCGTTTCAAAAAATGACGATTACACCCTTGTTCCAAATGACTAATTGCATCTTTTAGATACGCTAGCGTCTTCCAATTGCTTTTATCTATCTTACTTGGCAATTGCTTAAGAAAGATCGCAATTTCAGGGTCGTCATGAGCAAACTGCAAGAGCGCCCACACCGCCATGCGCTTGGCCTCGTCCGCGCCAATCGACGAATCCTCGCGTTCTACATATTCCTTTATGAGCCGTTTCGCCTCACTCCCCTTCTCCCTGAGCAGCGAAAGTGCATAGTAGCCGTCGAGCTGAACCAAGTCATCCTTGAGCTTCTCCACAAGCCCACTTGTACCGCCGACCGAGGCAATCTCATGGACGTAGTCGTCCAGCAGATTCTTCTTCTGTCGATACGATACATTTCCACCGTAGTCGAATATTTTCGCGCCAATAACTCGAGTGTCCAAAGCTTTCCTCCTCTCCTGCGCGGGAAGCCGCAAATTGACGCTTGGCGAATTGTTTGACAGCGACATGTCGGGTAAGAGGAAGGCGATGTCCACGAAACAGCATGGCAGACATGGTGCATGCGTCTTTCGCCTTGTCTTAAGTGGGTTGCTGTGTATCCTGCGATATTCTCTGTCTTGCCCAAGTTTTTCACACAGCCTTACCGAATCGTCAGCATCGTCCGCCATTACGCCCAGTCTCGGCAACGCCTCGGGGTTGACTTCACAAAGCACCTGATGCAATCGATTGGTAAGGCTTCGCAGCTGAGCCGACTCCTCTTCGTATTGCCCTCCGAATTTCCTCTCGCGCGTAGCGCTCAGAAACACTACCGGCGCATAGTCAGGAGACTTCTGCTTCAATTCGTCAATATAGCCGTAGAGCTGCTCATACTTCTCCGAATGCCACAAGGTCTCACACTTATCCAAGGCATCAACAAACCGAGGCAAATCCGCAGCGCCTGCAACCGCCATTCCAGTGCCCAAGACAGCAGACACCATAAACACCATATACTTATGCATGGAACGAATCCTTTCTTGTTATCACATGCAAAATGAAATACATTTACAAACCTTGATCAGTACTTGATTGATCACCTTTGCTCAGTATACAATAACATTGATAAAAAGGGTCAGCCCATTCTGTATACTCATCTCTTCTAATCGTAACGGACTCATTTGATGCTTTAGGTTTCGTGACGGCACCTGCCGTCATAAGCGCCTCGGCAATCGCCTTTCTGTGTTTTGACAAACTATCATCTTTGTATCTGATTTTCAAAGTAATGTTCTTATAAGTCACGCTATCCTCAAGACTGCCGCGTTCCGTTATGTACAGCATATTCGTTTCCGCGCCCAGATACGAAACATCAAGGCGTTTCGCAATTTGAAATTTTATTAGCATAGTAGTAGTGGCAAATCGTTCAGCCTGCTGATGCATGAATGCCACCATTGGCTCTCCGCATGACTTAAATACCCCAACCTCACCATTGGCCACCACATTTCCGTTTTTGAGCAAGTCAAACCTCAACACGCCGGATGCGCGCACTTCCAAAAACAGAGAATCAACGACAGCATTGGTAGGCGGACTCCAATCTGCTCGATTCTCATCATTTACCGGAAACACAATGTCCTTCTCCCACATTAGCCATGCTGCATCCCTCAACCCTCCCTGTTTCTCTGGATTTCCGCCTGGGTTCAATTTGTCTTGAATGGCACTAAAGCCAATTGAATCCAAATATTTCATGTACTCTACGAAATTGGTTTTTGTCACAATCCCGCACAAATCTACATTAAAAAAGTCGTGCTTCCCATTTGGCTTTAGCGTTCGTGCAACTTTAAGATTGTTAATTGCCGCTTCTCGAACAGTCGTGGAAGCATCGGTGCTCGCGAGTCGGATAAGAGAACTTATAGGCGTACGACTGTTGCGTGCCACCGCCAACCTAATTTCTTCGATAGAATCTTCAGCTAACACTGCAAGTTCATTTGGAGCCGCAGCGCCGCTGCTAGACAGATCTATCCGTCTAAATAACGGCATTTGCAGTATTTTCTTCTTTGACAATTCAAGATTATGGCGCCATTCCTGAACCGCATCCACTATCATTCGCCTTGCATCCGCAATGTCCCTTTCTTGAGAATGCGCATTAACCACTGGCAAAGACACATTCAAGACCTCACTTGAGAACCAAACGCACCGTCCGTTGACAGTTCCAAGATCGTGTTTCAACGGCAAAGAGCCTTCGTCAAACGGAATGCTCTCATTATCTCGAATATGATTTAGACACAACTCAAGGACTTTCTCTTGTTGTTCCACCTGCAACATCCTAAACTTTGCGAGAGCATTTGTCAGTGCAAGCGCATTTTCAGCAGCAATCATCTCGCTGTAGAAACTAACACCATCCCCATCCATTTGTGCACAACTATCTAATGCCATACATTTTCCAAGGAACATGCAAGCAACAAGCGTCAGGAACATCGGCTTCTTCATCATTTTTAATCCTCTATTATCTAAACTGACACTAGACATAGTCGTTAATTTCGTCAGCATGGTCCATTGCGCTACAATGTCAGCAAAATTAATGGCTTCATCGTTCGCCAACCACTGATTTTGATAAAAAGGAACAGACCCTTTTTGCCATGAAAGTTTCTCTCGGATAATTCTCACTGCAAATCAGATCTTACACTATCACAGCCAGTTTCTCGCGTGTAGTCTTCCGGCGACGACACCACGAACAGGCCTTTGTCATTGTCAATTTCCAGTTTCTTGGAAGAAATTATCCATCTCGCTTTCTTCACCTTAAGCCCCCCTCCAAAAGAGCGTAAATCAATCTTTGATGTGACTACAAATCCAGTATCTTTTTTAACATATTCATTTGAACCATCTCCTATATAACTGTCAATTCTACTTGCATATGCAGTGCCCCCCTGAAGTCCCACCTTAATCAAAATATTATCCTTCTATTCTCTTAATTAGATCATTCGCCCAAACAATCGCTTCGTCAACAGTTGCCATCAGCCCCTTGATGGATTGACAACCCTCTAGATAAATCTCATCCCACTTTTCACCCTTAACGATGCGCGATGGCCATTGCTGTTTTTTTCTATTGGCAAAAAGTCTCTTGCAAATAGTACGAATTTTCTTAAGATCAAGAGTCTCATTCTTTGCCATAAGCTGAAGATCTATCAAGTCTTGCACACGAGTACTACCTTCTTCAGTTAGGCCATGCAGTTTTTGAGCTATTTGAAATGAAATAGTCATCAACGGAACTGAAGATGGAACTGGCAATTCAAGAGCGGCAAATGCATCAAGTATTTCTTGTGGTATTGGAGGCGTATCCATTTCATCAGCATCACCTATTTCGTCATACGAAACTTCAAAACGCACCGTACACCAAGGATGACCTCTATATTGCAATTTAACATCAAACGGCTGCATAACATATTCCGGAGGAACGGCTTTGGGATGATTTTTACCTGCTTCAACAAGTCTTCCTGTAAAAGGTCCCCATCCTTCCTCAAGACGCTTGGACATAGTCGAAACAAAATCATCCAGCGCAATGCGACGTGCCACATCAAAGTCCATCGTAAATCGAGTAGTGGAATTGCCATACCGAAGCTTCATTGACGTTCCACCTCGAGCAACAGCATTCTCAAGGAATTGACCGACTATAACATTCGACATCATGACGCGAAGTTGGTATGCGCCGACATTTGAGTTGGCAAGTTTACGTATCGCACGTTCAAGAAAACTCACATTTTGAGGCATCATGGTTTTTGAAGTCCTTTCTTTATGGATGACACTTCATCCTTCCGAATATATCCTTGTTTTACAGCAGTTTTTAGAGCCCGCTCAAGCCTATCCCTTCGGATTATATTTCTACAATCTACTATCGCATCTGCAACGCGCTGCGAACGAACACCATCATATGATACCGGCGAATAATTCCCCTTTACGGGAAATACCCTCACCCCATCCATCAGCGATTTTCTCTTGCGCATTGGCGTAGCGACATTTATCCATGTAGGATTCGTCGGCACAAGATTAAGTATTGCAAGCACCGACTCACCGCAGAGATACGCCTCCGCCCCCACCGACTCCACCGCCGTAGCAAACACATCAAAAGGCGACGAAGGGAAAAGTGACACTCTAAAAAGCCCCCTACAAGGTTTTTCCAGACGCCCCATTTTCACCCAACGACTCATTTCCCTGGTTGATACACCAAGTTCATTAGCCTGAGCAGCAGTAATAAGACCAAAATTACCAGCTGCAAGTTCGTATATTTTCTCGTATGAATTCATGTCATTTCAGGGACACTTTTGTCCCTATTTTGCCAATGCGCTTAAATTATACCAAACACAGAAAAATTTAACAAGTAGACAAAAAGCGGACTGAACAAAAGGGGCCTAAATTATCATTAGTCAAGTTCAGAGTTAGTGATTAGCTCTCCACCGAGCTGCGAACGGGAATGTAAATGAGGATAACTTGTGGTAAGAATACATCTTGACAAAAAAAGACCCTTCTGTATATGTTCTACTGTATATGTTGTATTCATGCCAAGACATCCTTCCCCTTGCGCAGAAGCCTGTAGCGCTGTAACGGCGACTTGGGCTTCTTGGGCAATGTCTGCGCGCTGTAGCCCTGCGCCATCAGCGGACTCAGATAGGCCCTAGACAGCCAAGGCTGGCTCGAAATACCCAGCTCTGCTGCGAGCTCGCCCCTGCTTCTCTCCCCTGTCGCGAGTATTGCCAGCAATCTTTTCTTCCACACGACGGCATGCAGTCTACCAAATCCCACAGCCAACAGTCAATCATATACAGTAAAACATATACAGAATGGTCTTTTATACACGACGGAGAACGCACGAGGAAACACAAACCTGCCGACTCTCTACGGCTCTTCGACCGTCACGGTGAAGAAGCGGTGGGCGGGATTCCCCTCTTCTGGCACCTCCTCCCATTCGCCGGACAACTCCGCCTTGCCGAGTATCTTCATGCGCGGCAGAAGTGACGCGCCCGAACCGTCCTCCGTATGGTTGACCGTGACGACCGGCTTCGTGCCATCCATTTTGAAAGACTTGATCCTGAAGTCGTCGTCAGGATCTTCGGGATTTATGCCGAGCGCGTAGCACTCGCCCACCGTCCGGCACCCATTCGCCGCGACAGTTGATTCTATTACGTTATATTCGCTTGCTGTCACACTTGCCGCATCGATTGAGCTTTCTGTGAAAGATTTAAGTGCATTCAGCAGAAAATTCTTGAAACCAAGTGATCCGCGCCATCCAAAAGAATCTGTCGTAATTTCACTCAATTCTCCATATCCAACTTGATTCATTGCCTGCACTCGATAGCCATACATTGCGAAAGGTAATATCCTCCTTTCAAAAACATCTTTATCATCCAATGACCCAGGTCCATCGCCAACTTTATTTGAAACGAAATCAATCCAGTCAAACGCAGGCGACGCTGTCTCATTTACAGGACAACGATAGAGCCTATAGTATTTTGCAGCGGAAGAAGTCGTCCATGAAACACGTATCTTGTGGTCAAACTCCCCTTTCGATGCGCGAACATTCGATGGCGGAGGCGGCGGATTCAAAGGCTTACACACTATTCCTTCTGCCATGACGATACGATCCAACAATCCTTCGTTTTCAAGCTGAACCTCAGCAGGGGCTTCATCCGAAATTCCAATTGAAAGTTCTCTAACGTAGCGGCCCAGTTCTCCTAATGTTAACCTTCCATCTCCGTTTCCTCCCTTATAATCAGTTCCATGTAACTGCAAGTCAGCATACCCTTCTTGAAATCCATGCCCAATGAAGAATGCTCCAAACTGAGTAAAGTCAGACCATACAGGCGTATTCTGACTAATATCGCATGATGTAATCCATGCAATATTACCCAAACATTGGTTAAATCGGTAATCCGAAATCATTTTCTTCAACCAAAAGCGCTTGTCATCGGAACCGGTCATAGCTGCAGAATGACACGCTACTATCACATTTACAACAGCAACACCCGAAGAAAACTTCCTGACATCCTCCTGTAAATCTTCCGCCGAATAATTGCCATCGTATGTCGTAATCCCTGCGCCTGACAACAGGCCACTATCATGCCCATGTGTACTAATGTAAAATACGAACACATCACCTGGACATGCAAATGTAGACATTTCCTCTATCTTCGTTCGAAGCTCCGTAGTCTCGACATTTCGCCCAATAAATGATTTAAAGCCACCCAATTTATTGCAGAGACTTGCGAATGCTTTGGCATCCTCGTATGTTTGCGGTACCTTAGGACTCGCCCAATCATTGTACGCAGTATATCCGATTGAAAACAAGAACCTGTTCCTCGTCACGCATTCTGCCGACACTCGCCCGTTCTCGTCCTGGACGCGATATTTCACGGGCGGGATGCCTCCGAGGCGCGATGAAAAGTCCGTGTCGGGCAGGCTCACGGATGCGGATGCGCTCTGAACACTGGAAACATCCTTCCATGTGTCCGTGCTCTCGTCATAATACTGTAGCGTGTACGTATGGGTTCTACCGCTCGTATCCACATCCGTGCACCGTAGCGTAATCGATCCGCTCGACCAGTCCGCCGATTCCGCCGAAAGTGTCAGTGGGGGATTTGCCCATACCGCGTAGAGCGTCATGTCAGATTCAATTGTAATTTCCTCCTCATCTTGGTACTGCACAATACCATTGTCGGCAACCGATTTGGACTTTGCCCAACCCTGAAACACATAGCCGTCGTGTCTACGAAAAGCATTCTTAGGAAGCTTTTCTTGTGTTCCTGACAATACCGACAGCGAAGGCATAGCCCCTTCCACTTCGACTGCATTGGCATTGAACACGACCTTTCTTATTTTCAAGCCGCCGTTGTAAATTGCTAACACTTCCGCAGCTGACAATGCTCTATTGTATAGGCATACATCACTCATCACGCCATGAAAATACTCTACTTCGCCGGGAGAATCACGCCCAATCTCTACATCGTCCGAATTGGCATGAGGATCGGAGTGAATTATCCCAGAAGCTGCATAACTGCCATTCATATACACAACGGCACTTCTGCCGGTTCGCGTCACTGCAATGTGTGTCCACTGTCCAAGTGTCACCTTTGGACAAGGTATTCTATCAACAAAAACACATTGAAAAAAGGAAAGATTATTTGTGTCTATCCCAAGTTGCAAGCCGAATTGTCGATTTGTTCCCAAGCTGCCTTTTGATATCAAAGAAATACATTTATTAAGATTTCGGGCATCATATGCACTCGCCTTTATCCACATTGCAGCAGAAAAATCAATGATTGAATTTATCTTGCCGCTTGCGGGCACGGAAACATAATCGTTACCATCGAAATGCGCTGCCGACGAACTCCCGTTCCGACTGTCCGTAAACGACACACCGTGCATACTGCCGTTGTTTCCATTTCCGCTGTAGTCCTTCACATCTCCGTCAAAGGGCCAATATCCGACGAGTCCGTCGGTCAGGCTTGCAAACGACCATGATGTAATCAATAGCGCAAGTGCAAACACAATACGTTTCATACGTTATCCTCATCTTTCCTGCGCAAGATTCGCCGTTGGCCCGTCCAGTGCATAAAAAAAGAGCGCACTTTCTTTCATGCACTCTACCGAAGCCCTACCACAGGCACACAGAAATACACAAAGAGAAAATGCGCCCAAACGGGCGCACCTTCACTTACATACTGCTTCTGTTTTTGAAATAGTGGTAGTATTTCGGTAGAACAGCATGTAGCGTTGATGCTACATTATTTAAGCGGTCGAGGATAAAGTGGAATTGTGTCCGTCTATTCGCCGACCTATGTCATTCCTTTGGCTCGAGTACATTTCAGACAATAAAATACAATCGAGCCAAAAGAACAATATATTATATCAAATTTATTTTTGATTCGGTAGAGTGCGTAACTTTTTAAGGGATAGTCCTTTTGATTTCCAAAGATTGAATATTTGCGGCTAAATGATTATAATGGGAAAGTCGCTTGCGGAAAGGGATTTTGACCGGAGCGACACAGAGGGTTTTAACAAATAGTACATGAAGATTGAAAATCAAGCATTTGGCAAAGTTGCTGCCTTTGCAGAAAAAGAACTTTGCTCTTACTTATCAAGGATGGGATGCCCTGCTCTGTCGTTTGTCTTGAGGGTAGCCGATCTTTCGGTATACGGCATGGCTGGTGTTGCAGATTCTGAATTAGACGACCAATATCTTATCAGGGTTGGCAATGAGGAGCGGTTAATAGCAGGAAACAATCCCAGAGCATTGCTTTTAGGGGTTTATCGTTATCTATATCTGATCGGCTGCCGTTTTTTGCGTCCGGGAAGAGCATTTGAGATTGTTCCCGTAAAGACTAACCTTGCGGACTTTTACGCTACAGAGGCACATACCGCCTCTCTCCGTCATCGCGGAGTTTGCATTGAAGGCGGCGAGAGTATCGATAATATTGCGGACTTTTTGGATTGGCTTCCCAAGGTCGGCTATAATAGCTTTTTCTTTCAATTCAAAAATCCGCACACCTTTTTAAGGCGTTGGTATGAGCTGCACCTCGGCGGGAAGTGGGATGAGGAGGCTTCTCAAAGGCTTACGGCTTACTTTGACGATTTAATGGATGAGCGCGGGCTTCTTCGCCACCGCATGGGCCATGGCTGGACGGCTGATGTGATCGGCGCAAAAAATGCTGTGGGATGGGATCGCGAGGAACTGGAGCTTTCGGAAGCAACTCAGGCTATTTTGGCGTTAGTGGGCGGCAAGAGAGAGCTTTACAGGGGTATTCCAGTCGATACTAATTTGTGCTTTAGCAATCCTGATGCGCTAGAGCGTTTTGCTCAATGTGTGACCGATTATTTGCAGAAGCACCCAGATACCGAATATCTCCATATATGGCTTGCCGATGGCGCTAACAATTCCTGCGAGTGTGACCTATGCAACCATTTGCGCCCTGCCGACCACTATATTACACTCCTGAACTTTTTAGGCGACAGGCTTTCAGAATTGGGTATCAAAACACGCCTTTGCTTTTTGATGTATCTTGACTTGCTTTGGCCTCCGATAAAGAACAAACTCAAGGATCCGGATCGTTTTGTCTTGATGTTTGCCCCGATCAATAGAACCTTTAACCGATCGTACAGCGATGTCGTGCCCTCCCCTTCGATTCCCGATTTTGAGTTGAATAAGTCTCAAACGCCGAAGGACATTGAATCAAACCTTGCCCTCCTCAATGGATGGAAGAAGGCGGTCTGTTGCGATTCATTCGTCTATGATTATCATTTAGGGCGGGCTCACCATAGCGAGCCTTCGCACCTAAAGATGGCAAAGGTCATCTGCAATGACTTGCGCGCAAACCGTAAAATCGGTCTCAATGGCTTTGTGAGCTGTCAGGAGCTTCGCATTGCCTTCCCGAATGCCCTAGCAAATTTTGTCATGGGGCAAGCTTCGCTAAATTTGGGCTTTGCATTTGAGGAACTCGCAAGAGACTATTACCGCTCAGCGTATGGAGCTTCGGGCGAGGAACTTCTGGGCGTCATGGAAGAGCTGTCGGAACTTTTTGACTGTGATTACATCAACCGTTATTTTTGCCCGACACCCCGTCTCAACGGAAATCTGGCAAAGAACATGACGCTTGTAGAGGGCGTTTTGGACAAGATTCGCGATTTAAGTCTTAACCGTAAGGCTGTCGATTATCCCATCCAGTCTCACATGTGGGATGAGTTAAAATTCTTTGTAGACTATACGAGCATCTTTGCAAGGATTCTTTTGCTGCGCGCAAGCGACAAGACCGCGGAGGCAAAAGAGCTCTTTGATTCGACCTTTAAGCCGCTTCTGCTTTCTCACGAGAAGAGAGATCAGGCATCGCTTGATGTAGCAAGGGATCTTGGCACTATTGAATATGCCATTGACTAATGGAGCTAACGATGAAGAAAATATTACTTATCGGTGATTCAATCAGAATGGGCTATGACAAGTATGTCAAGCTGGCATTCGAGGGAGAAGCGGAGGTATATTACCCTGACGAGAACTGCCGCTTTGCCGCATTTGTCACGAGAAATCTCCATGAATGGAAGAAAAGATTGGCGCTTGACGATGTTGATCTCGTTCACTGGAATGTC
Organism: Kiritimatiellia bacterium; assembly: GCA_045603485.1. Classification (GTDB taxonomy): domain Bacteria; phylum Verrucomicrobiota; class Kiritimatiellia; order RFP12; family JAAYLN01; genus RGIG5952. The sequence goes on along the minus strand of JAZUMF010000114.1, from coordinate 12,342 downwards.
GGCCTTTGGGACGATTTGGTGCTTCTCGACGGTGAATGTCTCACACCTCTGCCGATCTATTGCTATTACATTGAGCGTATTTGCAGGCTGATTAAGCTCTTCTTTCCAAAGGCAAAGGTTATCTTTGCTACATCCACGCCGATCCAGGAGAAGCTTTTCATGACCTGCAAACGCTTCAACAAGGATACCGAGAGATACAATGAAGAGGCCGTAGCAATAGTTAAACGGCATGGCTTTGAGATTAACGATCTCTATTCCGCAATGGTTGATATGCCGACGGAATATTACTCCGACTTAACTCATCCCTATACTGCAGGAGGCGCAAAGCTATTGACGGAGCAAGTCGTCTCTGTCATAGAAAAGGCACTTGATATAAAAGGGAAGCAATTAAACTACGAGGAGTTTTTTGAAAAGAAGAGTAATGTCTTGGGTATATAGAAGGCACCTCTTACCGTGCCCTATATACAATTACGGCATCGCTCCGGAATTGCAAAGTGACCTGCTCTCCGGTGGCTTCGTTGAGCGTCGCCTGCCACCAGCGCTTTAGGCACAGGTCTTCAACAGGATAGACTACGCCCCGTGCCGTTATCGGCTGTAACGGATCGAGGGAGAAGAATGATATCTGCATTCCCTTGGTTGTGGCGATACTTCCACCCGGGGGCAATATTGGGGTAAAGACTCCATAGTCCGTCACCATCGCTATAGAGGGGGCTTCATTTGCGAAGTCGGCAAGCCATGAGATATTGCCGAGCATATGATCCTCTCGGCGCCCCATCGCACCAAGGATCACAATATCTCGCCAGCCTTGTCTTATGCAATAGTTGAAGGCCTTTGCCAAATCATTATTTTCTTGATTCGGGTCATTAACGAGAAGTTGCTCAAGCTCTTTTCTCACCTCTGCGTCAAGGCTGTCAAAATCCCCGACAACGGCTGTCGGCAAGCCTAAGCCCGCACTCAAATATTTTTTTGCCGCACCATCACAGCAAACAACTCTCTTGGCTTCTTCAAGAACCTTGAGAGCGGCTTCGCTAGATGGAAAATCCCCGTCAGCTAAAATTACCGTCTTGCCCGAATAGTCTTGCATTTAACCCCTTATAGATCAAAAATGTGAAGCTCACTTACCTCTTACCTCTTACCTCGAGCTTGCATTTGACCCCTTATAGCTCAAAAAGGTGAAGCTGACCCGTCACTTCATCAAAGTCAATCTTTTTGCGGGACTTTTTGGCAAGCTTGGGCTGAGCGGCTGCATCTAGCTCGCCCTCCTCCAGATTGCCGAGAATCTCCTTTGCGCGCTGCACAACCGGCGTCGGCAATCCTGCAAGGCGGCCGACTTGAATGCCATAGCTCTTATCTGCCGCGCCTCGCCCGATTGTGCGAAGGAAGATAATCGTATCGCCCTGCTCTTTGACTTGCACCGAATAATTCTTTACACCCTTGAGCTGAAGCTCCAAATCGGTCAGCTCATGGTAATGAGTCGCAAAGAGAGTCTTTGCCTTTATCTCAGGGGTATTATGCAAATGCTCCGCAACTGCCCACGCAATTGAAATGCCGTCAAAGGTGCTTGTACCTCGACCGATTTCATCGAGGACGATTAGAGACTTTGCCGTGGCGTTGTTTAAGATATTCGCCGTCTCCTGCATCTCTACCATAAAGGTACTGCGGCCTCTTGCCAAATCGTCTCCGGCTCCGACTCTTGTAAATACTCTATCCATTATCGGGATAGTGGCGGAAGCGGCAGGAACGAAGGATCCGGCATGTGCCATCACCGCAATGATTGCGACTTGGCGGATGTATGTCGACTTACCCGCCATATTGGGGCCTGTGATAATCGCGATCTGATTTTCAAGACAATCGAGCAAGGTATTATTCGGGACGAAACGCTCAGCTCCAGGCATTGTCTCAACAACGGGATGACGGCCGCCAACAATCTCCAGTTTATCGCCATCGTGCATCTCTGGGCGAACATACCCTTGCGCTAAAGCCTTATCGGCAAAGGAGGCGAGAACATCCAACTCCGCGATTGCAGCCGCCGTTGTCTGAATCTCTTGCGTATGCGCCGCTACGCGATTGCGGAGCTCAAGGAAAATTTCATACTCCAGAGCCTGCGCCTTATCCTGCGCTCCGAAGATTTTCTCTTCATACTCCTTGAGTTCGGGAGTGATGAAGCGTTCGGCGTTGACCAGCGTCTGCCTGCGCTCATACTCGGGAGGAGCCTGTTCCGCAAGACCTTTTGAAATTTCTATGTAGAAGCCAAAGACTTTATTGTGCCTGACTTTCAGCGTCTTTATGCCTGTGCGCTGCTGTTCTACCGTCTGGTAATTGAGAAGCCAGCTTCTGCCGTCTCCTGCTAAACGGCGGAATTCATCCAAATCGGCATTATACCCGTCTCGAATTATACCGCCCTCATGAAGCGCTATCGGCGGAGTATCGGCAAGTGCGTCATTGAGCGTCTTTACCAGCTCAGGCAACTCGTTCAGCAAGGAAACAAGATGACAGATCAACTCGTTTTGACAATCGGTCAAGGGCTTCTTAAGCTGCGGGATTGCGGCGAGCGACTGACCGAGCGTTTTCAGGTCGCGCCCGTTTCCAAGGCCTGAACCGACTCTGGCAATCAATCTTTCAATATCCCTGACATCGCCCAAAGTCGAGCGCAATGCCGACATTGCCATACGATTTTGCGCAAACCAATCGACCGCATCATGACGCCTTCTTACTTCCGCCAGCTTCCCCGATGGCCGTTGCAGGTATGTACGCATCAGTCTGGCGCCCATCGGAGTCAATGTGCTGTCAAGAACTCCGAGGAGTGTATTCTCCTTGGGACGGGCGCGCATCGGCACTAAATCAAGATTCAAGCAGGTTGTCTCGTCAAGCAGAAGATATTCGCCCGATGTGTTTAAGCGAATCGTCCTGATATGACCGACGGCACGAAGCAAATCGCATTTGACATACTTGAGCAAGGCGCCCGCGGCACCTACAAGCTCCGGAGAATCGGCAATGCCGAAGCCCTCTAGGGAGTGAACCTTAAAGTGCCTAACAAGCTCCTGCGTAGCAGCATCAAACTGGAATGTCCAATCATCTACCTCGGTGACCGAAGAGAGATTGGTATGTGTCAAAAGATCGGAAAATTCTTGCGTCAGTGCGGCCTCACGGCCAACTAAACATTCGGATGGCGCGAAACGCATCAAGGCGTCCGCAAGCTGGGATTCCGTCGCAAATTTTTCAACGCAGAAGTCACCCGTCGACAAATCCAAAAGCGACATTCCCCAGGCATCGCCCCGCGGCGATTTCGTAAATGCGGCGATGTAATTATTGGTTCTGGCATCAAGAATCGTATCCTCGGTTACCGTTCCGGGGGTGACGATGCGCGTAATCTCACGCTTGACGATTCCTTTACAGGTGGCGGGGTCTTCCATCTGGTCGCAAATAGCGACCTTTAGCCCTGCACGAATCGCCTTTGCGAGATAAGAGTCAACCGAATGATACGGAACACCGCACAATGGCGCGCCGGCACGCTGCGTCAGCGTGACTCCCAAAATAGGAGCCGCACGCACGGCGTCATCAAAGAACATCTCGTAAAAGTCGCCAAGACGATAGAAAAGTATGATGTCATCCGGCAACTTTGAACGGATTGCCATATATTGCTTGACCATCGGCGTCATTTCGCCTGGGGGAGTAGCCATACTATTCAACCACCTTCCTTCGGGCAGCAAGCCCTTCGCCGAGAGCCTTCCAATCTTCACCGGAAAGGCTTTCGGGGCGCGTCTTGGGGTCTATCCCAGCATCTGCAAGCCACGAAGCTACGGCTGCCTCGTCTGCCAATCCTAAAAAATCCAGCGACTGTCTAAAGACAGAGAAGATTTGTTTGCGCCTATGCGAGAAGGCGAGCTTTGAAGCATCCTCAAAGGCCTTGCGGACATCGCTCTCCATAGAAGGCTCGGAATGGCGCGTCAGTCTAACCACGGTCGAGGCAATCTCGGGGCGTGGCCAAAAACAGGTAGGTCGGACCGTTCGCATCAACTCCACCTTATAGTCGGCCTGCACCCATACACCGGCAAGCCCGCGTGCGTCATCGCCTGGCTTGGCGGCAAATCGCTCAGCGACCTCGCGCTGCACCATGACCACACAAAGCTTCGGTGCAAGGGCATGACGGCTCACATCAAGCAAGATGCGCGTTCCGACAGAATATGGCAAATTAGAGACGAAGACATCAAAATTCGCCGCAAGCAAATCGTCAAGCGGAACCTCAAGCATGTCTGCGGTTATAAGCTTGAATCTATCGCAGGCGCAAGCATGTGAGAGAAGCTCTGCCAGCCTGACATCCTTTTCGACGGCTGTAACATGGGCTCCACGCGAAAGCATCGCGTGAGTCAAAGCTCCAAGGCCCGGGCCTACCTCCAACACCCTGCTGTCTTCCTTGACCCCTGCGGCATCCAATATGGCCTCAATGGTATTGCCGTCAATCAGGAAGTTTTGTCCAAGGGTTTTATTTGGATGAAAACCGTTGGATATGCACCAATCTTTTACTTCAGAAGGCTTGCTTGGAACCGGAGCGTTCATTATTTCACAAAAATCCTGACTGTGTATTTTGTAGCAAGGAACTCAAGCCACTCGGCGAATCGCTTGTCGCTCATCTCGCGGAAGATAGCCTCTTCAATCTCATCACGGACAAGCTCCTTGGGAACTGTAAGGTCTGAGCGTTCGTCGTCCTTCCTGAGGATATAAATATATTCTCCAAGGACAACAGGGTCTGAAACGGCTCCGATGCCAAGTTTGGCGATTGCATCGGCAAGCTCCTTACGCAAATCGTCCTGAGGCTCGATATATCCCCATGAGCCGCCATCCTTTGCATGGGTTTCGCGTGAATATTGACGGGCAGCCGCGGCAAAGTCGTCTCCCCCTCGAAGCTTCTCGACCAGCTCCGATGCCGTCTTCTTTGCAGCCTCAAGGTCATCTCCGCCATTAAGCATAATCATAGAGACCTTTACATGGCCCGAGAGCTTGGTGTCGGCATATTTCTCGCGGTAAACCCTATCGATATCGCTGGGACGCACCTTGATATTCATATCTACAAACTGCTGACGCATTGTAGAATAGATCATATCGTCAATACGGCGCTTCCTCCACTGCGCAAACGAAATTCCCCTACTCTCCAAGGCGGCAACCATCTTTGAGCGATCACCGTCGAAGCTGCCGTCGATGATACGCTCGATTCGCTGATTGAAATACCAATCGGGAATCTTCGCCTGACCTTGCTCATAGTGACAAAGCACAAGTTGGCGATTCACAAGATTTGACAGCGACGAAGAGTAGAGCCCCTTTAAGGCGTTAGGGTTGGAAATCACATCGGTGCGGCCTGACGCATAAGCCATCTCTCTGGCATCGGTCATCACATCGGCGATTGTGATTTGCGCACCCCCGACCTCGGCGGCAATGCCATCCAGCTGAATAGCGGACTGCGCCATTGAAATTGCGGTTATGGACAATGCCGCAAAAAATATTCCAAAGCCTCTTTTCATTGACATCACCTCCGGGCTGATAATGTTTTTACTCTCCCTTTATCCCATTTTGCTGGGCGACAAGGGATTCTCCGCAATACATCTTACGAAGACGCGGCTTCTCGATTTTGCCAGTTGGATTACGGGGAACCGCAGCGAAGATAACCTTACGGGGACGCTTATAGCGCGGGAGCGTACGGCAGAAGCCCTCAAGCTCAGCCTCCGTCAATGTCATCCCCTCCTTGACCTCGATAACGGCAGCGGCAATTTCACCGAGACGCGCATCGGGAAGACCGATTACCGCCACATCCTTAATTGCAGGGTGCGCACGAAGGAAGTCCTCGATTTGCACGGGATAGAGATTCTCACCGCCTGTGATAATGACATCCTTCTTACGGTCGACAAGATAGATAAAACCATCTTTCAGCATCGCCATATCACCAGTATAAAGCCAGCCCTCAGAATCAAGAACAGCATCGGTTGCCGCCTTGTCCTTGTAATACTCGCGCATAACGCCTGGGCCCTTTACGGCAAGCTCGCCGACATCGCCATCTGCAACCGTCCCGCGTTCCGAATCGACAATCTTGACCTCCCAGCGATACCCTGGGACGCCGATCGCTCCGACATGGTCGACATTCTCAACTCCAAGATGGACACATCCGGGCCCCGTCGATTCGGAAAGGCCATAGTTGGTGTCATAATCATGGTGAGGGAAGATTGCGCGCCAACGCTGGATAAGCGACGGAGGAACCGGCTGTGCGCCAATGTGCATAAGACGCCACTGCGAAAGCTCAAACTCATTCAAATCGACGGCACCGCCATCAATCGCGTCGAGAAGATCCTGCGCCCATGGAACAAGCAGCCACACAATCGTGCATTTCTCCTGACTGACAGCGCGGAGAATCCATTCGGGCTTGACTCCGCGCAGAAGAACCGCTTTAGAACCGGCGATAAAGCTTCCGAACCAGTGCATCTTCGCGCCGGTGTGATAGAGCGGCGGAATGCAAAGGAAGACATCGTCGCGACCCTGACCATGATGCTTCTGCTCCATTTCGGCAGACTGCGCAAGACAATGGTGCTGAAGGACAATTGCCTTAGGGAAGCCCGTTGTACCCGATGAAAAGTAAATCGCGGCATCGTCGTCCAGTGAAATTTCACGCATCGGCTTATGCTTTGAGCAGTAAGAAACCAAGGCATTGTAAGGCTCTGCAAAAGAAGGGCAATCCTCGCCGACATAAAGCCGCATCGCCACCTTAGGCATAGCATCGGCTATATCCTCGACACGCCCTGTAAACTCAGGACCGAAAATCAGAGCCGACGCATCCGAAAGATCAAGGCAATAGCGAATCTCCTCAGCGGTATAGCGATAGTTAAGCGGGACTGCCAATGCGCCGGTACGGAGGATGCCAAAATAGATTGGAAGCCACTCAAGGCAATTCATCAAAAGAATCGCGACCTTATCGCCCTTCTTGACATTACGCGTCAAAAGGAAGTTCGCAAACCTATTCGCCTTGGCGTCAAACTCCGCCCATGTCATCTCCGAACGAAAGGCCTCGATAGGACTGGCCTCAATAAGAGAATACTCCTTCCAGGTTGTATGACGGGCCTCAAGCTCCTGCGGATTTATCTCGACAAGCGCGACCTCATTGCCATACTTCTCGGCATTCTCATCAAGAATCTGAGTGATAAGTTTCATAATCTCAGCGTCTTTCTTTTCTGAATTTCAGTTCTCCATCCCCGGCAGTCACCCTGATAGAGACAGGAGCCTCTCCATACTTACCCGAAAGAATTGCATCGGCAAGCGGTGACTCAAGATAGTTCTCGACAGCGCGACGCAAAGGACGCGCACCCAAAGCGGGATCAAAGCCCTTATCGACAAGGAACGACTTTGCTGAAGAATCCAGCTTCACGATAGTTCCGTCGGCGCGGAAAAGCCTATCAAGCACCTTATCGAGCTCAATATCGAGAATCTTGACAACATCGTCACGCTCAAGCTGGCGGAAGATGACAATGTCGTCAAATCGGTTCAAAAGCTCTGGCTTGAAGACCTGACGGGCCTCACCCATAAGCTGCCCCTTAAGACGCTCGAAATCCTTCTCTTCTCCGCCACCAGAGCCAAAACCAAGACCGCGGTTCTTCTTTCCGAAATCAAAGCCAAGGTTTGAAGTCAAAATAACAATCGTATTACGGAAGTCGACCTTACGGCCGACAGCATCGGTAAGACGCCCCTCCTCCAAAATCTGAAGGAGAATGTGCATAACATCAGGATGAGCCTTCTCAACCTCGTCAAACAAGACGACGCTATATGGATGGCGGCGAACGCGCTCCGAAAGCTGTCCGCCCTCCTCGTGCCCGACATATCCTGGAGGCGAGCCGATAAGGCGCGATGTCGTAAACTTCTCCATATATTCAGACATATCAATCTGGATAAGAGCCTTCTCATCGCCAAACATCTTTGCGGTCAAAGCCCTGGCAAGAAGAGTCTTGCCGACACCCGTCGGGCCCAAAAAGAGGAATGAGCCGATCGGCCTATTAGGATCCTTCAAATTGGCACGGCTACGGCGAAGAGCCTTTGCGATTGCCGCAATCGCATCGCGCTGACCGATAACCGATTCCTGCATCTCCTTCTCAAGATTCAGCAAGCGCGACATCTCGTCGCGGCTCATTCGCTCAATCGGGACCCCGGCAATCAAGGCAACCGTTGCGGCGATATCGTCGGCGGTAATCGTCACAGTATCGGCAGAAGTCTTTTCACGCCACAGAGCGACAGCCTGATCAAGTTCATCCTGCTTCTTCTGCTCAAGATCACGGAAAGAGGCAGCCTCCTCAAAGTTCTCAGCTTGGATAGCCTCCTCCTTCTTAGTACGCAGCGAACGCTTCTCTGACTCAAGCAGCTTAATCTCATCCGGACGCGCCGAAGTGCGAATACGCATACGGGCTCCGGCCTCATCAATCGCATCAATAGCCTTATCGGGGAGATTCCTGCCGGGCTGATAACGGGCTGTCAATCGAACGGCGGCCTCCAAGGCGGCATCCGAATATTTAACGCCGTGGTATTCCTCGTACTTAGGACGAATGCCGTTAAGAATCTCAATTGCCTCCTCGATAGAAGGCTCGTCGACAGAAACCGTCTGGAAGCGACGCTCCAGAGCGGCGTCCTTCTCGATAAACTTACGATACTCGTCAAGCGTCGTCGCGCCTATGCACTGAAGCTCGCCGCGCGCCATTGCAGGCTTGATTATATTGGCGGCGTCCATCGTTCCCTCTGCACTGCCGGCACCCACAATAGTATGAAGCTCGTCCACAAACAAAATAACATCGCCAGAGCGCTTGACCTCCTCAATGATAGCCTTCAGACGCTCCTCAAATTGACCGCGGAATTTAGTACCGGCAACAAGCAAAGCCATATCAAGGGCAATCAGACGCTTATCCTGCAAAATCTCAGGCACATCACCGGTGGCAATAGCCTGCGCAAGCCCCTCGACAACGGCAGTCTTACCGACACCGGCATCACCCAAAAGCGCAGCATTATTCTTTGTACGGCGGCAAAGAATCTGCACCAGACGCTCCGTTTCACTTTTACGGCCAATCACAGGATCAAGCTTACCCTCACGGGCAATAGCGACCAAATCACGGCCAAAGGCGCGAAGTGCAGGATTCTTCTCCCCGCCCTTACCTGATTGCGGTCTTCCCCTGGGGCCGCCAAAACTGATTTCCTCAGGAGGCTCCTCGCCAAGAGGAAAGTCCACATCCCCGTCTTCGGCCATCGCCTTGTTGATATCCTCGAAAAGCTCATCGAGCTTATCCTCCTTATCGCCAGACGCATCAGTCAAAAGACCCTGATAGGCGGCCATGAAAGAATCAAGCGTAACGCCAAGCGAATTCAGCACCTTGGCCGCGACACCCTCAGATTCCTTCAACAAAGCTATAAGAAGATGCTCGGTACCGACAATATCCTGCCCATTCGAAACAGCCTCCGCGCGGGCAAGATCAAAAACCTTACGGGTACGGGGCGTGTATGAACGCGCTCCCAGAATCTGAGTATCTCCATCCCCATGACCCAAAGCCTGCTCAACCGCAAATCTAACCGACTCAACAGAAGTCCCGAGTGAGACCAAAATATCAACGGCAATACCCTCACCCAATGCCATAATACCAAGCAAAATATGCTCAGTTCCGATATAAGGGTGATTAAAACGGGCGGCCTCCTGATTGGCAAGCCTGATTGCCTCTCTTGCTCTAGGTGAAAATTGTTGAAACTCTCTCATTTTTTCCTCTTTTCTCTTTTTATTGTTTATAGATAGTCTTTATTCGTAAAAGAAATCTTACTGACAACCTCGCGTAAAAATTGCGACCTAAAGGCATCCTCTGAATCAAATTCCTCGTTATACCTGTTTGGCGCACAAGAAGCAGGCACCTCACGCAATGAAAAATCCTTACCCGAAAGCCCGCGCTCCGTCATCATCTGCTTTATTGAGCCGATATTGATAGACCTCATCGCCACGGAAAAAGCCCTCAATGAAATCCCCTTGACAACACCAAGTTCAAGGCCAAGACGGATAGCCTGCATACAAGATACCGCCTCGTCATAGCAAATCAGATAAGAGCCCGAAAGAATGGCAATCGCACGCGAAACATAATCATACAGATAGAAAGGACGATAAGTCAAAATATGATGGCGCGCATTCTCCTCAAGCCTAACGACCTCGTCGACAACACGCTTAAGCGAAGCGATAGCCTGCGACTCGGAAAGCCCGAGCGTTCCGCCCGTTGAAATCTGAACCCTTCCGGAATTCAAAGGAGACCCCTCTCCGGACAGGCCGCGGAAGTTAAACTTAAGACTCGTGACCGCCCTCTCCACCGCATCAAACTCATTAAGCAAAAGCAGTGCCGGCAAATAAACCTCAACACTGGCGCGAAGACCTGTGCCGACATTACTTGGACACGCCGTCAGAAAACCCAGGCGGCTGGAAAACGCGTACTCCACAAAAGAGCCCAATGCGGAATCAAAAGCGTCAACCGAAGCAAATGCACGATCAAGCGCATATCCATCCACAATAGACTGAATACGCAAATGATCCTCCTCGTTTATCATAACTGAAAAACGCTCATCACCGCGGTTATTGGCTGAATCATAAACAAAAGCCGAACATTCGCCGCAATCAGACAGCAATCGCGAAGTCTCCAAAGAATCCCTAACGGCAGAAGAAACACGGTCCGTCTCACCGCCGAGAAAATTCCAAGACTCAAGTTCTCGAGAAACAAGCCTCCCCGCCTCAATACATCTGGCGGACAACTCCTCAGAAAGAGCCTTACGCTCCTCCGGCTTAGACCAGTCGGGGAAAGTCCTATTCCTCACATTTCGGGCAAGCCTCACACGCGAAGACAGAATAACGCTCCCCACCTTAAGCTTACGAATTTTAGGTGATTGCCGCGATTTAGCCATTATTAGACTCCCCCGCATCCGGCTTCACCGGTAATTTACCTACATGAGAAACCCCAGGGTGCATATCACGGATAATCGGCTGAAGCTGACGGGAAAAGAACTCGTAACACGCATCACACCCCAATCTACCAAGCCTCTTATAATCATCGGGGCGCATACCGCATACAGGACAAGGCTTACCGGCGTCAATAGGCTTGACGGGATTCTCCAAAACCTTTGGATTAAATCCGCTTGTCGCCTCGACCATGTGCTTCAAAAACGCACCGATAACAGCCTCCGGAAGCTTCCCCCCCTCAACCTTAAATTGAATAGGGCCACCCTCAACCTTCTGCTCCTTAGGCACAGCAGAACCTGCCGCGCAAGTAGGGCAGACATAGAGTTCCTTCTCAACTCCATCAACAACCCTACGCACAGCAACCTTAGCATCTTCTTTATGACAAATCTCACATTTCATCACTTATAATTATACCATATAAAACTAATGATTGCATAACTTTCAATATATACACCCATATCCCAGAAAAATCCGCTCATTGTTATCCCAGTTGCCTAACAAAAAAGTAAAAAATGGTAATTGGCTAAGCCCTTCTAAGTTAGCCTAGAAGTCCGAAGTCCAATGTCAATTTAAGCATGTGCTTTCGCTACTGGGAGATTAGGAGTTTCGACTTGTGAAAAAAAACTGTCAAACTCGCAAACTGTTAAACTGATTCTACTTGCAAACTTTGCTTACGCTATGGGAATTTATTAGCCCCCTTGCGGTGTCAGACTGTTACACTTGACATTCCACTCATATCTTTCTATACTCAACCAAAGATTTTATCCCAAACTATAATCTCATTTCATAAAACAACATCGATTATTCTTAAACTACAACGCTAATACATCTCTGCTGACTCTGATAATATTGATATTGGAAGTTGGTATTGGACTTATTATAAGTGTCAGGCTATTACACTTGACATCTTGCCACAAGCTTACTATACTCAATCGAAAAAGTTAACTTTATGCTAAGAATTATCCCGAACTATACTCTCATTTCATAAAACAACAGCAATTATTCTTAAACTACAACGCTAATACATCCTCGCTGACTCTGATAATATTGGAATTTTGGATTGGATATTGGCAAAAGTGGCACATTTATGTGTATCTAGCCACTTCTATACTCTCAAAAAGGGAATTTTGCGAGATATTTGGGTACAGTCCCCCATTCGGGGCGGTAGGCTCCGTTAAAGGTAATCGTATTTTGTCGGGTTCTTTTCTTAGCCTTGGAATGAAACTGGGGATTTTTGGAGGTCTCTTGCTGAATAGAGCTTTATGCCATCCCAGTTTTTACATAGTCCTATGCCTCTTGCACCTGTTTTTCTACCGAGGCTGAAGGCATATTTGTGTTTTGCCACC
>JAZUMF010000113.1:0-15381 GCA_045603485.1 Kiritimatiellia bacterium | reverse complement strand
AAGGGAGGTATTGAAGGAGTTTCTAACCTCCATATTGGGGAAGTCCAACGAATAACTGCGCTGTGTGCCTCGCTGACGAAACCCCGTTATCGTAAGATACCCCGTCTGATAAAGAAGCGTAATTGGATTTATCGCTGTCGGTTCATAAGCGTCAAGTATCGACTCATCAATACCTATGAGCTGTAGATTGATTGGACGCTGCTTTAATAAATCAACCAAAAAGGTCGGAACGGCGGTTGAAGACCAATAGGTCTTAAACTCGCAGTCTTTAAGACATAGTCCTAAAGAAACAGGGTTGATTACCGGCGCACCGTGATGATGAAACTTGTAGCCGTCATACCAGCGGATGATTTCAGCAAAGGCTTCTTCTTTGGAGATGGAGAGCGAGGCGGCCAAATTCTCTATCCAATAACCGAAATACTCTTGAACATCACTGTGGGTATATCCAAGAAGCGTTGCAAATTGCGCGTTCATGGATATATCCATAAGGTTGTTCAAATCTGAGAAGATTGAAACCTTTGAAAACTTGCTGATGCCCGTTATAAAGGTAAACCGTTGAAGGGCTTCTTTGGTTTTGATTACGGAGTAAAATGATTTAAGAGCGTCACGGAACTTTATCACCTCGGGAGTATTCAACACTCCCAAAAGCGGCTTGTCATACTCATCTACGAGCATTACAAACTGACCGTGAGGCGACTTCTTTGCCAAGGCGTCGCAAAGACTTATAAACTTTTCAGCCGGTATATTGTCATCGGAGATAACAACATTGTGTTCTTTAGCGATACGGTCAAGGGAATTGCAGAGCAACCTTTCGAATTCTTCAACGGTGGGTCTTTGCGTTGAGCCCATATCAAGGTGCAATACCGGATATTCTTTCCAGTCGTAGTCAAGTGAATCAATCGCAAGCCCCTTGAAAAGATGGCGCTTCCCTTCAAAGAGGCTCTTAAAGGTCGAAACCAAAAGCGACTTCCCAAAGCGGCGGGGGCGGGCAAGAAAGAACTGCTTGCCTAAAGTATTGTTGATAAGCGAATAAAATATACCCGTTTTGTCTACATAGGTATAGCCATTCTTTATCAGCAACTCAAAGTTGTAGGTATCTGTCGCAATAGGTTTCATACAGACTATTCTAGCACAGTTCGGGAAGATAGGAAAGCACCGAGCCGCCAATTTTCATTGCGCCGCTTGTGCACTTTATCCTCTTGCACGCACCCTCCCTAAGCCAAACCTTACCTCAAATAAAAACAGCGGCCTCTCATAGGCAACAAGGATACTGCCGCTAGCGCACTAAAAAGAGTGTTTTTATATTCACCGGCCACTTTACTATCCAGAAATAATTATTGTTTTCTGCATTAATACCTACCGTGCGAACAGGGCCTGGATAATCTGAACGCGCTTTATCCGCATCAGTCAAAGCCGAAGAAGCAGTGCCTGTAGTATCTGCTATACGGGTAGCAAGAGATCTCCAACCATCCAAATCCTTATTGTCTCTTATATGTACATACGGATAAGGCGAAGATACACTAAAAGCCTTTACTCCTACTGAGCTTGGGGCATTAGTACCGTAGTACCAAATATCAGTCAACGCATTGCACTTATAAAATGCGTTAGGCGGAAAAGCGTCAACACCCTCTGGATTCGTAAATAAAATCGTCTTTAAAGCCGAGTCTTCATAAAAATGATTTTGTCCTGTGAATGTAGAAGCGTTGATTAAGACATTTGTGAGGCTTACGCAACCCCTTAGTGCACTTCCATCCATCTTAGTACAAGCAGGGAGTTTAATACTTGTCGCCATAATACCATAAAGAGCCTCTTCTGCAACTGTTCCACATGAAGCAAACTCAAAATCTCCTCTAAGAGGAACTTTGCCACCAATGGCCAGCTTTCCTATATACTTCACCTTAGGTAAAATCGTCGGCGTTAAATTTGTCAAACTTGTACATGCGTAAAATAGTGTTGGCTCAATAGATGTCAAATCAGGCGAAAGCTCGATATGACCGATTTTAAAGCACGAATGAAACGCCGGGCCACTAATCACCGAAAGATCGGGAGCGAAGACCGATGTCGGGCCTTTGTAATACGGATAGTTAAAAAGTCTGCCTGCCATAGCCAAAACCTTCTTGCCTGTATCTGCTTCAAAATTTCTGAAGTCAAGCATTCCATGGCCTCCATTGTATATCGTCAACTGAAGCCCTGTTGAATAATTATTGAAGGTAAAAGTCCAAACACCATTTGTAATTTGCGCTCCATTAAAGCCCCACGAACTGGCATAATAGCTCTCAATCGTTTTAGGACACTCTAAAGTCAATGTAAGCGGTCCTTCCGGATGCGCCACACTTAATTGCGCCTCGCTTCCAGGTGTAATCCACTTATGAGAAACGACATAATATCCTGTATGATATGCGCCCTTGTTTGGCAATGGAGTTAGTGTCAATTTACTATTTACGGGATAGAAACAATCTTCAATATACGGTTCTAATATAGTATTGCCGTTAGCAGCCGGCACTGAACTGAAAATGATTTTATAATGCGTCAGCTCCCAATTCCATGTAAGGCGTCTTTGGACACCGTCATTGGGGCAATTATAGAGAAGCGATGAAGCAGTTTCAACCTGTCTCCATTCTCCATCTGAAAATTCCTCAAGAGTATAACCATTACATGTATATCGGTAATTGCCGACCTCACTGATGGCAGGGGCGGTAAACTCACCCGTCGTTATGCAATTCCCGGGAGGTGGATTCATTCCTGTCGGCTCCTCCAGGGTTGACATGACAATCATTGTAATTTCTGATTTGTATACCTGGCTCGCAGAGACAACAGTTCGCTCATCCTGGTCGCGCACAAACCCGACAACATTACCACCAGGAGTATAACCGTCTTGTATATAGTAAACCCGATTTACCGTATCATAAAAACAGGCAACGCCGTTTGTCATTACCGGAATCGCATTCGCAACCTGCTTTAGTCCATTATAAACGGTTGTTTTATAGATTCCGCCGATAATTGGGGAATAACCGGGATTACCGCCAACGCCAAATTTAATTTTGCCATAAAAGAGCTTGTAGCGTTCGGTTGAATTTCCCTGAATATCTCCAGAATCAACTCCATTGATATATACATGACCTATATCATTTATATTAGTCATAGTCACAGTAAATGGAGTACCGATAGGAACATCCGCGCCGTTCATAAATTTACCGTTTGCTTTAATTTCATACCAGCAATAGGAACCTGTTCCCAGAATAAACATACGCTTTGTGACGGGCACAGACTGCATAAGTCGCGTCGTAAGGTAAGTAAATGTCAATGGTGGAAATACGAGATATTGCGACCCCGTAGTATTCAAATACTCAACCTCATAGTCGTAAGGCTGCACAACACCCTTGGCAAGGAAAAAACGGATTGCGGTAATGCCGTTACCCCAATCATCGGGCAAAGTGTATACTACATTATTCGTCTCAGGAGTTACTATGCAAATCCTGTCTACATAAGACCATGCACCGATATCATCACCTTTGTCACTAACATCATACGCAACA
The DNA here is from genome assembly GCA_045603485.1 of Kiritimatiellia bacterium. Taxonomy (GTDB): domain Bacteria; phylum Verrucomicrobiota; class Kiritimatiellia; order RFP12; family JAAYLN01; genus RGIG5952. The sequence goes on along the minus strand of JAZUMF010000113.1, from coordinate 11,845 downwards.
AATAAAGTATTGGTAACCGTAGTCGCGCCCAGAGAAATCCCTAGAGACTTGGCAAAGCCGTCAACCTTGTTCGTAGCGGTAATGGAAACTGTGCGTCCGTCATTTGCCGCGGCAACAAATGATATGAGCGAAAGCGCAACACAACAAAAGAGTGAAGCAATATTGGATTTCATAGCAATACAGACCCTTCATTAAACCTTTGGAAAAACCTGGAACACGCATTCCGAGAAAGTCATTTATTTAACCTAATATTACAACTTTACACTTTATAAAAACGATTGTCAAATTTTTTGCTTTGAAATTACCCCCCCCCGCAAATTTTGTACATATATTATTACATTGCAATATATTACGAAGGTTAAATATTTTTTTATATAAAAACACAAAACATCATTTGATGTCGCAAATGACGCAGTGTAACCTTTTAAGGGGACAGTCCTTTTTCAGTTTCTCTCTAAGAATTCTGCGGTGGATGCTCCGTCCGCCACCATCCACCACAATCATTAACCTTTAAGTGTCACACTATTACACTTGACACAACAACAAAACCTCGCTATACTAACACAATAAATAGTCGATATCACAAAATCTCTGCGTTCTTTGCGGTAAAACCTTTTCTGGGGACAGGCCTTCCCAATTTCGTGTACTTCGCAAAAGGCACAAAAAACTTAACCTAAAAACTACAAAATTATTCATTCTTCATTATTACCTATTACCTATTACCTAACTTTTCTGGGGACAGGCCTTCCCAATTAAAACTGTAAAACTCGCAAACTGTCTTTACTGTCAAACTTGCCACCTAATAACCTTTAAGAACCAAGCTGCATTTCCTCTGCGGCTTTGCGGTAAAACTTTTTACTGCTGCTATTTATCACAATTTTTCTGCGCTATTCCGGCATTTCAAGGACAAGCACTAATATCCTAAGGGAAAAATAAAAGTAGCAACATACCTACGATAATGCAGTAAATGCCGAATAGCCAAAATCGAGCGCCAGCCAGAACGCGAATAAGTATTTTTATCGCCAAGCAGCCAACTGCGAAAGAAACAAAAACCGCAAGCAGCATAGCCCAAATATTGAACGATGCCACTCCGCCAACCTCTCCCATATCAAGGAGTTGCAATATAAGAGCACCTGCAACAAGAGGAAGAGACATTAAAAAAGAAAAATCGGCCGCATCTTTACCATTAACTCCCAAATGTCGGGCGCAAACGATAGTCGCACCCGAGCGACTAATGCCAGGGATAATTGCGAGAGCCTGGGCAATACCAATCAGTAAAGCTCGCCCGAAGCCAATCTTTGCGTTATCGGCGGCATGACGGAAGACTCTCAAAGAAATAAGGGCTATACCTGTCACGATGAGCATACAGCCGGTAAAACGCCAATCACCATCGAATTTTGAAGAAATGAAATCGTTGGCGATAATGTAGAATAGTGCTGCCGGGACACATCCTAAGACCAACGATAAGGCAAAACGCCACTCTTCCTTGTCTCCCCTGACAATACCAGAAATAAGTCGGGCTAAACGCCTACGATAGTAAAAACAGATTGATAAAAGAGTGCCTGCATGTAAAAAAAGCCCTAACTCGGCACCTTCGGCATCAATTCCTAAAAAATCACCAACTATAAGAATATGGCTTGAAGAGGAAATTGGAAGAAATTCAGCAATACCCTGAAGAACGGCAAGAACCAAGATTTTAATTATTTCCATGGAATTGCAATACCCGTTCAATATTGAATAAAGGGCAAAAAAATTGGCGGGAGAGACGGGGATCGAACCCGCAACCGCCGGATCGACAGTCCGGTGCGCTAACCAATTGCGCTACTCCCCCGCGAAGAAAGATGTAACAATTATACAACAAATGTTTATATATAGCAAGAACTTTTTTATCATATCTATCTTTGCGGCAAACAAGAGAGAAAAAGGCGCTTTTGAAAAAGCTTTGCCGAATCGACAACTTCAATTAAAGTCGGAGATATCGGTTATCAGTAACATTAAAATATGCTTTCTGCAATGCGGACGGTCTGCATCGCATCTTTGGCATAATAATCGGCACCTATGCGATTGGCATACTCCTGCGTTAGCACTGCACCGCCGACAATTACCTTGCATGCAAGCCCGGCCTCTTTAATCTGGCGAATCGTCTCTGCCATAGCAGGAACTGTAGTTGTCATCAATGCGGATAGGCCAACAAGCCTTGCCTTGCTTTCTCTTATCGTCTCTACGATTTTTTCCGGTGCGACATCCCGTCCCAAATCAATTACTGTGAAGCTGTAATTCTCCAAGAGTGCCTTAACGATATTCTTACCTATATCATGGATATCGCCCTTAACTGTTGCGATTACAATTGGCCCCCTTGTCTCGGCGGCGACTCCTGTGCGTGCAAGCTCTGCCTTAATGACCTCAAATGCCGCAGAAGCCGCTTCCGCCGACATAAGCAGCTGTGGCAGAAATACCCTTCCCTTTTCAAAGCCTGATCCAACCACCTCCAGTGCTGGGACGATTTCACCATCAATAATTTCAACTGGCTTTTGTCCTTGAGCAATCAAGGTAGAAGTAAATGACGCCGAATCCGACTTTAGTCCCCGCCTGATAGCGTCTTGAAGTGGAGTTGATGCAGTTGATGACCCTTGCTTGGAGAACTGCGACTGAGCTGAAGCATCACTAGCCGAAGGCATATTTATTACCAAGCCATCAGAGACCTTAATCCAATTTTCACAGTTGTCATCTTTGCCTAGCAAGGCTCGAGCACTATGATATGTAGCCATCATTTCGCGTGAAAGCGGGTTTATAATCGCCGCAGAAAGGCCTTGTCCAATCGCTAAAGAGTAAAATGTAGAATTAAGAAGAGACCGAGCAGGCAGTCCGAATGAAATATTAGAAACTCCCAGAATTGTCGGCAAATTAAGTTCTTGCCTTACCAATTTAAGAGCCTCAAGCACTGTATTGCCGGAGGATTGATCTGCGCTTACCGCCATACAAAGCACATCTATAATAAAATCGGTTGGCTTGAGGCCATATTCAGCACCTCTTGCGATAATCTTTTTTGCTATCTCAAGCCGCCCTTGCGCAGTCGGGGGAATCCCAGACTCATCCAAAGTCAGAGCAACGACAAGTCCGCCATATTTTGCCGCAATCGGTAGAACGGTTGAGAGAGACTCCTCTTTGCCATTTACCGAATTAACCAACGGCTTTCCGTTGTATACTCGCATAGCACGGGCTAGGGCCTCGGAATCTGCGGTATCAATCTGCAATGGCAAATCGGAGACTCCCTGTACAGCCTTAACCACAGACTCAAGGACCTTTGCCTCATCATTTCCCGGCACGCCTACATTGACATCTAGAATCTGTGCACCAGCCTCGCCTTCAGCGATAGCTTCGCGCAAAATATAGGCCATATCGCCGTCAACTAATGCCTTTTTAAGCTTCTTTTTACCTGTTGGATTTATCCTTTCGCCAACGACAACGGTGTCGTCCAGCGCGATTTCGAGCGCATGCGTTCCTGAAGAAATCACTCCACGCAATGGTACCTTCCTAGGCTTTGGCAATGGCAGTGACGCGCACATTTTTGCGACGGCTTCTATGTATTCGGGAGTAGTACCGCAGCAACCGCCTATTATAGTTGCCCCTTCCTCTATGAGTTCTAACGCCAACTGCGCAAAATCATTTGGAGTAACATCAAATACAGTGCGCCCCTCTTCTTCGTGCGGCATACCTGCATTAGCCTTGACTATTATTGGAAGGCTTACCGTATTGGCAAGACGCCTGACGAAGGGACGCATTAAATCAGGTCCGAGTCCGCAGTTGAAGCCTAAGGCGTCGACGCGAAGCCCTTCAAGCATAACCGCGACCGCTTCGACATCAGCGCCGGTCAAAAGCTTGCCATCCTCCCCAAGCGCAACTGTTGCAAAAACAGGCAATGCCGAGTTTTCCCGAGCGGCCAAAACCGCAGCCTTCAATTCAAGGGTATCCCCCATCGTTTCAATGACAACAAAATCAGCACCGGCCTCGCAGCCGGCAGTTATCTCGGCAGCAAATGCGTCATAGGCTTCATCAAAAGAGAAATCACCGTCTCTGATAAGACGCCCTGTCGGGCCCACATCAAGAGCTACCCATTTTTGACGGCCTGTTGATCTGGTCGCATCTTCAGCCGCCCTTTTCGCAATTGCAACGGCTGCCACAACAACTTCATTTAGAGGTATTTTTCCGTGGTATTTTTCAGCATTCGCTCCAAATGTGTTTGTCAAAACATAATCTGAACCGGCAAGAAAATAGGATTTGTGAACATCATAAATTTCTTCAGGCTTTAAAATATTCCATTCCTCGGGAGATTCGCCAGGTAATAAACCTTTACCCTGTAGAACAGTCCCCATACCACCGTCGGCGATTAAATATCTCTTGCCTAAAATATCTTTGATATTCATTGCTAACGCTTCCTTCTGTCAAACCAAAACTTTGCGGGGAGTTCAAGTCCGCGGCCAATCATATAGTTGTATGTAGCAAGCGACAATGCTTCGCCAATCTGATTATCGGCTCTGCCGCCTTCCACCTCGTATGGAATTTCATTTAATGCAAACCGCCCATTCTTTGGCTCTGAAACCTTTCCAGGCTTAAGACCTTTGGGCGGATCTGCCGCAAGAGGAGAATGGACCGTCAGTGCGAACCGATGCCAAAAAGCCGATTGAATAGAGCCTTCGGCAAAAAGTTTGCGGACAAAATCAAGAGCCGCGACGGTTTCAGAGCGAGTCTCTGATGGATAGTCATACATCAAATAGGTATGCACTAAAATGCCTGCGGAGGCAAATGCGCGGCATACAGCCTTTGCCCCGGCACAGGTTATACCCTTAGACATCTCTGCCAAAAGGCGATCGCACGCACACTCCAGACCGCCTGTAACGGCAATACATCCAGATCTGGCCATCAGATTTGCAAGGGCTGGTGTAAAGCCTTTATCAAAGCGGATATTTCCCCACCAAACGAGAGTCTCACCTCTTGCGATAATTTCTTCAGCAATTCCTTTGCAAAGAGCGGGGGGAATCGCTTCATCGGTAAAATGAAAAGAATAGAGGCCTGTGGCATCGCGCATTGCAGCCATCGCATCAACCGCCTGCTTGGGATCTGGTGCTGCATAACGACCTATATAATCAAGCGCAACATCGCAGAATTTGCATTTATGCCAATAGCATCCAGAGGCGAGTTGAACCTTAAGCCATCTTCCGTCTGACCAAAGGCGATGCATCGGCGTTGTGGTTTCAACAAGCGACAGATAACGGCTCAAATCTAAGCCTGAATAGTCCGAAATACGAACCTTGCACGGCTCATCCGCCAATTGACAGCGATTAGCCATCAAAAGCTTAGGAGAGGTTCCGCGAGTGCGAGTTCTTACTTTAGGACCAAGCCCTAAAATGCCTAAAAACGGAGCAAAGCCTTCATCATAAGAAATAAAATCAAAATAATCAAAGATCCGCTCGTCGGTCAAATCTCGAAGCTCGCTGTTTACATAGCCACCGCCGAGAACAGTCTTTATATCAGGAGAAATCCCGCGAACTGTTTTGGCAATTCTAAATGCGCCATAGACAGTTCCAGGGAAAGGCACCGTAACGCCGATATAATCTGGTTTATGACGCTCAACAAGCTCCTCTACTAGACCTTCCAAAATCCTATCCACATACGAGGCCTTACCGTTCAACCGCTTAAGGATCGGCTCAAATTCAGGGGCTGCGACAGCGAGATGCTCTGCATACTTTGCAAAGGCAAAATCAGAATCCAATGCTTCGGCTAAATATTCAGCCAAATCGTCCAAAAAGAGAGATGCTCTCATCTTGGCCCTACCCTCTATCCCATGCGAGCCAAAAAGGGATGTCAAAGTATCTTCCGCATCGGTCTCCTCATCGGGAGTCAGCTCAAGAAAATGGCGACCTTCAGGTAATGACTCGGGAGAGGCAAAACGCCAGGCAAGCTCAAGGGCTCGACCTTGCAAAAAACGGACGACCGGCAATACTAAATCGCGGTATCTTTCGCCATTATCAACAAAATGCTGTAAGTCTTTCTTAATCCTACGGTCAATTAGGGCATTCAGCGCCGCCTCAACAACCTCAGGGGTAAAAAGCTTAAGGGCTACCTCCAAAGATAAATCAGCCTGATAGACCTCAACTCCATGCTCCTTCAAAAATCCAGTCAAAACCGGCGTAGCCGGATATGGGGTATTCAGCTGCACCATTGGTGGTGTAATGAGAAGAACACATGGAGACTTACTCATAATTTGACCTCTTTGTTTGAAATCAAATCAATTGAACGCCACCTGCCACGGCACCATCTATGAAGTAATAGAGCTGCAAGTAAAAATACATACAACGGGAGAGTGAGCCAAAGGTTTACTATTGAAGGGCAGAATTTAACCACAAAAAGTATCATCGGAACCCACAACAGGAACCCCATCAAAACACACAAATACATAACAAACTTTGTATCTCCAGCACCCTTTAATGCTCCGCCCGCAATGACATTCACGACATCAAACATACACCAAGAGGCGAGAATCAACACGAGAATTCGGCTAAGAGAAATAAACTGCGCCTTATCAAAAGATGTTTCCTTTGGAAGGAAAACCCCGATAGCATCATTCAAAAAGATACCGAGCATAAGCAACAAAAAGCCCATAAATATCCATCCGATAATTATCGAAGACCAACCTGCCCTATATGCTGAATCGCTATCCTTTGCACCTTGATAATTTCCGACCAAAATGCCAGCACCAATGCCGATTCCAATCAAAGGAGCATAAACAAGATGATTGATATTAAAGCATACATTACTTGCCGCAAACTCCATTTGAGTGACAATATCTTCCCTGCCTGTGACAAAAATAAAAAATGTAAATGTCAGCATATCAAGCAAAATATGCAGCCCAGACGGCAAACCATAACGAACGATGGCACAAGTTAATTTATAATCAAACGCCAAAGCCGCACTTCTGCGGGCTCCTCTAAATATAGGCTCTCTAAAGATAATTACGCCGTATATCAACACGATAATCATTTGCGAAATAGCTGTAGCCCAGGCAGCCCCAGCGACCCCCCATTCAGGAATCCCAAGAGGTCTACAACCATAAATCATTATCAAATCCAGTGGAATATTTATAATAGTGCCGACAATTGAAATCCACATAACGATACGGGTAAAACCACGACCGGAAAGATATCCTGACATTGCACCGGCAATTGGCAAAAGCAAACCGCACAACATCATAATCGTAAAATAGGTTTTCTCTGCAGGCAACACCTCTTGAGGATGACCGGAATGTCCTATCAAACAATTGCCGAGCGGAATCAGCAAAAGCGTCAATGCGGCAGTCAAAGGAAAGAGCCAAAAACTCTGAAAAAATGCCCTCGCACAAGAAAGTCTACGCCCTGCACCATGGTATTGAGCGACAAATGTACCAGAATAAGCGACCGTCACATGCATCACGCAAAGGAGCAAATACGACAAAGTTCCTGCAGGCACCGCCGCCTGCATAGCTATATCGCTATAGCGCGAAAGAAAAATGCGGTCGGTAAACTGCATAACAGCAGTCACCGAATTTGAAAGCATAAGCGGCCAAATAATCCTAAATGCATCAGCGATTGACCCGCGCCGCTGGTGTTTTAACAACTCAGCCATAAGACAAAATGATAATGCTTAAAATTATATATACCTTGCAAAAGCCTGTGGCAAAGCGGCTATTATATCGCGAGCGACCATAGAGTGTTCGCCATATTGCGCTGCGGCGATATCACCGGCAATCGCATGAAGCCTTACACCATGACAAGCTGCATCGTATGGCGAAAGACCTTGGCCCCACAGAGAAGCGATAATGCCAGACAAAACATCACCTGAGCCGCCGGTAGCCATACCAGGATTACCCTCAAAGCAAATTGCAGGACGAGAATCCCCGGGAGCGGCAATCAAAGTACCATGGCCTTTAAGAACCGTCACGGCACCCGTCGCCTCAGCAATCTCAAGGACAGCTTTAACTCTATCCTGCAAAACCTCTTCAACCGAAACACCGAGCAAACGCGCTGCTTCAACATGATGTGGCGTCAGAACCCTAAGAGATGAATTTGCGTCCTTGACCGAATCAAGCCCGCTCTCCGATACCGCTATAAGATTCAAAGCATCTGCATCAAGAAGCAACGGCTGATCAGACATCTTCAGCAATGAAGAAATAATCGCCGCCGTGTCGGGACTTTGCCCAAGTCCTGGACCTATAGCAATCACATCAAAACGCTTACGGGCAAAAAGCCATGTCAAAAAGGCGTTTTCAGAGAGTTGTCCGTGATTTTCCTCAATAGGATGCGCCATTGCCTCTGGAGCCAACCGCGCAATTGGACCGCAAACCAAAGAAGCCGGAATCGCAGCGGATACCAAGCCAGAACCTGTACGCAATGCCGCCAATGCGGCAAGAGCAGGAGCTCCGCCGAAGCCGAAGCTACCGCCGGCAATCAAAATATGCCCATAATCACCCTTGTGACCGAAACGGTCGCGGGGCGGCAGCAGCACCTCGAAATCACTTGCGGCAATCGGATCGCATCTATCTGCATAAGATTCTAATTCTTTGGGAAAATCCATATAATTCCTATTGTAGGTGTTTAAGCAAAAGCCCCTTCAAATACAATCCCTCAGGGAAGAATAACCCATCGGGATGGTCAGAGGCCTGCCAGAGACGCTGCTGAATCTGAAAATTACGGCCTGAATCGACCGCCGCTTCAGAAACAACCTTAGTAAAAAGATCTGGTGTCATCAAGCCGGAACATGAAAAAGTTGCCAGCATTCCACCCGGACGGAGAAGCTTCATGGCCAACAGATTGATATCCTTGTAGCCACGAGCGGCCCCGCGGAGATGACTCTTTGCATCGGCAAATTTTGGGGGATCGAGAACGATAAAATCAAAGGTTCGACGAGAATCGCGGAATTTACGCAACACATCAAAAGCATTTCCGCAGATAAAATCTTCGTCGTTAGGCTCAAAGCCGTTCAGCGAAGTATTAGCCTTGGCAATCTCCAATGCTGACTGCGAAAGGTCGACATGAACCGCTGACTTCGCTCCGCCGACCAAGGCCGCAACACCGAATCCGCCCGTATACGAAAAGACATTAAGAACATCAAGCCCCTTTGCAGCGGTAGCCACAATGCGGCGATTATCGCGCTGATCAAGATAATATCCCGTCTTATGCCCCTTGCGGACATCAACAAAATATTTAACCTCGCCTTCAAAAATCTCAATTCGCTCGGGAGGCTCGTCACCGACCAAATGACCGCAGCATTCCTCAAGCCCCTCATATCTGCGACCATCAGCGTCAGAACGCTCATAGATACCGCGCAAAGGAAGAGCGTCAAGCAGCGCAACGACTATTTCGTTCTTCATTCTCGCAGCGCCGGCAGTATTAAACTGGCAAACGGCCCAATCATCATACTTGTCAACTATGACACCTGGCAAACCGTCCGCTTCGCCATTGACCAGGCGGACCGCATTTGTGTAGCCAGAAGCCATCAACTGCGACCTTGCCTCAATTGCGACCTGAACAGCATCAAAACAAGAAAAATTCGAATCTGCACCGAAAGAAACAAGCCTTATCCGAATCTGCGATGATGGTGACCAAGTACCAACACCTACAGGCTCACCCTTATCAGATATAACCTTAACCAGTTCTCCGGGATTTGGCTCGTCAGTTATTGACTCTATCGCTCCTGAAAAAATCCAAGGATGAAAATGGGACGCAGAGTATCCGCGCCCTTTCTTCAAAGTAACAACAGGAAGCTTACCGTGACTATGATGCATAAATGCTCCTACCCGACATATTTTGCGCAAAGCTCAATAACATCAGCCCCGCGAAATGGCTTTGCCAAAAAGGTTGTTACACCGGAAACCGCCATTCGAGCGCTCATCTCCTTAGCCCGATATGCACTCATCAAAATCAAAGGCAAATTCGCGGATTCCCTGCGTATCGCCGCACAAAGGTCCAAGCCATTCATACCGGCACCCATTGAAGCGTCAATAAGGCAAAGATCAATAACACTTGAATTTGCACGATAAACCTCTAAACCCTGATTGCCGTTAAGGGCCGTAATGACATCATATCGATTAGACTTTTCAAGGATAATCTTCAAAAGCTTTACAATCGACGGATCGTCATCGACAACAAGAATGGTCTTCTTTTCAGTGACAGCCGCTGATGATTGGGCTGCCGACGAAGAAACAGATTTAGCGCCGGCAGCGGCATCCACTGAATCGCCGTTGGCAGGAGGATTCCAAATGCAACGAGGCGGAGAGACCAAAGTGGCAAGAGAAGGAGCAACAGCCACACCCTCAGGATAGACCAAGGAACCATCTGCATTATGAAGCGCCGGGACGACAATCCTAAATGTAGTTCCCTTTCCTATTTCGGACTCAGCCTTAAGGCCGCCCTTGTAAATCTCAAGTACGCTCATTATTGAAGGCAAACCAAGACCATTTCCCTTACGCTTAGTAGTAAAGAGCGGCTCAAAGATATGCTCCCTAGTCTCTTCCGAAATACCGCAACCGGTATCTGAAACTGAAATCTCCACATAATCGCCTGGTTCAAGAGAAGCTCCCTTGTACAAAGCAATATCAGCGCTTGACAAAGATAGCGAGCGAACAGCAATCTTCAAAAGACCCGGTTTAGACTCCAAAGCATCACAAGCGTTGATTACTAAATTCATCATAACCTGCCAAAACATCGTTGTGTCAGCAAAAACCACAGGAATTTTTTGAGACTGCTCAATATTAACAACGACATTCTCAGGAATCGAACGCTTCATAATGCGGACAATATCACGAACGAGCAGATTAAAGTCAATCCGCTCGTTTTGAGGCTCAGCACCTGAAGCATACGAAAGCATACGCTTCACCAATGTTGCGGCCTTAAGCATAGTAGCCTTTATATCGGTAGCAGTTTCACGAGTTGATTCCGGGATATTATCACAAAGAATCAACTCAATGTTACCGAGCATTGCAGTAAGCATATTGTTGTAATCATGGGCAAGGCCCCCGGCCAACAACCCAAAGCTTTCAAAGCTGTAAAGGCGACCCTTGTCACCTGTATTTTTATCATCATTCATTCTTCTATAATGTTAGCAAAAAAGTTCAATTGGTCAAAGCAGAAAATTTCACCCCACTAAACAACGCAAGGGACAGACCCAACATCAGCCACTTATCACAAATTCGCCCACATACCCGCTCGAGGGACAGTCCATAAATCTCACCACCGTTTTTTTATTACATTTTCCGCATAAGGGACAGACCCAACTCTATATCTTTATTAGCTTCTTGCACAGGGGACAGGCCCAGCTCTATGCCAATGTCACATTCACCTTACTCGACTCTGTTGGTTATAGCTTTTTGCAGTCTAAATTACCCAAAACGGCATATTGGGAGTGCTGTTTTTCGCTGAAATAGCCCTGTTTTGTCCGTTATTACACATATAGAGACAAAAGTTACCTATGTCGCCAAGAAAATTGGCGACATTGAGATTGGTAAGATTAGCAATTTTCGGGGATTTTCGTTAAACCTTGAAGGTTATCGGCGACTTTTTGAGGTCTCTTGCCGAGCATAGTCTTAGCCCATTCCAGTCTTTGCATAAGCCTATGCCTCTTGCGCCTGTTTTTCGCTTTGGATTAAAGAGGCTGCGATGCTTTTCAAACTCTGCGTTGACGAAGTCTTTTGAGCCTATGATGGCTCCATGGGTGAAGTGGCGTATTTTGCAGCGAAGTATTACCGATAACGGTAACTCGCCTTTTTCATCGATTACTTCTTGTACCTTTTCTGGCTCTATTGCATCGGAGCCGC
>JAZUMF010000112.1:0-34733 GCA_045603485.1 Kiritimatiellia bacterium | reverse complement strand
TATGGGCGTTATCACTCCATTTATACAAAACCTCATGCAGCGCTTCTCAATCTGGTATCATGCCCACAATCCCAATACAGGCTCCATGTGGGAAGGCCGCTTCTATAGCACCCTTCTAGAAGGCACTGCCCATACCCTTTCAACCGTATCAGCCTACATTGACTTAAATCCCGTCCGTGCAGGCATAGTAGACGACCCCAAAGACTACAAATGGTCAGGCTACGCCTCGGCCCTCCGCGGCAACTCCAATGCAATGCACGGCATAGCGCGCATCTACAATCCAGACGCCAAAGTCTCTGACTTCAAAAAACACATAGAAACCTACCGTCAAAAGCTCTACCTAAGCGGCACAGATGTATTCCCAGCCGAAAAGATACAAGAGATAATCGATAAAAAAGGCGAGCTGCCACTGCAAATCCTCTTACGCTGCAAAGTCCGCCACTTCACCTATGGAGGAATCTTCGGCTCAAAAGACTTTGTCGATGAACAGGTGGCAAAACACAAATATGCCTTCAGCCTCGGTAGAAAAACAGGTGCAAGAGGCATAGGACTATGTAAAAACTGGGATGGCATAAAGCTCTATTCAGCAAGAGACCTCCAAAAATCCCCAGTTTCATTCCAAGGCTAAGCAAAAATCCCGACAATCTGCATTACTCGTAACGGAGCCTACCGCCCCGAATGGGGAGGTGTATCAAAAAATTTCGCCAAAGACCTTCTTTGAGGCTATCGATGCGACTACAGACGCAAAAATGTGCCACTTTTACCAATATCCAATATCAACTTTCAATATTATCAGAGTCGGCGAGGATGTATTAGCATTGTAGTTTAAGGATAATTGATGTTGTTTTAGGAAATGAGATTCTAGATTGAGATATTTCTTAGCATGAAGTCAAATTTTGGGCTCAATATAGAAAGTTTGAGGGGAGGTGTCAAGTGTAATAGTCTGACACCGATTGGCAGAAAAATGCTTGCATTTGTTTGTCGTATGTTGTATAATATTTGCATCCCTTTTGGGGGAGTAGCGCAATTGGTTAGCGCACCGGACTGTCGATCCGGCGGTTGCGGGTTCGATCCCCGTCTCTCCCGCCATTTTCAAGTGACCCAATCTCGCTCTGAGGTTGGGTTGTTTTTTTAGGTGCCTTTTAGAGGAAGTTTTTATGTTAGCGAAGGATATTCGTCTTTTGATAATTGGTGCTCATCCGGATGACGCCGATATTCATGCCGGTTGTACAGCTATGCGTTTTGCGCAGGCTGGCGCTAAGGTGAGAATGGTTTCTCTTACTAATGGTAATAAGGGGCATCAGACTATGTCGCCCGATGATTTGGCAAAGCGTCGCTATTTGGAGACGCAAAATGCCGTTAGGGCTTTTGGTATTGATTCTTACATTGTTTGCAATACTCCTGACTGTGAACTAGAACCGACGGTTGAGCGCCGTAAGGAGGTTACGCGCATCATTCGTGAGTTTTCGCCGCATATCATTTTGACTCACCGCCTTTGCGATTACCATGCAGACCATCGTGCGACTTCGCAGCTGGTACTCGATTCGGCTTATTTGCTGGGTGTACCTAATTGGTGTCCAGAGTCTCCTGTCCCATCGGTCGTGCCTGCAATTTTTTATATGCGCGACGGCTTTATGGATTCTAATCCTTTTCGCCCGGATGTTGTGATTCCGTGCGATGATTTGATGAGGCCTCTTGCTAAGGCTCTTGCTTGTCATGAGTCGCAAATATTTGAGTGGCTTCCTTTTGACGCCAAGGTTTTGGATAGGGTTCCTCCTGCTGACGATACTGAGGCAAGGTTGCGTTTTATCGAATCTTTTTGGGCAGGTCCCCGTCGCCGTGATTCGGCACGCCGTTTTAGGGAGAAGCTGATAAGCGCTCTTGGCAAGGAGGCCGGCGAGGCTGTCACTTATATAGAGCCGTTGGAGTTGTGCGAATATAGCGCAAAGCCCAATACCGAAGCTATGCGGAAGCTTTTCCCATTTGTTCAAGAGGGGCTTGTGACGAGTATCTTTTAAGTGCTCTTGAACGGGCTTATTGCCCTTTGTGACTTTTGGGTATTTTTTGGAGCTACTTTTCGGTTGTGGGTTCAACCGGAATTTCAAGGTATTGTGCCGTGGCGGCGGCAATCTCTCTGAATACGGGGACTGCTGAGATGCCGGCATCATGGCTTTGCCCGGCTTTTTGGGGGTTGTCAAGGAGTACCAATACGCAGAATACCGGCTTGTCTACAGGTATGAATCCTATGAATGATGTCCAGTGATTGTGCTTGTAGTAGCCTCCATCGGGTCTTACAATTTCTGCTGTTCCCGTTTTGCCGGCAATTGTATAGCCTGGTATTTTAGCTCTTCTTCCTGTGCCTTCTAGCACTACGAGGGCGAGCATTTCCCGCATTTGTTTTGCTACCTCGGGGGAGATTGGCGTACTGAGTACTTTCGGATGATTTTCTTGCAGTATTTCTCCGTTTTCTGAGATTACCTTACGCATTACATACGGGCGCATTCTTTTTCCGCCATTTGCAATTGTCGAATAGGCGTTTATCATTTGTATCGGGGTTACGGAGATGCCTTGCCCAATGGCTACCCGCGTGGGCTTTATCGGTTCCCATTTTTCGTAATGGGCAAGCATTCCGTAGGCTTCGCCTGGCAAATCAATTCCTGTTTTTTCTCTAAAGCCAAATCTCATTAAATAGTTGTAAAAGGTTTTATTGCCCATTTCGAGAGCAATTTTGGCAGAGCCGATGTTGCTTGATTTTTTTATTATTGTCCGTACATCAACGATGCCGTCAATGTGGTCGCCTAGGGAGTGTCCGCCATAGTACCATTTTCTGCTTTTATCTATCTCATAGGTTGAATCTGGCGTTATTATACCTTCGTTTAAGGCGGCTGATACGGTGACTGCTTTCATTGTTGAGCCCGGGTCGTATTGGTCGGTTATCGTCCGGTTTTTACGGGATATGCCGCTTGCGTCTTTCCAGTTGGCGGGGTCGTAGTCAGGGAGGCTTACCATTGCCAGGATTTCTCCTGTGTCGACTTTTTGCACTATTGCCCGAGCTGCATCGGCTGACCACTCTGTCATTGCGTTTGTCAGGGCATTATAGACAAAATATTGAATGTTGTGGTCGATTGTCAGGTATATGCTGGCTCCGTTTATTGGATCAAGTGTGCTGATTCTCCGTTCGCGTATTTCCGGACCGTTGTTTGATCTAATGCCTATGATGCGCCCGTCGGTACCTTGAAGCAGATGGTCGTAGCGTTGTTCGATACCGCCGTTTTTCCCTTCAAGCCTTTGTCCTGTGACAAAGCCCAATATGTGAGAGAAATATCTCCCTTGCGGATATGTTCTTTTTTCAATTTGCTCAAGTCCTATGTTGTTTACATACAGAGTACGATTCGTGATTAGGTCTATGGCTGTGGAATCAAATGTTTCTCCCTGTGGAACATATTGCTTATATCTTTTTTTTATTTCGCCGGTGTTTGGATTGTAGTACTCAGTAAAGTTGGTCGTATAGAGATCATGCCATACTTCGTTGAAACTTCGACCTGTCAGGTCTGCAACTCTTTTGCATGAGGCGACAGGATCCGCCGCAGGGCGTTTTTTGGACGCTTTTCTGTTTTCTGCAAGCGGGTCAATGAATATCTTCCAGCCAATTTGATTTACGGCAATGGGGTTGCCGCCTCTATCGTAGATGACTCCGCGCGTCGCCTTTAATTCTTTCTGGTAGCGGATATTATTGCGTGGTGTCGAGTCGCTGAAATGTAGGGTGAAGAGTCTGATAAAGAGATATACGATCCAGAGTGCTAAAAATCCCGGAACAAGGAAAAACCTTGTTCCTAATTTACAAGATGGGATTTGTTTTTTTTTATTGGAAGGTTTGTTGATTTGGAACATAGGTTGCAACATCTGTGTGAGTGGAGCCTAATCCATCAATTCTTTCAGGAGTCTTTCCAAATAAATAGACGATTCTTTTGCCGCTTGCAAGTTCCATATGAAGGCCATGCCTGGTTAGGGACTTTTCAAGTTGTTCGGGCGTTGTGCAAAGCGACCAGGCGGATTGCGCGCGTTGAACTTCGATTTTAAGACGGTTCGACTCGTTTTCCAGGGTACGGATTTCCTTACTTATCGACGAAATCGACCTTTTTAGGGTTAGATTCCAAATGGCGCCGAAAACGAGCGATATTACAATAATCGAACAAAAAAAGATTGCGTACTCGGTGTGACCGTTGCCTTTTTCTACATATTTTCTTCGGTTTTTTCTCATTGTGTGTTTGAAGTTGAAAAGTGGTGTTTTAAAGCTTGACTACAACTCTTAATTTTGCACTTCGAGAGCGCGGATTGAGGTTGACTTCTTCAATTGTGGGGACTACTGCATGGCGGTCGGTTTTGCGCACCCGAGGCTCAATACCTTGCCATTCCGAGCCGCCCTGCTGAAGAGAAACTTCTTTGCCGACATGATCTTGGAAGATGTGCTTTACGAGTCGGTCGCTTATGCTTTCAAATGTGATTACGGCAAGTCGTCCTCCCGGCTTTAGCCTAGGTAAAATGGCGTCGATGGCGGCTTGCACCGATTCAAGCTCGTGATTCACCTTCATCCGTAAGGCTTGGAATACGCGTGTGGCAGGATGGTGCTTCCGTGCATGTGCACCAGGCCCAAGCGCTTTTTCAACGATGGCTGCGAGATCTTTTGTCGTTGTGATTGGGCTTACTTCACGGCGCTTTACGATTGCTTTGGCGATTGTGCGAGCAGAAGGTTCTTCGCCGAGGCGACGGAAGAGTGTCGCGAGCTCGTCTTCGCTCATTGTCGCGACTAAATCTGCGGCTGTCGCGCCATGCGATGTGTCCATTCGCATATCAAGCGGACCGTCAGCACGAAAACTGAAGCCACGGTCGGCTTCATCGAGCTGTTCTGAGGATACTCCGGTGTCAATGACTGCGCCATCAAATTGATCAAAGCCCAACTTGTCGCAGGTTTCTGCTACATGCGCATGATTTGTGTGGGCGTAGACAACTTTTGCGGGAAAACCAGCGAGATTCTGTTTTGCGCGAGCAAGCGCAGCTTCATCGCGGTCAAGGCCTAAAAGGGTTGTCGAGGGTCCTCCGCGACGAAGAATTTCGGCGCTGTGGCCACCATCGCCAAGGGTGCAGTCAAGGTAAGTTCCTCCGCGAACGACCTTTAGTCTATCGACTGTTTCTAAGAGCATAACAGGTATGTGCATAATTATCTCCTAGAAGTGAATGGTTCTTGCCGATGCGGCGAGCTTGCCAAAGGCTTCATCGAGGCTTGGCTCGTTTCCTGCCGCCCAAATTTGCAGACGGTTGACTGCTCCGATAATCATAACATCGCGGTCGACGCCAATATGTTGCAATAGGGCATCTCCGATTCGAACGCGCCCTTGAACATCAACATCAAGAGTCTCTGAAACGCGTCCGATCATCGTTACGAAATCTGCTGCCGCTTCGTCTGTTAGCGCCGCCTTGTTGAGCTCATCAAGGCGCATCTCAAAAGCCTGAGGATGAAACACTTCTAAGCATTTTTTTCCACCTAGGCTTGGCATTACATAGACGATTTCAGGCATTCCCATGCGGCTGCGGAGTGTCGCTGGAATCGTCATTCTCCGCTTGGGGTCAAGACGGTGCGGGTACGAACCAAGGAGAGAGCCGACTTGCGCCGTTCCCTTTCCTGTGTTGTTCGATTGTGACACTTCTTGACTTTTCATACCACTATTCAACACTTTTCCCCACTTTTTGTCAAGATATTTTTTTCAAAGGACTTGTGATACAATATTTATCGCTTTAGGACAAACTTGAGTTGTGAGGTTTTTTATGAAAAAGATTCCTAGTTTTACCATTGACCACGAAAAGCTTTTACGCGGAATTTATGTTAGCCGAAAGGATAATGTAGGCGGTGAGGTTGTCACTACTTTTGATATTCGTATGAAGGAGCCTAATCGCGAACCGACCTTGGGGCAGGGTGCTATTCATACAATAGAACACCTTGCCGCTACATATTTACGCAATAATGAGGAGTGGAAGGACCGTATCGTTTACTGGGGCCCGATGGGGTGTCTCACCGGTAATTATTTGCTTTTGCGAGGTGATTATCAAAGTCGCGACATCGTTGAACTTATGAAATCCGTCTTTGCTTTTGTTGCGGCTTTTGATGGTGCGATTCCAGGTGCCGCCGCCCGAGACTGCGGGAGCTGGCTATTGCATGACCTGCCGATGGCGCGCTATGAAGCGTCAAAATTTCTTCACGAGGTTCTTGAGGTCATAACTGATGAGAATCTCGTTTATCCTTCTGATGACCAATAGAATGCCAACTAGTAAATATGAGGTCTTAAATGAAGAAGTTTGACTATTTAACACCTGAAGTGCTTGCCTCGATGATTGATCATACATTTCTCAAGGCAGCAGGGGATGCGAATGCTGTGAAGAAGCTTTGCAGGGAGGCTAAAGAATACCGTTTTGCCTGTGCAATGGTAAATCCGTGTGAGGTGGCGACAGCGGTCAAGGCTCTTAAGGGGAGCGATGTGAGGGTTGGTACCGTTATAGGATTTCCTTTGGGGCAAAATTCTGAGGCTGTTAAGCGGCTTGAGGCGGTTGATGCGATAACAACTGGGGCTGACATCGTCGATTATGTGATAAATGTGCGTGCTCTTAAGGCTGCGGCGGCTGAAATTGCCCGCAATTGCAAGAGAATGCTTGTGAGCACCCAGCTTGCAGCGGACTTGGCCGAGTTTGTCGAGGCGGTGAAATCAGTTGCTCCAGAAGTCGAAACAAAGATTATCATTGAAACTTGCTATTTGACGGATGCGGAGAAGGTGGTCGCTTGCCTGATGGCCAAGGATGCCGGCTTTGATTTTGTAAAAACCTCCACCGGCTTTGGCTCGTCGGGGGCGACGGTTGAGGATGTGAAGTTGATGCGTAAGACTGTCGGTCGCAAGATGGGCGTTAAGGCGGCCGGAGGAATCCGTGACTTGGACAGCGCACTTGCACTTATTGATGCCGGGGCTAATCGTCTTGGATGCTCTGCCAGTGTTGATATAGTAGAGGCGTTTTCTAAGCGGATTTAATCAAAACAGTTGGGTTATCGCAGCTTTTGTGATAAACTATTATTTTTACTTTTGTCCCGAGAGATTATGCCATGGCAGATATAAAGCAAAACGCAAACTTATACGATGATACTAACATTATTTCGCTTGATCCTATGGAGCATATCCGTAAAAGAACGGGTATGTACATCGGACGGCTGGGAGACGGAGCTCAGTATGAGGATGGTATCTACATACTTCTGAAGGAGGTTGTAGATAATGCAATCGACGAATTTATAATGGGTTTTGGTAAGCGTATCGAGATTCGTCTGGATTACAACTCCGGAGTGGTTTCCGTGCGCGACTATGGTCGAGGTATTCCACTTGGAAAGGTCGTTGATTGTGTTTCCAAGATGAATACGGGCGGTAAGTTTGACGATAAGGTATTTCAGTTTTCAGTAGGTATGAATGGTGTCGGCACTAAGGCGGTCAATGCCTTGTCCGATTATTTTGAAGTCCGATCGTGCCGCGAAGGCGAATTTTCCGAAGCCTTCTTTGAGAAGGGTAAGCTTGTTTCTAAAAAGCGTGGCAAGCTTAAAGCACCAGAGCGTAATGGTACATTCATGAAGTTTCATCCCGATCCTGAGCTTTTCAAAAAGTTTCAGTTTCAGGAAGAGCATGTTATGCGCCGCATGAAGATGTATGCCTACCTCAACGCTGGGCTTACCATAGATATCAACGGCACGAAGATAGTCTCAGAAAACGGTCTTTTGGATCTTATTCACGACGAGGCCGATATCGAAAAGCTTTATGAGCCCTTCCATTACCGCTCAAAGGAGTTGGAGGTTGTCTTTGTTCACACTAATCGCTTTAGCGAATCTTACTTTTCATTTGTGAACGGCCAGTTTACCACTGACGGCGGAACTCACTTGACCGCATTCAAGGAGGGCCTGCTCAAGGCTGTCAATGAATTTTCAAAGAAGCACTTTGATGGCGACGATGTCCGCGATGGCATCGTCGGTGCGGTGGCCGTCCGTGTGCAAAATCCGATGTTCGAGGCCCAAACAAAGAATAAGCTCGGTATGCCAGAGCTTCGCAATGGATGGGTCAACGAGATTAAGCGCGTTATAGAGGAGCAGTTGCATCGCGCTCCTGCGGAGTCCTCTAAATTGATAGAGAAGATTACCCAGACGAGTGAGCTGCGCGCAGAGATTGGCAAGGTTAAGAAGATTGCCCGAGAGCGTAATCGTGCGGTGACTGTCCGCGTGCCACAGCTTAGCGATTGCAAGCACCACTTGAATCTTGCAAAGGATAGCGGACATGATTCAATGATTTTTATCGTTGAGGGTAAGTCTGCGGCCGGAACATTTATTTCAAGCCGCGACCCTGTGTATCAAGCGGTCTTTACCTTGCGTGGCAAGCCTCTTAATGTCTGCGAGCTTAAAAGAGACGCTCTCTACAAGAATGAGGAGCTTTTCAATCTAATGAAGAGCTTGGACATTGAGGAGTCGTATGAGCGGTTGCGCTACGAGAAGGTCGTTATCGCAACTGATGCCGATGTTGATGGCTATCATATTCGCAATCTCGTCATAACATACTTTATGAAGTTTTTTGACAAGGTCATCAAGGACGGCCGCTTGTTTGTTTTGGAGACGCCGCTTTTCAGAGTCCGTGATAAGAAGACGACTTACTATTGCTACAATGAGGCTGAAAAGCAAAAAGCTTTGGCAAAGATTGGTAAGTCTGCCGAGACTACACGATTCAAAGGTTTGGGTGAAATAAATCCAAAGGAATTTAAGGACTTCATCGGTGAAGGTATGCGCTTAACACCTATTGATTGCAGACACGATGTGGGCATTCCTGATACATTGCAGTTCTATATGGGCGGTAATACGCGCGAGCGCCGCCAGTACATTCTCGACAACCTCGTTTTGACGGAGGAATTCCTCCATGAGTAGCAGCAATAAGAAAAATGATAAAGAGGGTGACGGAGCCGATTTCTTCGACAGCCTTTTTTCCCAAGCGCAAACTTCGGCGGATGAGAATAAAGCTGAAAATGCACTAGCCGAGGACGCTTCCGCCGCAGCCGAAACGGGCTCTTCTGAGAATAACGCGGAGACGGTTGCTGATGAGCCTTTAGAAGTGAAGGTCTCAAATGAGAATCCTGCCTCTGAGGATGCACCGGCCCCTATTCCCGCTCCACAGGAGGAAATGGCTCCGACTCCTAAGAAACGCGGCTTGGGCGGTGAAGGCCCGTTGCGGAATTTGATTAACGACAACTATCTTCAATTTGCAACCTACACGATTTGTAATCGCGCCATCCCCACTATCGAGGATGGTCTTAAACCTGTACAGCGTCGCATCCTCCATGCGCTTTGGGAATCAGACGACGGCCGATTTTCAAAGGTTGCAGGTGTCGTAGGTGATACGATGCACTATCACCCTCATGGTGACGCATCCATTTATGAGGCTATCGTCAACCTCGTAAATATGCGCTACCTGATCGAGGGTCAGGGTAACTACGGTAATATCTTTACAGGACACGAGGCCGCTGCGCCCCGTTATATTGAGTGCCGCCTTACAGAGCTTGCGCGTAAAGAGGTGTTCAATGAAAAGATAACCGCCTTTACCGACAGCTATGACGGCCGCAACAAGGAGCCGATATTGCTTCCCGCCAAGATACCCATCCTGCTGATGATGGGCGTCAAGGGTATTGCGGCCGGTCTCTCCACCGAGATTTATCCTCATAATTTTAATGAGTTGATTGAGGCTGAAATTGCAATCATTCAAAAGAAGCCATTTGCTGTCTATCCTGATTTTGTCACAGGCGGTATAATAGATGTTTCTGAATATGCCGATGGAATGGGCAAGCTTCGTGTCCGCAGCTCTATCGAGCCACGCGATAAAAATAAGCTTGTCATTACTTCGCTTCCATGGGGGCAGACGACCGAGTCGCTCATTGCGAGTATTGAAGACGCCATATCTAAAAAGAAGGTACAGGTCCGTGAGATTACGGACTTGACCGCCGAGAGCGTCGAAATTGAGCTTGTACTCAGTGTCGGCGCCATGCAAGACAAGGTCACACAGGCGCTCTATGCCTTTACAAACTGCGAGATATCCCTCTCTTCCCGTCCTGTAGTTCTTCATGGTAACCGTCCGTCTGAGATGAGCGTGTCACAGATGCTGACGGCAAATACGGAACTGCTTCTCGATATTCTTAAACGCGAGCTGGAGGTTCGACAGGGCGAGCTTGACGATGCCTTTCACTCAAAGACACTTGAACAAATCTTCATCGAAGAGCGCATTTACAAGCGCATTGAAGAAGAAGAGACATACGAGGCGGTTCAGCAGGCGGTCTTATCGGGATTTGAGCCCTTCAAGGGACGCCTGCGCCGAGAAGTGACGCTAGACGATGTTGAGCAGCTGCTGCAGATTAAGATTCGCCGCATCTCTCGCTACGATATCGAAAAGAACCGGCGCGAGATTGAAGGTATCCTGCTTGAAGAAGCTGAGGTTGCCGAGAATTTGGCACATCTGCGCGCATATGCCATTAAGTATCTCAAGGGACTCTTGAAAAAGTATGGCAAGAATTATCCTCGCATCAGCCAGATTTCAAATGAACCATTTGGTGCAATTGAGGTGCGTTCGCTTACGGCTACCGAGTTGTCGGTAAAGATAGACCGCGAGAATGGATATATCGGAACGGCTATCAAAGGCGGCGAGGAGCTGTTCAAGTGCTCGTCTCTTGATAAGATATCCGTTATGTGGGCTGATGGTCGCTATAAAGTAATTGCTCCTCCTGAGAAATTCTTTATCGACCAGAATATGCTTGACTGTCGCATCTATGACAAGGAGCGTCTCTTCACCGCAGTCTACACGGAGCCCAAGTATGGCTTTACATATATCAAGCGCTTTAAGCTGGGCGGTTGTATCATGAATAAGGATTACGCTTTGGCTCCGGACAACAGTAAAATCGTCTATTTCACAGAAGGAACCCCGGAAGCTCTTTATGTGAAATACAAGCCAGCAAAGGGGCAGCGAGTCAATCAGCAGCTCTTCAATCCCACGGAGGTTCTCGTTAAAGGTGTCAGTGCGCACGGTAAGCAGATGACATCAAAGCCGATTAAGTCCATTTCATCGGAAAAGCCGCGCGGATGGGACGACGATTCGGTTAAAGGAACCCTTTTTTAATCAAACACTGCTGATAAAATGAAAAGCGATGTTAAGTATAGTCTCCTGATGGCGCTGGCAGCCTTTATTTGGGGGACGGCGTTTGTTGCGCAAAGAATGGGAGCGGGCGTCCTAGATGCCTTCTCCTTCAATTCGGTCCGCAGCTTTATTGGAGCATTGGCACTTATACCTGTGGTGCTGACGATGGGGCGTCAAGAAGCGATTTCGCAGCTTGCTACTCGCCAAGGGCGCTTCAGCTTGCTTATAGGAGGCTTGTCATGCGGCATAATATTGACCGTGTCAACGCTCTTTCAGCAAGTCGGCCTTGAAGGGACAACAGCCGGCAAGGCCGGGTTCATCACGGCACTTTACATTCTGATTGTTCCGCTGATAGGACTGGTCTTTGGCAAGCGCGTCTCACTTCCGGTTTGGTTGGCGGTCGCAATTGCACTCTTTGGTATGTACTGCCTATGTATCAAAGAGGGCTTTACGATAGAGCGGGGGGATCGCATGGTTTTATTCTGCGCGTTCTGCTTCTCGTGTCATATTCTTGCCATTGATAACTTCGTGAAGCGCGTAGATCCCATAATGCTGTCCGCCGTCCAGTTTTTTTTCTGCGGCATCTTCTCACTAGTGCCGTTTTTGTGGAAGGCGGCACCATTGCCTGAAGTGTCGCAAATAGTCGCATGCTGGAAGCCAATTTTATATACTGCCGTCTTTTCAAGTGCAGTTGCATATACCCTGCAGATAATTACGCAAAAGCACTTGGCTCCGACAGTCGCTTCAATTGTTATGAGCCTTGAATCGGTCTTCGCGGCACTTTCAGGGTGGGTTGTCCTAGGTGAACATTTGTCGCTTCGCGAGCTTATGGGATGCGTGCTGGTCTTTGTCGCGACAATACTTGCACAGGTGCCGATGGAAGAGAACAGTAAGAATTTTTTGGTAGACTTTTTTAGCTCAATAAAAAAAAGGTTGCCAAAAACTAAAAAAAAAGGTAGTCTTTAATATGCTTATAAGGTAGTGTTGAATCGCAGACCTTATTAGTATGCTTTTTGATCAATAAGTTAGAACGAGGTTAATACATCATGGGTAAAGTATTGCGTGTGCTTGTAGTTTTGATTCTTCTTTTGGGAATCGCTGCAACTGTTTTTGCGTACAAAAATTATGCCAAGCGTGAGGCCTTAGCGGGTAGAGCTCACAAGCTTGAGGATTCTATTGTCCGTTTAGCCGCAACCTTTGAGGCGGAAGACCTCCCGGATGTTGCTGCCCCCACATATCCATCACGCGACATCTCTGAAGTGACAGCCCGTGAAATTGAAGCTCCCGAACGCTCAACCTTCTGGGACGGCTACAATGCAAAGCTTGAAGCTAATGGCGTCACTCCTGAAATGCTGAATTACGGTTCGCAGTCCAAGCGTCTTCAGCTTCGTCAATTTTATTGCGTTGATTCAATGGGAAACTATGTCCTCGATCCGCTTACCGGCACACCCGCGACAGAAGGCGAAGGCACAATGGAAGTGCTTCTTAAAAATGCCTATGACCGTGCAAAGAGCCAGTACTCCAACCTTCTCGATACCCGTGTTGCCCTCAAGCAAATCCGTGAAGAGCTCGTAAGCACCATTGAAGAGCTCAATAAACTCAAGCAGGATGGTCGCAAAGACAAGGTCGAAATTGAGCGTCTCAACGCTGAAGTCGCCCAGCTCACCTCACAGCTCCGTGCAAAAGAATCCGAGCTCGAAGCCGCCAACGAAAAGATCAAAGAGCAGGAAGAGCAGATTGCAGAACTCAATGACAACATCGATGGTCTCAATGAAGAGCTTGCGGTTTGCAACGATAAGGTCAAAGAGCTCGAGCAGACGATTCGCGACCTCAAGGGCAAGAACCCCAATGTCATTCAGTCTGTCGCCGCTCTCGAGGAAGGCGTCCTCACACCCGGCGATAAGGGTAAGGTCGTTGCAACAAGCGAAGAGTGGAAGTATGCAATCGTAGAGTTCTCTCCTGAATTTATGGCTGAGCTTATTGGCCCCCAGCGTGATCGTGCCCTCCCGCAGAGCGAGGTTATGGCTCGTCGCGCCGGTGTTGAAAACATTGATGACGCATTCGTCACTCGTATGAAGCTTCGTCAAGCCATTCGTGATAAGAATCTCGTAATCGTTGATATCCTAACTGATTGGCAGCAGAAGCCGGTCAAGGTCGGCGATATCGTATTCTACTAGTCGATAGGAAGGAAGCCTCACCATGTTATTCAAGGCCCAGGGGCTTAACAGAAAGAGCCGTCGCACACTAGCGGCGGCCTTTCTCGTTTTTGCAGTCCTTACAATAGTCTTTACCGGTTGTGTTGCCAACGATGATAACGCCATGCCATGGGCAACTCCCGACCCAAGTGAAGGTAGTATAAACCTCCCAGGTTATATGGGAAGGTAATATGGCAAAGGCGTCATCCATAAACGCCATCAGCCAGTTTATTCAGCGTTGCCGCGCTCGCCTTGGCGATTTGTGGTGGTATACGCTCCTTGCTTTTATCGTCCATCGCTTAGGCGAAGTTGTAAACTTGGTTATCGGACTTTGGATTGTTCCAAAATATTTGCCGGCAGACCAGTTAGGCGCAGTCTTGCCATTGATGTCGGTCGGCGCATTTGTCGGCTTTCCCATCGCGATAGCATTATTGCCCGTCGGCAAGTTTCTCAATGTATTCGCCACCAATAAAGAATATGGCAAAGTCAAAGCATTGCTGATTGATTCGTGTACATTGTCCATCCTCTTTGCCATAGGTATCGCCATTTGGCTCTTTGTTGACGGTGATGCCATTCTTGAGAGAATGCATGTGACTGACAGGCGCATCTTCATTCCCGTCGCCGGTTTTGCCATAATAACCTGCATCGATCCAATAATACAATCAGCTCAACGGGCGCTTAAATGTTTTAACGCTATAGTCCTATCAGGCTTTATCACTCCCTATGTCCGCTTAATCTTTATGCTGCTGCTTCTGCCGGGACTCGGAGCATTAGGATATCTGTCAGCTCAATTGGCAATGAGCTTGTCAGGAGTATTTATCGGTATCTTTGTTATTTGCCGTATATTGTTTTCACTAGGTAAACGCGAGTCATATATCATCCATTGGCGTGAAATGCTGGCATATTCAATGCCACTATTGGTATTGACGCTCGCCGCTCGTGTACAGATGCCAGTCGAAACCTTTGTAATCCGTCACCGACTGCCCCTTGATGTTTCGGCAGGGTATTATTATTCAACAATGTTTGGTTCAATTCCCGGTTACATGACATCGGCGTTGTTGATAGTTCTTTCTCCGATACTCTCCGAAAGGTTTGAAAAAGGGCAGTCAACTGAAAAACTCTTCATTCAGTCAATCGCCATGAATTTATTCGTTGGCCTTGCAAGTCTTGTATTGGTAGCTTTAGTTGTGCCATATGTCTTTAGATTGCCCGGCCCGTGGGTAGGATATGAAGAGTATTCGAAATATGTGTGGCATGTGGGGCTGATAGCGGTTATAAAAGGTCTGCAAAATATCTTCATGACCCACGAAAACGCGTGCCGCAGATTTAGATATATCTGGTACATAGTACCATTGTATCTTATAGAAGCAGGCGTAATATATTCACTTCCCGCATGGCATGCCTTCCAGCCATATCTGCCATACGCTCTATGGAACTGGATAAATGTCAGATGGGTACTCTCACTTCAAAGCATTCTCATCTTAATAATCGCATTTAATGCCATTTTCTTAATTGCAATGACAGTTGAGTGGTATTTAAGAAGATGCTTATCCGTTAAAGGCAGTGCAAATTATGAGATTCGAAAATAAAGTCGTTTTAATAACAGGCGGAAGTCGCAATACAGGCTTTGAGATTGTCACCTATTTTTTAGAAGAAGGCGCACGCGTTTATTTCTGCGGTTCATCTGAAGAAACCGTAAGTAAAGCCAATTCCGAATTAGAAAAATTAGGCTTTTCAAAATATCGCGGACTGGTTTGCAATGTTACCTCAACCGAATCGGTGACAGCCATGATGGATGTCATCGAAAAAGAAGCGGGAAGGCTTGATATATTAGTCTCAAACGCAGCCTCGATGGGGCTCGGACAGGGAACCTCACTCGAGACGACAGATGCGCAATTCCTTGAAGTCTTAAATACCAATATCCTCGGCGGATTCCGTGTCGCGCAAGCTGCAGCTAACCGCTTCTTTCTAAAGCAGCAGCCCAATGATTATACACGCCAGCGAGGCATAATAGTATTTGTCGGGTCAAATACATCCGATCGTGTTTCTCGCAAGCGTATCTCGTATCTTGCCTCCAAAGGCGGGATAGATTCAATGGTGAAATCGCTGGGAGTGGATTTTGGACCGCTCGGAATACGCGTAAACATGGTAGCGCCTGGATATATATGGTCAGACAGATGGAATTTCCTTTCAGATGAAGTTAAGGCAAAAAGGCGCTCCAACATTCCAATTGGATTTGAAGCCACAGGGAGAGATGTTGCAGAAGCGGTCGCCTTCTTTGCCTCCGACGGAGCTCGCGCATGCCAAGGGGCGCGTTTGGTAGTCGATGGAGGTAGCTCCGCACAGTTATACCCGGCATCATGCGAAGATGACACATCAACAATGCGCTATAAATAGATTGGAGTTTCAGATATGAAGCTAGGAATGGCATTACACCCTGAAAAGTGGACAGATGAACATTTGAGAATGGCACGACAGCTAGGCTGCGAAACTGTAATCGCATGGGTTCCGTTAGGGGCTGGAGATGGCGTTTGGCATAAAGAAGATTTAGCGCGCCTCGTAAGACAAGCAGAGTCGCATGGCCTTATTTTAGAAGGCATAGAAAACTTCCATCCTCAACATATTGACCATGTGGTCCTTGATGAGCCCGGCAAAGAAGAACAGATGGAAAACCTCATCAAGACCGTTGAAAATGCAGGAGAAGTAGGAATTAAACTCTTTGGCTACAACTTCAGCTGCTGTGGTGTCCAAGGCTATTATGCCGAGCGAGGAAATGCGGAAGGCAGAGGTGCTGCATCTATCAAAATGTTTGACGAAGAAAAGGTTGATCATTCTCCATTGCCGAGCCGCAGATTCTGGTTCAATACGGAAATCGAACGCAGAAGTGCCGTAGATGTACTTCCTCCGACAGATGCTGAAACTCATTGGTTAAGGCTAAAGTACTTTCTTGAAAATCTTTGCCCGGTAGCGGAAAAATACGGAATGAAACTCTGCGCCCATCCCGATGACCCCCCAATTGAATTTTTGAAAGGAACATTCCGTCCCCTTACCTCAATTGAAGGAATGCGAAAGCTTATAAACCTAGTCGATAGCCCGGCAAATGCTTTAGAGTTTTGCCAAGGGACAATATCAACGATGCGCGACATAAATGTCTATGAGGCAATTGAAGAATTCGCTTCAAAGGGAAAAATCGGATATGTTCATTTTCGAAATACATCAGGGCGCCTTCCTAAATACAGCGAAGTCTTTATAGATAATGGTTATGTAGATATGCCCAAAGCCCTTGAAATCTACAAACGCTGTGGCTTTGATGGCACGGTAGTGCCAGATCATACCCCGCGCCTAGAAGCAAAAGATTGGTGGGAGACAGGAATGTCATTTGCGCTTGGCTACATCCGCGGAATTATGCAGTCAAAAAATCTATAATGCCATAGATAGTGATAGCTTGGCGTTTCTGTGGTGAAAGGGTTGGGATGCACCAGCCGACGGAGCGGCGGTGCGCAACACTCTTAGGGTGGTAGCGCACTGCTCGCTCAAGAAATCAAAAAGGGGAAATGGTAAGGCCTGTCCCCTTATAAAGTTTCTGGGAGAAGAGGAGATTGGGAGTTTTACCGCGTGAAAAAACTGTCAAACTGTCAAACTATCAAACTGCTCCTACTTTCAAACTTTGCTTAAGCTATGGGAAGTTATTGAGTCAAGATTTTGGTATATCAAGTCTAATGGTCTTTGGAAACAACTTATTTGAAACAACTTACCTTTGACGCACGGGCTAACTCGCCCGTGCCCATTTTTCTCATTCTTAAAAGCAATTATATTTGAAGACCACACTGAAGTAGATGAGCGCGGGCATGTTAGCCCGCGCACATCTTAAAAGTTGTTTTATCAGTTGTTCTGGTTGTTTCCAATCTAAAAGATAAAATGGTAA
This sequence comes from Kiritimatiellia bacterium, assembly GCA_045603485.1. Classification (GTDB taxonomy): domain Bacteria; phylum Verrucomicrobiota; class Kiritimatiellia; order RFP12; family JAAYLN01; genus RGIG5952. The sequence continues at coordinate 17,373 of JAZUMF010000112.1, read as the reverse complement.
GGCCTGTCCCCCTAAAAGTTTTACCGCAAATAACGCAGAGATTTTTGGTGAGATTTTGTGATACCGACTATTTCTTGTGTTAGTATAAGGAGATTGGGTTATAGTGTCAAGTGTAACAGTCTGACTCTTTAAGGTGAAAATTTCTCTCGCGGAGAACGCGGAGAGCGCAGAGAAAATTGTGAGATTTTGTTCCGCACCGTAATCTTATTTTGGGTGTGAAAAAATTAGAATGTTTATTATTAGGATATTGAGAAGGGAAACGGAAAGGACTATCCCCTTTAAAAGTTAATAAACTCCGAGTCTCCTAATCTCCCAACAGCGAAAGCAATCCTCAGCTGCCGTTATGATGCCAACTATTTGTTGTGTTAGTATAAGGAGACTAGAACATAGTGTCAAGTGTAACAGTCTGGCACTCTAAAAGATGGGGAAAGAATTTTTATTGAGTGAAAAAAATTTTTTTGAGAGCGCGTAAGATTTTTATAAATTCTAGTAATAGTTAGTAGAAAATACATTAGAGGGTAATGTAATTTCTGAGAATTTTAAGGCATGCCACGCTCTTTTTTGCGCTGGGCTGGTTTGCTGGATTTGTAGCGCAAAAAAAGGAGTAGGTAAATGGATACGACTCAAACAAATGAAGGCACATCATCTGATTCAATTAATTCCGAGAACGATTACTATGATTTAACTAACAAACTAAATTTTCTTCATAAATTTACTATAGTATTTTGTATTGTTGGTGTGATTGTATCTTTATTTTATATAGTTTGTGCTTTGCCAAGGCCGTTGCCGGTGAAGGTCGCTTATTGGATGAACGACTCTATTAGATATCCATTAGATTTTGCACTTATAGGTCATAGGTCGTGGAATTGGCGCTCTAATATGTCATATAGTATTGGCTTTATTTGTGTTATCTCAGATTAAGGTTGCTCAGAATCTACAGCAATTAAAAAAAATATTTGTTGTTAGAATATCGGGCGGTTTTAATATAGTCGTGTTTTTCTTTTACATAATGGCCGTACTTTGTTTAATTTGTTCTTCCTATGCTATTGGTGGGGATTATAAAGAAGTTGTTGAAAAGCTTTCTAGGGTTATATATAGAACCGTTGATATTGAAGAAATGTCAGCATATGTTCGAATAAGTCAAATTATGAACTTAAGAATATATTTTTCAATTTATTTATTGTATTGGGCATATTGTCTTTGGTATTTTGCGTTAACAGTTGAGTTAATCGGTGCTAACACTGAATTGGTATTTGAAACTCAGCGTAAAGAAAAAGAAGCTGCTCGTATCAAACAAATTCGTACCTTATTATCAAATATGATTCAAATCCCAGAAAAGGAATATATGCTGTGTAAATATGAGGTAACGCAGGAATTGTATGAGGCTATTACGGGGCGGAATCCATCTAGATTCAAAGGTGTGCCAAACAGACCCGTAGATTGCGTTTCTTGGAATGATTGCCAGATTTTTTTGGAGAAATTAAATGAACATCCTGAAATAAAGAAGTCAGGGCTTGAGTACCGTTTGCCTACAGCGGATGAATGGGAGTATGCTTGCCTAGCTGGAGCTAGTGGTGATTATTGCAAGCTTGATGATGGCGCAGAGATAACAAATGAAACCCTAGGCAATGTCGCTTGGTTTGAGGAAAATAGCGAGCGGGAGACCCATCCAGTAGGACAAAAGAAGGCTAATGCGTATGGTCTATATGATATGAATGGCAATTTATGTGAATGGACTTCTACTTTCGCTTGGGGTATTTATGTCGGTTGTGGTGGTAGCTATTGCAGTTCTGTTGGAGAGTGTAAGTCTAACATTCGTCATAAACTTATCTCTTTTGTCCCCTATGTTGTCCCCCGTGGTGATTTAGGTTTTCGCCTTTGTGCTTCTCGTAGGGCTGACAAGGTTTAATAATGTGACTAATGCGTAATAGCAGGCTGTTCTAATAGAATGGCCTGCAGTGTGTATGACATGTGGGTAGATGACATTTAAGTGTCACAGTATTTGATTTGATAACTTAGCCAAATCCTTATTCAATAATTCTTCATTAAAAGGAGTGGGCGTCGACATCAACAGAGATGCGGAATGGAGTTGAGATTGGGTGCTCTTCAAGTGTTGACTTTATTGCTTCCGTCATCTGCAGGGAGTTGGGGCCTCTCAATACAACTTGGAATCTGAAGAGATTGTCTGCCTTGGGGAGCGAGGCCGGGCAAACTTCTGAAACGACAACACCATGAGGCTTTTTATCTATAATCGTTTTTCTGATTTTTGACATTAAGCTTTCGGTTAAATTTTCGGCAGGGCCGGTAAGGGTAATACAGGTGAGGTGAACAAAGGGAGGATAGCCCATTTCACTTCGTAGTGGAAGCTCTTGCTTTGCAAATCCTTCAAAATTTTCAGTCTTTGCCATCTGAACGGCGGGATGTTCGGGGGTGTATGACTGGACATATACTTCGCCTGGAAGAGTTCCTCTACCAGTACGACCGGAAACTTGAGCCAAGAGCTGGAAGGTGCGTTCTCCCGCCCTAAAGTCGGGAATGTGCAGTGAGGAATCAGCGTTGATAATACCAACGAGAGTGACAAGGGGGAAGTGAAGCCCTTTGGCAATCATTTGCGTTCCTATTAGAATATCGGTCTCTCCTGCTTTGAAGGCGTCGAGAATATCATCGTGGCTTAGCTTGCGAGATGTTGAGTCGGCATCCATTCTTGCGACGCGAGCACTGGGAAAGCATTGCTTTACGATTGACTCGACGCGCTGAGTGCCGAATCCGGCAAACTTAAATTGAGCGTCTGAGCATGATGGACAAGCACTTGGCGGGCGTTTCCAGGCGCCGCAGATATGGCATCTTAGACAATCGTCAGCCCTATGGTATGTGAATGGAACATCGCATCGTTCACAGGTTTCAACATAGCCACATGAGGGACAGGTTAGTGATGTCGAGAAACCTCTACGATTGAGAAAGAGTATAATTTGTTCGTGCCGCTGAAGTCTATCGTGCATTGCGTCAAGTAGTTCTTTAGAAAAAATATTGACTCTGCCTGATCGCGCATTTTCTTCATTCATATCAATAACGCGAACCAGCGGCATCGCAGCTCCCTCGGCGGCTCGAGCAGAAAGACGGGAAAGCGCATATTTGCCTAAACTAGAGTTGCGCCACGATTCCATTGATGGTGTTGCGGAGCCAAGGACTACAACGCATTTTTCGAAGTGGGCGCGCATGACGGCTACATCGCGCGCATTGTAGCGTGGAGACTCTTCTTGCTTGTAGCTGGGCTCATGCTCTTCGTCTACAACGATGAGGCCTAGCTTTTCAACAGGTGCAAAAACGGCAGAGCGTGGACCAACAACAACGCGCGCATCTCCTTTGCGGATGCGTTGCCATTCGTCGTAGCGTTCTCCGTTGGATAGGGCACTATGTAAGACGGCTATGCGGTCGCCAAAGCGTGATGAAAACCGCATAACGGTTTGGGGCGTTAGCGATATTTCGGGGACGAGAACAATTGCTCCCAAGCCGCGCTCTAATGCGTTTGAGATTGCTTGAAGGTAAACCTCTGTTTTCCCGCTTCCTGTAACACCGAAGAGAAGAATCGGTTTTGGTGGAGTCTGTGGAAATGAATCTGCATCGCTCGGCAATGCATTTGTAATATCTGAAAGTGCTATGGCTTGGTCGTTATTAAGCGGCAAAGGTTTGGTCGGGACTATGCGACCACGACGGAGAGGCGAGCGACGCTGTTGGCGTTCTGAAATTACCAGGGCGCCTAGGTCTGCCATTTTTCGTAGCGTTGTCGCAGTACATTGAAACTCTTCGCAGAGCTGCCTCATCCATCCTCCACCAACACGACGAATATCGGCAAGAAGTTCACCCTGCCGTTTTGTCAAGGTCGTTTCATCGAAGGATTCTGCCGCATCTATATAGAGCATTGTCTTTTCGTGAATGCGGCCGTTGCGGACGGGTGCGGGGAGGAGCGTTTCCAGGGATTTTGACAATGTGGCAAGATAATACTTGCTCATCCAAATGGCTAACTTTACTAGAGAGGGTAACACAGTTGGCGAGGGACTATCCAATGCGGAGATTGATTTTAGTTTGCCCTCAAATGGTGAACTTTCTGGAAGTTCTACGACAATACCTGAAGCGGACGCTCGTTTGGCAAATGGGATGGTTACGCGTGAGCCAATAGATATGCCGCCAGATAGCTCATCTGGCACTTTATAATCAAAGAGCTGATTTGCCGGTGCATTATCTACTGAAACTCTGACAATCATTTAGCCGTTTCCTTAAAAAAGAACGGCTCCGCAGAAATGCGGAGCCGCTTTGCGTCATCGGAGTCTGCCCCGAAACTTACTTGGCCCAGTAATCGTAAGTGACTGAGCTGTCACCTAGACCCATGAGCTGGGACATTGTGAAATACTTCTTACGGGCATCGAAGACGCCGCCGCCACGGGTGACCCAAACAGCGCGAGTAGCGTTGAAGGGCTTGAGCTCAGGATTGAGTTCAAGAGCCTCGGTGGTCGGGTTAGCCTGCTGAGAAAGAGCGGCGGTCTTGTCATAGTTGCGGCTGATAAGGAAAGGAACCTCGGATGGGGAGGAGTCCTGAACCTTGACAACGCCCCATGCGATGTTATCTTCTGTGATAGACTCGCCAATCTTAGCGGCGGTAACGCCACTTGCGACGAGAGCATCTGGGGTGAGGTCAGCAACTACGCGAAGATCTGGATCATCGGTTGTCGTGCCGGTGTTGTTGCCGTCAGAAAGGAGGTAGTTGAAGTAAGCGACTGCTGTACCAACGCTGGCATCCTCTTCAAGCTCTGTTGGCCAAAGAACGCCGAGGTTGAGTGGCTCACGCTCCATGTTGGCAGATGTGATAGCAACCCAAACACCACGACCCTTCTGCTTAAGAGCTGTAGCACTGGCGGTGCTGATAGCATTTTGAATTGCGGGGAAGAGTGCTGCTGCGAGAACCGAAATAATCGCAATAACGACGAGCATTTCAACTAGTGTGAAGCCCTTTGAATTTTTGAGAGCCATAATATTTACTCCATTCGTGTTAAAGAGGGAAACCGCTTCCCCGATGATGCATACCGACGAGTCATTTCGTGCGGCATACTTGAAGTATGCCCTTTTTTTGCAAAAAGGTCAAGCGTTTTTTTTAATATATTTGAATTAGACTTTGAACTGAAAATTCGGTAAAATTGTAATATGTTTTTGTTTATGTACATGGAGGCTTGTTCCTTATGAAAAAAATCGTTGTTTCTCTTTTTTCAGCAATAGTGTTTTCAATGTCACTTATTGCGGAAAATCTTTTGTTGGTAGTTCCTGCAAATGTTACCTTGGTCAATTTGGGTTTTTCATTGATGCGAATGATGCCTAATGATGATATTGGTCTGGCATGTTATACAGGCGACAAGGAGGTTGATACCATAGAGCTCTTTGACCGTTCATCACAGCGTTGGGTCGCTGTTGAAAGGGCGAAGTGGAATTCTGGTGAATTTAAGCGTGCCGACGCAAATACAGTTGTTTTAGTCGGAGATAGCCTTGCTTCTCAAAGTTTAGGCGAGTCAGCAAGCTGGGCAAATAATATTTTAACTCCAAACGGACATGCTTACCATGAGGTTGTAAATGCGTTCCATTCTATAAATCCTCTCTCAGCAAAGCAATGGAAATCGCTAGAGGCAAAATATGGTATCCGTCTTAGGGATGTAACTGTTAAGACATCTCGTTACGATGCTGCAAATGGACAGGTAAGCCGTGCAGCCATTGCTGAAGAGAAGAAGGCTTTAGAGGCAAAGGCCGCCGCAGAGAAGAAAGCACTTGAGGAGAAGGCTAAACTTGAGGCTGCTGCCAAGGAAGCGGCATTGAAGGCAGAGGCTGAGAAGAAGGCTTTAGAGGCCAAGGCTGCCGCCGAGAAGAAAGCACTTGAAGAGAAGGCTAAACTTGAAGCAGCCGCCAAGGAAGCGGCATTGAAAGCAGAGGCTGAGAAGAAGGCTTTAGAGGCAAAGGCCGCCGCCGAGAAGAAAGCACTTGAAGAGAAGGCTAAAGTTGAAGCGGCCGCCAAGGAAGCCGCATTGAAGGCAGAGGCTGAGAAGAAGGCATTAGAGGCAAAGGCTGCCGCCGAGAAGAAAGCACTTGAAGAGAAAGCTAAGCTTGAAGCAGCCGCCAAAGAAGCAGCATTGAAAGCCGAAGCTGAGAAGAAGGCTTTAGAGGCCAAAGCTGCCGCCGAGAAGAAGGCACTTGAAGAGAAGGCTAAGCTTGAAGCAGCCGCCAAAGAAGCTGCATTGAAAGCGGAAGCTGAAAAGAAGGGTTTAGAGGCCAAAGCCGCCGCTGAGAAGAAAGCACTTGAAGAGAAGGCTAAGCTTGAAGCAGCCGCCAAGGAAGCGGCATTGAAGGCAGAGGCTGAAAAGAAGGCATTAGAGGCCAAGGCCGCCGCCGAGAAGAAGGCACATGAGGAGAAGGCTAAGCTTGAGGCCGCCGCCAAGGAAGCAGCATTGAAGGCAGAGGCCGAGAAGAAGGCATTAGAGGCCAAGGCCGCCGCCGAGAAGAAGGATTTGAGTTTGGTTCCAACTGAAATTATCGTTACTCCTGTAGCAGCGGAGCGTGCTAAAAAGATGGAGGAAAAGACGACTATTCAAGACGCTTTGAAGAAGGCCTCTTCCGAGGTTAACAACCAAGAGGTTGCTACTCCTAAGGCAAAGCCCATTTCGCCTGTTGTAGAGCCAATTGCTCCTCCTGTTGTTACGCCGAAGGTTCCAGACCTTCCCGTTTCTGTTATTGAACCAACCCCTGTTTCTAAATAATCCCAAATAGTTGAGTTTTGCTGTGGCAACTGATGGTTTTGACATTTCGTATGTCGCGCGTTTAGCGCATCTTGAGTTAGGCGCCGAGGAGTCTGAGCGTTTTGCTGGGCAGCTTGGCGATATTCTTAAATACATGGAAAAGCTGAAGGAGCTTGATGTCTCCAATATTGAGCCGACGATGCATGGTCACGGTCGCGTAAATGCTTTCCGCGAGGATACGGTGACCGAATCAATTGATCGTGACGCTGTTTTAGCAAATGCTCCTCAACGGATTGGTAATGAGTTTTTGCTTCCAAAGATTGTCGAGGATGCGTAGGTCGCTATGGATATTTCAAAGCTAACAGTCGCAAAGGCTTCTATCGGCCTTGCTAAAAAAGATTTTTCTTCAGTTGAATTGGTCCAGTCTGTCATCGATGCGGTTGATGCACGCGATGGAGATATCGGCGCTTATTTGACATTTGATCGCGAGGGGGCGCTTGCCGCCGCCGCAGATGCCGATGCCGCCCGCATTGCAGGTAATAATTCTCCACTTTTGGGAATCCCTGTCGCTATAAAGGATCTGATTAATGTCAAGGGGCAGCCTTGTACCTGCGCATCAAAGATTCTCGAGGGGTATGTTTCTCCATATGACGCAACGGTGACTGCAAAGCTAAAGGCCGCAGGAGCGATTTGTGCCGGTCGTGTAAATATGGATGAATTTGCCATGGGTTCTTCAACTGAGAACTCGGCATTTAAGATTACTCGCAATCCGCGTGACCTGTCGCGAGTTCCCGGCGGTTCGTCAGGAGGCAGTGCGGCATCGGTTGCAGGCGCTGAGGCTCTTTGCGCTCTCGGCACCGATACAGGAGGCTCAATCCGTCAGCCCGCATCTTTTTGCGGTATTGTCGGCTTTAAGCCCACATACGGTCGCGTTTCGCGTTATGGTGTAACAGCCTTTGCATCTTCGCTTGATCAGGTTGGCCCTATGACCCTTGATGTCACGGATGCCGCGATGCTTATGAATGCGCTTGCCGGAGAAGACCCGCATGACGGCTCAACGGCGCAAGAGGCGGTTCCTGATTTTGTTGCGGCATTGGAGGGCGCCTCCTTGAAGGGGCTTCGTATCGGTTTGCCTAAGGAGTATTTCGTAGATGGCACCGACCCTGAGGTTAATGCTTGTGTTCGCAAGGCTATTGATATTTGTGCGGCGCAGGGTGCTGAGATTGTCGAGGTCTCACTTCCTCATACCGAATATGCGATGGCGGTTTATTACATTATCGCTCCTGCCGAGGCAAGCGCAAATCTAGCTCGCTTTGATGGCGTCCGTTACGGTCATCGCGTTGAGAAGCCAGAGGATATTCCTGAGCTCTACCGCAAGAGTCGTGCGGAGGGCTTTGGTCAAGAGGTCAAGCGCCGCATTATCCTTGGCACTTATGTGCTTTCCAGCGGTTATTATGATGCTTATTACGGTCGGGCACAGCGCGTCCGTACTTTGATTCGCCGTGATTTCACCGAGGCCTTTAAGTCTGTCGATGTCCTTTTGACTCCCGTTGCTCCAACACCTGCCTTCAAGATTGGCGCGTTGCTGGATCCTCTCTCAATGTATCTTAACGATTTGTTTACGATTCCTGCGTCTTTGGCGGGACTTCCTGCTATTTCTGTACCTGCGGGCACAACATCTGAAGGTCTTCCCGTCGGCGTGCAGTTTATCGGCGGCTCGTTCTGCGATTCTCAGGTACTTAATACTGCGCGCGCTTTTGAGCTTGCGCGCGGTCAGCTGTAAAATCGGATTTTATCTCTTCCAACGAGGAGTGAACATAATGAAAATTTCAAAACTTCAGGAGCCTGCTTTCAGGTTATTTCCAACTTCGTCAATAAGTCCTGAGGGGTGGTTGAAGAACCAGCTTAAAACTCAACTTGACGGGCTTAGCGGTAATTTGGATCTCTTTTGGCCCGATATAAAAGACAGTGCCTGGATTGGCGGCGAAGCCGAGGGCTGGGAGCGTATGCCATATTGGCTTGATGGCGTGATTCCATTGGCTTGGCTTCTTGACGATGAGCCATTCAAGGAGCGCATCTCTGGTTATATGGACAAGATTTTTGCCGGGCAGCACGAGAGCGGCTGGCTCGGTCCTTTGCCTGAAGAAAAGGTCGAGGCTCTTGATTTGTGGTCGCAGGCCCTTGCAACAAAAGTCCTTTATGTTTGGCGTTTGACGACAAACGACCCTCGCGTTGATGACGCTTTGCTTCGCGCTTTCCGTTGTCTTGACAGGTACCTCGACAAGAAAACCCTTTCTCAATGGGGCGCAACTAGGTGGCAGGAATTTTTGATTGCCCTCTATGACCTTTATGAGCGTCATCCTGAACCGTTCCTTCTTTCTTTGGCTAAGCGTTTTCAAGCGCAAGGTTTCGATTGGGTCGATTATTTCAACGATTGGCCCAACACTGAACCTACAGAACCGAAGCGTTGGTCCTTTGAAAATCATGTTGTAAACAATGGTCAGGCATTGAAGACAGGTCCGTTGTGGTGGCGTATCAGCGGTCTTGATTCTGATTTGAATGCCGCGTCTCACATGTATAGTGAGCTTATGTGCTATCATGGAATGCCGTCGGGTATCTTCACGGGCGATGAAAATCTGTCGGGTCGCAGTACAAGTCAGGGCACTGAGCTGTGCGCCGTTTGCGAAACAATGTATTCCATGGAGGTCAATGCTGCGATTACAGGTGATTCGATGTGGGGTGATGTCTTGGAAAAGGTCACCTTTAACGCCCTTCCCGCAACTTTCTCGCCCGATATGTGGGCACATCAGTACGACCAGCAGATAAATCAGATTGAGTGCTCGATTCATGCCCGCCCGTGGACAACAAACGGGTCACACGCAAATCTCTTTGGTCTGGAGCCTAATTACGGTTGCTGTACGGCAAATTTAAGTCAGGGCTGGCCGAAGTTCGCAGCATCGACATGGATGGATTTTTCTGATCCTGAGGCAGGCGAAGGGTTTGTGGCTGTCGCCTATGCTCCAAGTGCAGTGAGAGCCGTCCGAAACGGTGTCAATGTCAGGGCGGCTATGGATACGGAATATCCTTTCCGCGATTCGGTTCGTTTTGTCTTTGACATCAGCGGAAAGGCTTCATTCCCCTTCAAATTCCGCATTCCTGGATGGTGCAAAAACGCCTCAATCGTCGAGGCTGACGGCTCGGTAACATCCTGCATGGTATCTGGCAAATACCTTACGCGCATTATTGCAACGGATGGCCCCGCAACAATAACTATTACCCTCAATCTCCCTGCCGAAGGCAAGTGGGTCGCGAATGGAGACGGCTCTACATCACTATGTCGCGGGCCGCTTCTCTTTGCTTTGAAGATGGCTGAGAGGTGGGAGATTTGCGATGAGGGCAAGCCCTATCGCGAGCCCCCGCATTGCGATTATACGGTATTCCCTGAGTCAAAATGGAATTATGCGGTAATGCGTTCTTCATTTACATCTCTTCCTGCCATGGATGGTGTAGTTTTTGAGAATCGCCCGCTTCCCGAGTCCTCAACCTCATTTGCTCCCGATGCCGCCCCCGTTGTTGCCTCTGTTCCAGTGGCGGAGGTGCCTTCATGGGTGGCTACAGAATATGGAAATGTCGGTGAAATGCCTGTATCGCCCGTTGTCGATACAGGTGCGAATACTACTGTAGAATTTATTCCTTACGGCTGCACAAATCTTCGTGTCGGTGCATTGCCGTGGTGTCAAAGCCCAGGTAGCGGAGAGCCGTGGGAACGCCCGCTCATTCTTGCCCATCGTGGCGGACGCGATGAGTATGACGACAATGCCGTCGGCGGTTTTGTCGATTCTCTCAAGCACGGCATTCGCGGTGCAGAGACCGATATTCGCATGACAGCTGACGGAGAACTCGTTGTAATGCACGATGCCAAGGCTGATCGCACAACGAATGGCACAGGTATTGTTGAAGAGATGACTTTTGACGAGGTCAAAGCCTTGACTTTGCGACGTTCAGGCGAACATGTCCCCTCTGCAAAGGAGGTCTTTGAAGTCTATCGCGGACGAAAGGATGTCGCAGTTGAGATTGAGATGAAGACCTTTGGAGATTTTTACACTCCCGAAAATCTTGAGCGTTATTGCAAGAAGCTATATGAAACGGCGGCGTCAATACTCGAGCCTAATACATTTGCCTTCACATCTTTTTCTCATGATGCCTTAGCGACGATGCGCAGGCTCTATCCTGCTGCCCGTCTTGGCCTTATTATGGGCGGCGCAATGACCGAGGAGAAGCTTCAGGAGGCGATTGGTCTTGGCTGCGCGCTTATTGCTCCCGAGCACGAAACAACCAAAGAGATGGTTGATAGAGCTCATGCGGCAGGAATATTAGTGAATCTCTGGTGTTCTGATACCATAGAGGTTTACCGAGATGTCAAAGCCAAGGGCGCAGACTTCTCAACGAGCAATGTCCCAAGGAAGATATTGCCGATGTGCTTGTGATTATTACTATTCACGCCTGACAGCTTGCCGTTCAAACGGGTGGTTGGAGCTTTGCAATCTTAAGAATGCGTGAAGTCCCATTTTTTTAGGATTTCAGGGGTGGGGGAGGTAAATTTCTCCCACTCAGGCTCTGACTTGCCGCACATCGTGCTTTTGCCTTTTCCGAAATTGTGATAAGGCAATATGTCTATACCGCAAAGTCCAGATAAATGTGAGAGCTTTTGTAATTCATCAAAAAAGGCTTCCTCGCAGTTACCGCCTACTACTAGGGGAACCCGCAGAACGACTTTTTTTTGAGCCTCAAGCAGTTTCAATAAGTTGCTCTTTACAAGGCTGTATTTGGCGCCGGTCAATTCGGGATAGCGCTCGGGGGCCGCTTTTATATCGAAGAGCCAAAGATCGCAATAAGGTAGTAGTGGTGAAAATGACTCCCATGATAAAGCCGCTGATGTTTCAACCGCGGTGCGGATGCCTTTTGCTTTTGCAGCCTTTAATATCGCGCCGGCAAACTCAGATTGCGCCAAAGGTTCGCCTCCTGAAAGCGTAATGCCGCCGGTTTCGTCATAATAAAATTTGTCACGCTCAACTGTTGATATTACTTCAGATACGGTTGTCAACTTTCCCTGCAATGTCAAAGCGCCTTTGGGGCATTCCTGTACGCACAATCCGCAGCCCGAGCAGGGTTTGTCGGGACTGCGGCGGCAATTGCGGCTAGGCTTGAATTCCTGGCATTTATGGCAGCCGATGCAAGCCGCTTTGTCAAATGCGACAAAGGGTCCAAAGCTTTGTGATTCGGGGTTGTGGCACCATTGGCAATGTAATGGGCATCCTTGAAAAAAAACGGTTGTTCTGATTCCTGGACCATCTCCGGAGCAGCACCGCTGAATATTGAAGATTCTGCCGCTAGTGTCATTCGCCATGGGCATTTCTCCGAATTATATCTTGCTGCACCGATGGATGCAGCTTGGTGAAGAATGCGGAAAATCCACTTACGCGGACAATTAAGTTACCATAATTTTCAGGATGCTCTAATGCGTCATTAAGAAGCTTGTTATTGGTAACATTGAACTGTATTTCATGTCCGCCACCGGCGATAAAGGCTTTTAGAAGAGTGACCAGGCGTTTATGTCCTTCTCCGTTCTTGAAGATTTCAGGCTGGAATCGCATATTCACAACTGTGCAATTTTGAGCCGTGTAGTCTGGAGTAATAATTGAATTGATAAAGGCGGTGCTTCCATTCTTATCCATGCCGCCATTAGGTGAAGCGGCATCTGAAAGAGGCATTTCCGCAAATCGACCATCAGGAGTTGCCATAACATTTTTGCCATCAAAAACATTTGAGATGTTTGATGCCATGGCACTTCTGAAGAATCCTCCGTCTATGGCTTTCATAGCCATTGTCGTCTCTCCGCAAAGACGGACGACTTCAGCAAAAATCCCATCGACATAGGGATTGTCGTTGCCATATTTGGGAGCGCAGTTGATTAAGGTCTGGCGTAGGATTTCGCAATTTTCAAAGTTGTTCTTTAGGGCAGAAACCAATTCGCCCTTTGTAATCCGCTTTTCCTCAAAAACAAGTTTTTTAACTGCGGCAAGACTATCGGCGATGGTTGCGGGACCAACCATGCCTACGCCATGCTGCCGCGGAAACTCGGCTCCTCCGTCATTGATGTCAAGTCCTCTGGCGATGCAATCTCTTGTCAGTGCAGAGAGCAGGGGGTCGGGACAGGTTGAGGCCGGCTTTGATAGCAATGCGGCATTGTATTTATCAAGATGCTGTTGAAGCCCTTCTTTTACCGAAGCCGCGAAGTCATTCCAAAGTTCTTCGTAAGAATCAAATTCCTCTAGCTTCATTACCGACTGTGCAAAACGGCTTGGCAAATTAAAGCGGCTATCACTCCATGCCGGAGCCCTACCGGGAATATTACCCTCTACGCATCCGAACAGTCCGTAATCGCGGGCCGCCTCAAGAGGTATTCCGCACTTCAATTGCGAGGGGATATAGACTTCATCATTCATAATTGCCGGGAAGCCAATGCCTGTTGAAATCAATTTAGCGCACGCCGTAATAAAGTCTTCTGGGGAATTTTTATGGAGTCTTGCACTTAAGTTTGTCGATGGGCTGTGGACTTTTTCAACGGCGTCAAGGATTAAAAAGCTCAAATCGTTTGTCGCATCAGAGCCGTCTGGTTTGACACCGCCAATACAAATGTTTGTCACCTCATTGAAGTCGTCTACCTTGCAAAAGATATGGCAAAGCATATTTAATGCTGTCGTGCGGTCGACAGAGCCGTTTTTGTAAAACGGATAAAGATATTGGTCAACTCTTGCTAGTGCCATGTGGTAACGGCCTTGAGCCTCGAGAATTACAAAAAGCAACCACATTAACTGGAGTGCTTCTGCGAAATCTTTTGGGGCATCCTCTGCCAGCCGAATCAATCGCATTGCCTCATCGGGACGCTCTTTGAGCCAAAATTCTCCAGCCTTTTTGAAAAATCCCGAGACTGCTTTCAGGGTAATCAGCATAGCCTTGCTTTCCGGTGTGGCAATGCGTTCGCTCGCCTCTTCAGCGCGGTCTATAAAGCCACCCAGTCCCTGCTCCATCAGGGTGTTATAGTCTGGTGCCGTATGATCCCAGCCTACGGTGAAATTCCGCTTACCGCGTTTGTTGAAAATTTCAAAGCATCTGTCATACTCTTCTTGGGTTAATCCACTAGGGCATGCAGTTGAAATATATAGTTCAGTGCCGCCGAAAAAGCGTTGGCTGTCGGGAAATGTCAGAGGCAGCCGGTTCAGCGCATATTCAATAGCTTTGGCATGGACAATAGATTCAGGGGTGTCATTTATTGGGTGCTCGTCAAAATATTTTCCGACGAGGTAACTGTAAAGATTGTATCGTTTGGTGCATGTGCTATAAGCCGAATTTAGGGCACCGTTTACATTGGACTCTGTCTTCTCCTTGCCTGATATATAATCGGCGAGTCCGGAAACCTTGTTAAAGATTTCTTTAATATATGACAGCGGTGCGTCGTGTGTGCCGGGAACGGCCTTGAAGGTTGCATTCGGAAAATCCTTCATCTTTTCGCGCAAGGCCTCCATCTCGCTTACGGGCATAACTTTATCATCTATACCATGGTAATATGCAAATGGCATTGTCAGCCCTTCAAAATGCGAGCAGACATTATGAAGGGCGTAGTCCTCGGGCTTGTAATGCTTATCAATGGCATCATATATTTCATGAAGTATTTGGGGCTCAGCTGCGTTTCTGCAATATTCTCGATAACGCCAAATATCTGATGCGGCACCCAAAATCCCCAAGCCGTCAACAAGCTCAGGGTGTATGGAAGCAAAAATCAGCGCTCCCGTACCTCCCATGCTGCCCGCGAGGAAAATATATCTTGAAAAACCGTATTTCTCTTTACAGTCAGTCAATATTTCATATAAGTCAGAAACTGCAGCGGTCCCCATCCAGCAATTATCCCGCAAATTTGGAGCGATGGCGCTGATATTGTATTTCTCAAGGGTTGGCGACCACCATTCAGCGATATCCTTGCGGGTGAAAAGCTGGTCGCCATGAGACCCGTGGCCATGAAGCCATACAAGGCAAGCGGTATTTATTCCGGAATTGTGCAAATAATAGTAATCGCTTAGACCGTCTACCCTGCTAAGATAATCAATGCGAGTAAAATTCATTTTACATCCTCAAAAAATACTTACTTAATGCCGAAAACAGACTTTACCCCATTGCCACGCAAGGCTGAATTTATGGCACAGTCTGCATCTTCAACGGTAAATACCTTTACCAGCCTGCGGAAAATTCCATGGAGATTTGGATTGTCAACGAGGAACTTGATATAGGTGCCGATATCGGCCATTGTATATTGCCCACTTCCGAAAATCTGCAAGGCCTTAAATGTAATCAAATGCGGGGGAATACTTACATTGCCACGGTCGGAATATTGCCCTGGCACAAAGTAACGGCCGCGCGTGCGAAGCAGATTCAAGCCAAAAGGAAAGGCGTCAGCTCCACCACTGGTTTCGATAACAACATCGGCGCCATCCCCGCGATTCAGTTCCTTGGCATATGCGGCAATTGCGGAGGTGATGTCGCCTTCGCCATCTTTGCGGAAATCAAAGAATTTGTCGGGATTGATTTCCATGGTCAATTTTAACCGCTCGGAATCTGCACCTGAACCTACGATAACTACCTTGCAGCCATGCGCCTTAGCGTAGGCGGCGGCAAAAATGCCAAGCGACCCATTACCCTGAATAACTGCTAATTCGCCGGCCTTTAAGCCGCCACCATAGGCACATGACCTGATTATGGTAGGTCCGCCACATGGGAATGCCGCAGCCACATATGGGTCAATTTCATTTGGCAATTTGACCAAATTCTTGAAAGGGCTATATAAATATTCTGAAAAACCACCATGGAAATGCGGGCTTTCTTCGGCATTCTTTACATATGTAACTCCGAAGTTCAGGCAACTGGCGGTTTCTCCTGCCAAACAGTTAAGGCATTTTCCGCAAGGAATCGCCACACAGGCGATAGCCTTGTCACCCACTGACAGATGATTTCCTAAAGCGTCGACAGCATCTCCGCTGCCCAAAGCATCGATTTTTCCGATAAATTCGTGGCCGATGATAATAGGCATGTCAGGCATGCCCAGGCGCCCTTCATAAATATGAACATCAGTTCCGCAAATGCCGCTGGAAAGCAAGCTTAAGCCTGCAGTTTCGGCTGCTGGAGCGGAAACATCAAATTCTCTAATATCAAAGCCCTTGCCGACGCCTTGGAAAATTGCGCATTTTTTCTTCATAAAACCACCTTCTTTATTACAAAAAACATTGGAGATTTGTCTTATTTGTGATATAGTTTATCATCATCATCCCCTTAAAACAATGTTTTAAGTGGCAAAAACATATCTTATATGGCAAAAGGGTTTTATGAACCATAATACATTTTACGGATTTACTTATCCTGACATCTCAAATCGTCCATATCCCATAGCCGCGATTATCTTTGAACAGCGTCGAACAGCTTATGTACAAAGACGCTGTCAAAATAAAGACGCATGGGTATTGGATTACAGCATAAACTGGCCCGGTAAATTTGCTTTGCAGGAAATGCCTTGGCAGGAACGCCCACAAAAGGTAGCACATCTCTATCCGCCAGGAAAGGTATATATGGAAGCCATCTCAGCAGGCGCAAGCAAAAGCAGCTACATTCTCTTCAAAGGGGAGAGTGGCACGCTGCGAAAGTTGGTCGATAACTATGCAGGTTTTGCACAAATAGTCGACACTGATTCACGAATTATGAATTTAATCCGAGAGGGAGCGCAGGCAGCCGCAAATGGTTATCAAGGCTATTGGCGATTGAGTGAGGTATTTTCTCGGATAATGGATATACTAGAGCATGTATTACCTGATGGGAGTGAACCTTGGCGCTATCGACTTAACGAGCAACCCGCAGATAATCATAGCCTTGCTAAACAAATCAAGATTTATCTTGAGCAAAATTACCAAAAACACATAACTCTTGATAGTATTGCCACTGAATTCAACTGCAGTAAATCGACCATAGTCCATAAATTCAAGAAGGAAAATGTTGAATCTGTAATGGGAATGCTAATGAGAATAAGAGTTGAACAATCAATTCCTCTATTGCTGTCAGGGACGCCGCTAAAAGAAATTGCGGCAGTTGTCGGACTACCTAATGAATATTACTATTCGCGAATCTTTCGCAAAATCATTGGTATGTCACCAAAGGATTACCGAAACCGTAAATAAACGAAAAGAGAAAATCTGAACCGCGGAATAGAGATAAAATCCGCGCCTCCTCCGCGGTATATGAAAGGACACGGAAAAAAATTGCAGTTTAATGACCTGTAGTTAAAATTTCTCCCGCTAAGACCGCAGAGATTTTGTAATATCGACTATTTATTATGTTAGTATGAACTAAAACGACTGTCCTTTTATAAAATTTTATCGCAGAGAATGCAGATAAATTGCAGCTTGGTTCTTAAAGGTTATTAGGTGGCAAGTTTGACAGTAAAGACAGTTTGCGAGTTTTACAGTTTTAATCGAAAAGGACTGTCCCTTTGAAAAGTTATGTG
>JAZUMF010000111.1:0-38791 GCA_045603485.1 Kiritimatiellia bacterium | reverse complement strand
TCTAATGTCAATTTTGCTACTGGGAGAAGATGAGATTGGTAGGTGAGGAGTTTCGCCGCGTGAAAAAACTGTCAAACTCGCAAACTATCAAACTGATTCTACTTGCAAACTTTGCTTCAACTATGGGAAGTTATTGAGTCAAGACTTTGGTATATAAACTTTTTAAGGGACAGTCCTTCTCGTTTCACTTTCCCCACTATTTGAGACAACCCAGTATCGCTATTTGGCTGTCCTTCTAATTTGGCAGACGGCGTCTGCCAAATTAAGTTTTCCGCCCAATTCTCGAAGAATTGACGCATATTTCGAATATTACGCGCGCTAAACCCGCGCAATCCGGGCATTTCTTTTTGGAGCTGGGCGCTGATTATGTCGATAACGCCCGTGCCCCATTTCTCGGTTTTTGTCTTATGCGACACATACTGCCCGATGCCGAAGTAGAGCGAAAGCATTTCGGCGTTTGCATTTGCGGCCACTCGGCTTTGTGCCTTGACGATGGCCGACTTGATTGCCCTCACTGCGGAGGCTATGTTGGTAGGAAGCGTATCCATGGAATTACATCCTCGACGATTTCTCGACCATGATACCACAAATGCTTTCTTGACGCAAACTGCGTCGGATTCAATTGTAGAGGCACCCGTTCCCACAGTAGTGCGACGCGCCAAGCACCATAATAACAGATTTAAGTGACAGGCTATTACACTTGATATTCATCGAAAGTCGCTAGTAATGATTTTCCAACCTCAGTGTAGGCAACTTGCACTTTTTGGGACAAGGGGTAAGGACGGCTGGATGTCGCCACGGCAGACCAATACAGAGGAATGGGCTTCAAGTGGTTGAAACTCCAGACGCGGCATGGCGATTGCAATGGAGCTTCTTGCCAACCACAATATCGTGGCCATCATTAGTTTTTCTTCTGACGCAATAGCTCAAGCTCATAGATTGCTTTCTCGCGATAATGGACGGCCATGTTCGCCGATACAACGGCAAGGACAAAATCGAGCACTGTCCAATAGATGGCTATTTGCAGGGCGACTCGCCAGTCATGAAACAACTCGATAATTAACGATATAGCAAGAATTGCGCCCGCTAACATCGAAAGAACGGCAAACAACCATCTTTCAATCATTAGGAAGCCCGCGCCAGTCCAGCGTAATCCAGCAAAAAAACACTCGCACCAGTTGTTGTCCAAATCACGCGAAAGTGTAGACATTCGCTTCATGAGTTTCAGCCCGTTGGCTTCCCGAAGTAGCCTTTCTGCACGTTCCGCGATTGCTTGCTGTTCTAAGTTACTGATTGCCATAGCGGTGCTCCTCTAACTTTGGATTGTGAATGACAAGAACTGTATTCTTAGGAAAAGTATTCTTCCATGGATACTTGTAGTAGAGTTGTTTTATCCGTGAATATTCCTTCTCCTTGTGTAATTCTACTAGGGCCATTCTTGATACTACTCTGTGGCATGGAACGCCCATGTATTCGCAGAATGACTTGTGATCGAAATGCCTGATGTTTTTCCGAATTAACTGCTGGAATATTACCACTTTCTCATGGTATGTTTTGTGTATGTTTACGGCACACATAAGTGAAGCAAGACTTAATGCAGAAAACGGAATGAACCCATGGAGGATTGGCAACTGCAATGTTATCGCTAATGTGAATGCAATTAGGCTGATGGCATCCAGTAACAGCGCATACCTGTTGATTGAAATCCAGAAAAACATACCATGGATTCTATTCCGTTTTATTCTCATTCTAAAATACGCTATCTGGTGTTGCTAAGAAGGGTGCTTACTGCCGCATTTGTTATCTCAATTGCCTGATTCTTACCTCCCGTGAGCACGAATCCATATGTAGCGCCCGAACTCAAGGAGATTGTGAAGAAATACTTCGGGCAGAAGCAGCAGATTTGCCCCTTAAAGGCATAATCTACATTTGCAATAGTGTGCGGCATAAGTGTTGAGAATACGGCCCCTTTATCAAAAACCCAAAAGATTTTACTGTGCTTCTCTATGACAATTCTCTTGTTGGTTATTGTTAACTGCCCCCATTCTTTGCACCCAAAAATTACTGCAACGAGTTGGAATATCTTATATCTTATGCTTTATTTAAGATGCCCCCGAAAAAATGTCTCAAAATGTTCATTTTAAATGTAATGGTAATATGAAATATTTTTTAGAAAGTCTTTGCCGAATGTATTTTAGCGGTTGATTTGAGGGTGGGGGCATATCTAAAAACCAGCCAGGTTGAGGATAGGCAAAGTGCAAGTTATTTGGAATGAATTTTAAGCTGAGTGGGTAGTGTGGTGCGTTGCTGTGGAGGTGTGAGTTTCTTCACGCGTCATTTATGGAACTTTTTAAGGGGACAGTCCTTCTCGTTTCACTCACTGGGTGAAACACAAAAACAGAGCAAAGCCGCGATTTTATTGCGTCAAACTAATCTTGGCTTGCGGAGGGTGTATTTCTTGCGAAGTTTTTTGCGGTGTCGGGCGGCTTATCTGTTTTGCGGAATGAGTTTTTCAAACTTAGAGCGTTGTTGCTGATGACGGCGTTATGGTCGGAGGCGGCAATAAGATTCTTATTTGGCTCTTCGTTTTTTTTGTATTAGTTTATAGTGGGAGAATATGTTATTATATACATGTTTTTATTCAGTATGTTTACTGTACTGTTGTGACAAATCACAGGGAAGGATTTAATTTTATGAAATATGGAACTATAGCGGCAATGACTGTTTCCGCTTGCGCCGCTATTGCAGCCGGTGCGGCGACTGAGACCGCAATGCCATCTCTTAAGGCGCAGTCGGGTCTGATTGCTCCTAGTGGCAGATCTGTTGAGACATATTCTTGGCAATCTGACCGCGGCGGGAAAAAGCACAACATGATTGTGGTAAAGCCTGCAAAGCCTGTCAAGGACGATGATAAGATTCCGCTCTTTGTCGTTTTGCATGGTGGCGGTATGGGTATTACCGGTACATATCTTTGGGAGGCTATGCCTATAAGCGATGAGCTTATGTGCGATATTTGCTATATTCCTGAGGATTTTTACGGTTTGCTTGTTGAGGTTCGCACGCAGGACGATTGGTGGGGAGTTCCGAAAAATCCTGAATACAACAGGAAGAGTAAGAGTAGTGAAGTAGTTAAAAAGCCGATTCCCAAAAAGAAATCGGAGACGGAAACGCGTGTTTTGGAGCAGGTTGAGTGGGTCGCTTCCAACTTTGCGATTGACCGTAACCGTATCTATTTGGGCGGTGCCTCGATGGGTGGCAGCGGAACGCTTGGCTTGGGTCTTCCAAATGGTGATATATTTGCCGCGGTTAAGGCTAATGTCTCTGCAACTCCTTATCATGGGGTGGCACGGCTCGGTCTTGGCGGGAAGCTGAATGCCGTTCCCGATCCTCCTCCGTTGGTCGAGTATTCATCCCAAAATGACATTTGGTCTGTCGATAAGGATATGCTCTACAATGGCATGGATGATGCCCGTTATGCTTATTATGCGTATTGGGGCGCATTTGGCCACTCAGGGCGTAATTCTAGAGTGCTTCCAAAGGTAGACCTTGTCGGCTCCTTCAATATTTTTGACATCAGGCTCGATCAGCCATATGTTGCCTTTTCCAAGGGAACGACGAACGATCCGCTTCCTTGGCCTGATGCTCACTTGAATGCCAAGCATCCTCTTGGTAATGCAACCGGGCAGCGCAATGCCTATTATAGGTGGCAGAATGTCATTGATGCTGAGGATAAGTTTGAGGTTGAGTTGAGATTGCTGACGACAAATGAGTGGTCGAGCAAACATTTTGTTTTCCCGACTAAGTCAAGCGCAGATGTGACGCTTAGGCGCGTAGCAAACTTTGATATCAAGGGCGGAGAGAAGATCGCTTGCAGTTATAATGGCAGGGATTTTGAGGTTGAGGCTGATAAGACCGGCCATATAACTATTCCGCAGCTTGAGATGACTGTTGAGCCCCGCAAGCTTATTCTAAAGCATATTGAGCCCCGTAAGGGTAAAAAGGTTAAGGCTCTTAAGCGTCCTGTATATAAGCCGGGCAATGGAGAGAGCGGAATTTCTCTAGGTGAATATATGGCCGAATTTATTACAGTTGACGGCTTGCAGAAGCCAGGAGAGGTTGCTGCTGTCGCAGGAGTTTTGCGTGAGCCTTTCAAATGTGACAACAGGGCTGATGATAAGTCTGAATGCCCGCTTGTTGTTGTCCATACAAAGGATGCCTACAAGGACTTCCGCGGGGGTGGCGACGAAATTGTTCCTGAGGGTTCATGGGCTCTCTTTGTAGCTGGCGGTAATAGCGCAAAGGAGCTTGAGAAGAACAAGGCGGTAAAGGAATGCGTAATAGAGTTTGCTAAAAGGCGCACCGGTGTAAAAACGGTAGAGGTTTATACGCCTCCTGTTGCAAAGTAACAGCACATAAAATAAAAAAACCTTTGCTTCGGCAAAGGTTTTTTTTATGGAGCGAGCGAAGGGACTCGAACCCTCGACAACCACCTTGGCAAGGTGGAGCTCTACCAACTGAGCTACACTCGCGTCAACTTGTATAATAATATAATACTCTATTTTTTATTTTTTTGCAACTCCCCTGTGCTTATAGCGGCAAGTAGTCCGGCCATCGCAAGCATCGCGATAAGTCCACTGCCGCCTTGACTTAAGAATGGCAGGACTATGCCTGTCAGTGGTACGGCTTTTACGACACCGCCAATATTTAGGATTGTCTGCACTGCAAGCGCGGCAGTCAATCCTGTTGCGAGGAGCTTTCCAAATGGATTATCTGTTCGTCCTGCCGCTCGAAATCCTCTAACGAATAGGCATCCGAAGAGAACTATCAGTAGGGCGCAGATTACGAGTCCAAGTTCTTCTGCAATCGCCGCATAGACAAAGTCGGTCGTTACGATGGGAATCGCGCTTGGCGAGCCTGCGCCAATGCCCGCACCCCAAATCCCTCCGGCGTACATCGCGGAGAGGCTTTGCAGTATCTGCCAGCCGCTGCCGGTTGGATCTGCAAAGGGGTTAAGCCATGCGCTGAATCGTGCGTGAACATGCGACGAGAGTGTTTGCAGAAGGTAGCCTGCACCGACAACTCCAATACCGCCAAGAATTAAATATCCCAAAGAGCGGGTTGCCGCATAAAGCATTATTACGAGGACGGCGTTAAGTAGCAAAATCAGACCTAAATCATGCAGCGCCATTACGAGGGCTACGGGAATCAGCCAGAGAATCGCAAGGAGTAAAAATGAAGAAAAGCGCGGAACCGGAAATCCTAAAAATGTTGAAGAGAGTTCTTTTTTGCGGTTACTGAGGAATGATGAGAGGAAGATGACGAGGAACAGTTTTACGATTTCAGATGGATTCACATTTCCGGGAAGATAGATGCCGCCTCGATATTTGCGTCCGAAAACCAGCATGGCTAGGAGTAGCGATACTGCCGCCGCATAAAATATGTATCCAATTTTTGAGAGATGTTTCCATCTGCCGTCTGCCGCTATCAGATATATGGCGAGCATTGACGCAAGTCCGATGGGCAGGGCGAGCATAAAGCCAAGCGAAGCGCCGTAATCGAATGTCCCCATTCTGAATTGCATTGCTATGCCAATGCCGACGAGGAATGTGACGATTTCAAAGATGCGTACATCTGATGTAAGTGTTCGCCGCCGCAGCAGGAGCCACTCTAAAAAGACCATAATTGAAAACGAGCAATATGGTATTAGTTCCGCATGGATTATGATTGGATCGTATGCAATGCGGCCAACCAGTAGGACGGTATGGGCAAGGGTGACTGTGACCCAAAGCAGAAAGAATCTTAACGCCAAGGCGCGTCCGCCGGCCTTAATCAGAATGTCAAAGCCTTTATCTTTGTCGTCGGCGTCGCTCATTTGCCGTCTCCAGTCTTTACGATGATGCCAAAGCGTTCGGCATCTTCAATGATTGAGCGTGCTATGGGGAGGGCCGCCTTTGAGCCGAAGCCTCCGTTTTCCACGATAACGGTTACGACGAGCCGCGGAGTGGTTGCCGTTGTGAAGCAGGTAAACCAGGAGTGGTCGTCTCCTCTTGGATTTTGGGCTGTGCCGGTTTTGCCGCAGATCCCAAGCCCGGGAATATTCGCACCCTTGCCTGTGCCGTTTTGAATAACTCCGCGCATCATTCGTTCAACATTCAATGCCGCCGTTTTTGAAATTACGCGCGATGACGGATAAGTCGCCGAGGAAGGATTAAGCTCAAGGCGCGGAGAATGTAAAATGCCGCCGGCTGCCACTATGGATGTCCACTTTGCGACATCCAATGGCGAGACCGCCATTGCGCCTTGACCGATTGCGAGCTGCGAGCGCATCCGCTTGTCGACATCTTTAACTTTTGGAATCGCACCCGATGATGCTGAATATGATTGGCTGTTGTGGGTTAGGAGCGGTGTCGGCGAGCCTATTCCCATACGGGCGACATAGTCATTGAAGGACGCCGCGGGAATGTGATGCGCAAGCTGGGCAAAGTAGACATTTGATGAGTGAATCAAGGCTTGCTGTAAGCCGATTTTCCCAAAGCCGCGCCAGACTCTGCCGTTGCGCTGATATGAGTAAAATTCTGAGTCGCGAATGGGCTTTGCCGTACGGTCGGCACGAAAGCCCTCTCCCGGACAATCGAGTACGGGGGCGATTCCCATATCAGCGGCTATGGCAGCCATGGCAACCTTGAAGGTCGAGCCTGGGGGATATTTTCCCTGAACGGCTCGATTCATAAACGGAGCGTCGTCGGTGTCGCCATAATAGCCGCCAGGTTCGGTTGGGTCAAAGCCGGGGGCGCTGAAGAGTGCCAAAAGTTCACCTGTCTTTGGATTTAGAACGACAACGGCGCCTCTGTTGCTCTTCATTGCCTTTGCCGCTGAACGCTGCAACCTCGCATCTAGCGTAAGCTTCAAATCACGGCCTTCAACGGGGGTGCTATCGACGATGCTGCGCCCAAGGCGGCCTAATTCTTCAAGATGCGAGCTTCCGATTCCGGTAAGCCAACTGTCGGCGGTCTTCTCGATACCGGTAAGACCATAGCGGGGATCAAAATATCCGATTACATGAGCGGCGGATGCTCCCAGCGGATAACGGCGGCGTCCGAGAGAATCCCCCTCGGGGTCATCAATCGCCAGAACGGAGCCGTTTCTGTCGAGAATAGAGCCTCGCCTGATAGCGACAGTGGGGCGGTTGTCATGACGGCGCATAAAGCGCATAAGGTCGGTGCTATAACCGCCAAAGAGCTGCCACTTGGCCTGATATGCAAATAGCCCGACAAGGCCAAGAACGGTCAAAACGGTCAGCAGGAGGTTGCTGCGCATTACGACTCCGCGTCTAAGGGTGTCTTTGCC
This sequence comes from Kiritimatiellia bacterium, assembly GCA_045603485.1. GTDB lineage: Bacteria > Verrucomicrobiota > Kiritimatiellia > RFP12 > JAAYLN01 > RGIG5952. The sequence goes on along the minus strand of JAZUMF010000111.1, from coordinate 31,444 downwards.
GGGGAGTGTCAGCAATATGGCGGTTATGATGAAAAAGAAAAAAAACGATGCGCGCAAAATAAGCATCGTTTTGCCTCCCATAGGCCCATTCATCCATGTCGCTAGCGCTTCAAGCATAACTGCAAAACAAAGCCTCCATGCGAGAGTGTCTTTATGACTGCTTTAGTTTTTTGGGAAACATCGTCCGGGCGTATCTGCAAATCGCCCTTGGTATAAAAATCCTGATTGTCATCAATCCATTTTGCGGACCAAGATGTGTCAGGTGGCAAAAACGGAAATAAAATTGTCAGGGTTGTCGGTTTTTGTGCTACGCCGGCAACGATAAAGGACTCCCGTGAAGGTGAGAATGCCCAAACAAAGCAATCGTCCATTTCACCTCTGGCATAAACCGGCTTGTTATTGCTTTTGATAATGTCTAATGCTTGAGAGGCGGCTGGTGTGGCTTCGGATAATCCGTTTTCAGCAGTAAAAAGCTTTTCGGAGATAAGACCCCTAAATATCGAAGAATGAGATGATAAAGCCCGTTTGCAGCATGGCGGCAAGGCGGCAAGAATTTTATGGGGTACACCAATTACGCCAGCCGGTGAAACAGCAGATGAAAAAATCAAAGCGCCGTCTGAAGCCCTTGTGCAAAAAGAGGCGCGCCCGTGTGAGTATTCCAAGAGGGCGGGGAGCTGCATCGTGCGGAGATATTCGGCTCTGCCCAAATGACGCAATAGACCATTTTCCACAACCCACGCACCGACAAATGAAGAGGGCAGGGATAACTTTGGCTTTGCACCGTCACAGGGAGGAATCACCGCGACATCTTCAACACAGAAGACGGGAGTTTCGGACATAGCAACCATCCATGCCGTAACAGCTCTGTTACGGCAACGGATAGAAAATTCGATACTCCCGTCGAGAGCGCGGCGGAATCTACAATTTGATATTGGCGAAGGCATCACCGAGGCTTCCAAATGTGCCGTTGTCACTCTTTGCCTTGTGGAAATCCTCAAGAGCCTTGCGGACATCAACGGCTTCTTTTGCCGCCTGTTCATCATCAGTGGCAGGCTTGTTGAGCCTTTCCTCGCGTTTGGCGCGGGCGCGTTCGGCAGCCTCTACCTCTGCAGGCGTTGGAACAAGGCGTAGGCTGATGCGGTGACGGTCAAAATCAATAGAGTCGACCTTGACATCAAGCTCCTGACCTTCAGAGACAACCTGTGACGGACGGGCGATTGAGCGACCGCGAGCCAACGCGCCTGTCGTAATAAGACCCTCAACGCCAGGCTCCAGTTCAACAAAGGCGCCGAATTGGGCTAGGCGCGTCACGCGGCCGTGGAACTCAGCTCCGGGGGCGCAGTTGGCGGCGAAAGCGTCAAAGGGATCAGCCTGAGTCGCGCGAAGGCTCAAAGAAATACGATTGCGTTCCCAATCAATTTCGCGAACCAAAACCTCGACTGTCTCACCGACCTTAACGACATCCTCAGGCTTGACATTGCGCTGCCAGGAAAGCTCCTTCATAGGAACAAGACCTTCTGCGCCGCCAAGATCGACGAAGAAGCCGAAGTCAACGATACGGGAGACGCGACCCTTGCATGTCGCACCGGCAACAAGAGACTCGCGGAGCTCATCGCGCTTGCGGTTACGCTCCTGCTCAAGCAAGGCGCGGCGGCTGACGACCAGATTGCCACCCTCGGCATCATATTCCTGAATCAAGAAAGAGAAGGTCTGTCCAACATAAACCGCACCCTCTTGACGGAAAAGGGCGATTTGCGAATAAGGGCAGAATGCACGCATAGAACCGACTGTGACCTCGTATCCGCCATTGATTTCAGCCTGAACGCGTCCGTCAATGGGAAGGCCTGCTTCGTAGGCGTCTGCTACCGAATGGTCAACTGAAACCTTTGCGCCCTTTGCCGCAAAGCGGTATGCGCCGCCCTCGGCTGATACAAAGACGACATCAACGGTATCGCCGGCCTTGACCGAAACCTCGCCATCTTCATTAAGAAAATCTACTCTGGGAGCAAGACCTTCATTTTTAGCATTTACATCCAAAACGACAAATTCAGAATTGACTGACAGCACCGTAGCCCGAACATCTTCGCCGGGATTAAAGCCCTTACGGAAGGTTGAAAACTGTTGATTCAAAAGAGCCTCAAACTCGGCCATGCCATTTGATTTGTTCTTGTTCATAAAAATGTCCTTCAAAAAAATACCTCTATATAGAATACCAAAATATACCTCTAAAGACAAATGAACCGCATTTTAAGAGCGCCGATACATTTGATATCGCAAATTGTTGGGAAATAGACTAAAATTTGATTTTTTCTCGAAGCTATGATAAAATTAAACGAATTTTTTATCTAACCGAAAGGTCAATCATCATGGATATCGAGCTTATCAAGCAGGGTGTCGTGCTTCTTGTGGCAGGCATGGGTATTGTTTATTTCTTTTTGGCCCTATTGGTCATCGTAACAACTGGCGCATCCAAAATCATTCCAAAGTTTGCGTACCTTTTACCTGAAGAAGCTCCCAAGAAAAAGCCGGCTCCAGCTGCGGCATCTGATGATTCGGCGATTGCTCTCGCCATCGCTATAGCACGCTCACGCTAGTTTTTTTAACGATTTAAAATACTCAACTACAAAGGATAAGACAATGGCAAAGAAAACAGTCAAGTTTATGTGTACTGCGTTCCGCGACGGCTTCCAGTCTGTCGTCGGTGCTCGCGTTCTCTCTAAGGATTTCCTCCCTTGCGTTGAAGAGGCATACGATGCAGGTATCCGCTGGTTTGAAGCAGGCGGCGGCGCTCGTTTCCAGTCTTGTTATTTTTACTGCCAAGAAGACGCCTTTGATGTAATGGACGCCTTCCGCAAGGCAGCTCCCGAGGCCGACCTCCAGACCCTTTCTCGCGGTGTCAATGTCGTCGGTCTTGAGTCACAGTCCTCCGACATGATTAAGCTCCATGCCGATATGTTCAAAAAGCACGGTATGAGCTCAATCCGCAACTTCGACGCCCTTAACGATGTCAACAACCTCAAGTGGTCCGGCCAGTGCATCCATGATGCAGGTCTCAATCACGAAGTTGTCGTCACAATGATGGGCTTGCCCCCCGGAATTGACAACCAGGGCACCCACACTCCTGAGTTCTACCGCGATCGCCTAAAGCTCATCATGGACGCAGGCATCCCCTTTGACCGCGTTTGCTTCAAGGACGCTTCTGGTACATCCACGCCAGCAACCGTTTACAACACAATGAAGCTTGCTCGCGAGCTCCTTGGTGACAAGATTCATATCCAGTTCCACAGCCACGAAACCGCGGGCAACGGTATTTCTTGCTATCTCGCGGCTCTTCGCGGTGGTGCAGATGGTCTTGACCTTTCGATGGCTCCAATGTCTGGAGGTACTTGCCAGCCTGATATCATCACAATGTGGCACTGCCTTGACGGCGATCCTGACTTCGAGTTTGATTTTGATATCAACAAGATCAAAAAGGCAGAGGATAGCTTCAAGAATGCAATGAAGAAGTACTTCCTCCCACCCGAGGCTATGAATGTCAATCCTCAGATTGTTTGGAGCCCGATGCCCGGCGGCGCACTCACCGCTAACACCCAGATGCTCCGTGACAACAACATGATGGATAAGTATGACGACATGATTGCAGAAATGTATGACTGCGTCCGTCTCGGTGGCTTCGGCACATCCGTCACACCGGTTTCTCAGTTCTATGCCCAGCAGGCAATTCAGAATGTCATGTTCGGCAAGTTCAAGAAGTTTGCTCCCGGTTATGCCAAGATGGTTCTCGGCTACTTCGGCAAGACTCCTGTCGAGCCCGATCCCGAAATCGTCAAGAAGGCCGCTGAGTTCATGGCTTCCAACGAGTTGACCAAGCCCTATTCAACCCCGACCACCAAGACGGTTCTTGAGATGAACGATGCCGACCCCAAGAAGGGTGGAGCTGTCGCCAAGAAGATGCTCGAGGATGCTGGTCTTCCAATCACCGACGAGAATATCTTCATCGCCGCATCATGCCAAGAAAAGGGTATTCTCTTCCTCAAGGATCCTTCAAAGGCTCCTATGGGCTGCCGCTTCGCAGAGGACGAGAAGCCGGCGGCTGGCAAGGGTGGTCCTTGCACCGTCACAATCAACGGCAAGGCATACGGCGTTGAAATCAAGGCCGACGGCAAGGCTGTCGTCAATGGCAAGGAAGTTGCCTTTGCTGTTGCTGATGGTATCAAGGCCGCTCCTTCCGCTCCTGCCGCTGGTGCCGGCAACGGTACCGAGGTCAAGGCAAGCGTTCCTGGCTCTATCCTTCGCATTACCGTCAATGTCGGTGATTCGGTCAACGAGGGCGATGAGCTCCTCGTTATGGATGTCATGAAGATGGAGCAGCCCGTTGCCGCTCCTTGCTCAGGCACAGTCCAGTCAATCGTTGTCGCCCAGACCGACAAGGTCAATACAGGCGATGTCCTCGTTGTCATCGGCTAATTGTAAGCAATTGCAACAGGCCGCTTCGGCAGCCTGTTGCGGTTGACGGAGGATTACATGAAGAAAACATTTTTTGCATTGGTGGCCGCCTGCTTTGTCGGGCTTGCTACTACCTTTGCCGCAGAAGCCCCAGCGGCTCCTGAGGCAACTCATCCCGAGGTGAAGTCAACGGTCGAGTCCTATCGCCGTGCCGATGGTATGCATGTCCCTGCGACTATAGCCGACAAAGAGCTCACATCAACCAAGCAAAAGCCCGCTAAGGATTGGCGTGAGGTTCTTGGCCGTGTTAAGAATCTTCTCGGCACGACAGGTATTTCCGGCTTCCTCAAGAAGGATGCCGCCCAATACCTCACCGAAGGCTATTATGATTGGAACGGTAATTTCCATGAGGGGCATGAAGTCAAGGTTCTTGGCGGTCTTCTCCCATACGGAGCCGGTCAGCTCGTTATGGTTTTTGTCTGCCTTGTTTTGATGTATTTGGCAATCGTCAAAGGCTTTGAGCCGCTACTTCTTCTCCCCATCGGCTTTGGCGGACTTCTCGCTAACTTGCCTCTTTCGGGCGTGACAAATCCTCCTATGATGGATATCGCAACCGGTCTCACAGAGCCGGGCGGCTTCCTCTACTACTTCTTCAGCTTTGGTATCGACACCGGCCTCTTCCCGATTATGATCTTTATGGGCGTCGGCGCTATGACAGACTTCGGTCCGTTGATAGCAAACCCCAAGACCGCTCTTCTCGGAGCCGCTGCACAGTTCGGCATCTTCCTTGCCTTCTTCGGCGCAATTGCCCTCGGTTTTGACCTCAAGGGTGCCGCGTCAATCGGTATCATCGGTGGTGCTGACGGCCCTACCGCAATTTGGCTTACCTCTAAGCTTGCCCCAGATTTGCTCGGTGCAATCGCTGTTGCGGCATACTCCTATATGGCACTCGTTCCAATTATCCAGCCTCCGATTATGAAGGCCCTTGTTCCTGCTGAAGAGCGCAAAATCAAGATGAAGCAGCTCCGCCCCGTGACCAAGATTGAGAAGGTTTGCTTCCCGCTTCTCGTTCTCCTGCTTTGCGGTCTCTTCCTCCCAAGTGCAGTTCCACTGGTCGGTGCTCTTATGTTCGGTAACCTTGCTCGCGAGGTTGGTCCTTCTGTCGCTCGTATCGCCGACACCGTTTCCGGACCTCTTTGCAATATCGTCACGATTATGCTCGGTCTTGCGGTCGGCTCTAAGCTTGCTTGCGAGAAGTTCCTTACAGTCGATACCCTCAAGATTCTTGCTCTCGGTCTTTGCGCCTTCGCAGTCGGTACCGCAGCAGGTAACTTGATGGCTCGCTTTATGAACCTCTTCCTCAAGGACAAGATTAACCCACTTATCGGTTCTGCCGGCGTTTCAGCCGTTCCTATGGCGGCTCGCGTTGCCAATAAGGTCGGTCTTGAGAGCGATCCGACAAACTTCCTCCTTATGCACGCCATGGGACCGAATGTTTCCGGCGTTATCGGTTCTGCAGTTGTTGCCGGTGTTCTCTACACCCTTTGCAGTTAATCGAAATATAAGATATAATAAAGGCGTCCCGTTGAGGACGCCTTTTTTATCTAACCTAATCACAAGGAAAACCATGAAAAAAACACTTGCGGTTGCATTTCTCTCCCTGAGCATTGCTCTCTTTATCGGATGCGAATCAAGCGATTCCTCTAACAATGTCTGGAACGGAGAGTCCTCTTCTCAAGAGCAAGGCGCCGATAATGAGAATAACAAGAGTATTGCAGGAACATGGTCGTTGACCGATTCTGATGGTGCAACATGGTATATCCATTTTAATCTTGATGGCTCATGGAAGATTACAAATGATGCAGAGGGAATTGAACATCGTGTTCATGGCACTTATGAGTTTGATGGTTTGGACTTCAATGGTTCCATGGTAAATCCCAATGTCGGCGAAGGAAGAATCGAAGGTAGAATCAGCGGAGAAGCGATTACGCTAGATTTTGTTGAGTATTGGCATACACCTCATAAAGTAGTCCCTTATACGGGTGTCAAACAATAGAATTGAGGAAGAACAATGACATTTAACGACGGTTTGAAAATGATGAAAAAAATATCATCCAAAGTTGCTTCAACAGCAGCGGTATGTGCGACAATTACTGCCAGCGCAGCAGTAGAAGCGCCCGCAACTCCAAATCTTAAAGCCCAGATGGGGCTTATGGCTCCTACAGGCAGACCTGTTGAGACTTATTCATGGCGATCCGACCGCGGCGGTGAAGTCCATAATATGGTTGTAGTCAAACCGGCGAAACCGGTTGAAGCAGGAAAAAAAGCACCGCTTTTTGTCGTTCTTCACGGTCACGGCGCAAGTATCGTTGGATGCTACCGTTGGGAAGCAATGCCGATTGATGCTCCGCATAAGTGCGATATTTGCTGGATTCCCGAAGACTTTTATGGAGTTGTTCTCGAAGTCCGCCGGATTGAAGACTGGTGGGGTATCCCCAAAGACAGCGTCTCACCCAAAGGCAAAGATGCTCAGCGTAAACCGGTTCCTAAGAAGATTTCCGAGACAGAAAAGCGCGTCCTTGAGCAGGTTGAGTGGATGGCGTCAAACTTTGATATTGACCGCAACCGCATCTATTTAGGTGGCGCGTCAATGGGCGGCAGCGGAACGCTAGGTCTAGGTCTTCCCAACGGTGATGTCTTTGCCGCCATTAAAGCGAATGTCTCCGCAAGCCCATATCACTCTGCAAAGAGAATGGGTTTTGGCGAAGATGAGCCTGCACGAGTTCCCGATCCTCCTGTCCTCGTTGAATATTCGGCTCAGGACGACCGTTGGTCAATGGATAAGGATATCCTCTATACAGGCATGGATGATGCCAAGTATGCTTACTATGCCTATTGGGGAGCCTTTGGCCATTCGGGTAAGAATGTAAATGTCCTCCGCAAGAATGACCTCGTCGGCTCATTCGATATCTTTGATATTACCCTTGATCAGCCATATGTCGCATTCTCAAAGGGAACATCAAATGACCCAATGCCATGGCCAGAGGCATATCTCAAGAGAAGCAAGCACCCGCTGGGGCTGGCGTCAGGTCAGCGCAATGCTTACTTCCGCTGGAAGAACATTGCCGATACTCCTGAAAAGTTTGAGGTCGAGCTTCGTTTGCTTACCTTAAATGAGTGGAAGAGCGCGCATTTCACCTTCCCCGTCAAGGCAAGTGCTGATGTCACGCCAAGGCGCATTGCTGCCTTTGATATCAAGGGCGGTGAAAAAATCGCCTGCACTTATAACGGCAAAAACTTCGAGGTTGTAGCCGATAAAACGGGCCATGTAACCATTCCTCAGCTTGAGATGACCGTTGAGCCTCGCACGCTCACCTTAAAACACATCGAACCCCGTAAAGGCAAGAAAGTCAAAGCCGTCAAAAAGATTGTCCGCAAGCCTGGTGAGGCAAATAAAGGTTTAACTCTAGGCGAATATGCGGGCGAGTTCATATCTGTAGACGGTATGCAGAAGCCAGGCGAGGTGCCTGAGATTGCCGCAGTTTTGCGTGAACCGTTCAAGCGCACATCCGAAGCCGGCGACAAGTCAAACTGTTCGCTCGTAATCGTCCATAAAGATGACGGATACAGTGCATCCCGTATTGATGGCGGAGAGGCCTTGGTTCCTGAAGGTTCATGGGCGCTATTCCTTAGTGGTGGCAATACCGAGAAGGAAGTTAAAAAGAATCAGGCTTGGATAGATTGTGCTATTGACTTCGCCAAGAAAGTCACAGGCGCCAAGGAGGTTAAGGTGTTGGATTACGAAACACCTCCCCAAAAGTAAAGCACTTCAGAAAACTGGGAACCGATAAGAGATGACAGATTCAGACATTATCAACTCGTTAATCAAAGAAGCTGTTGATAATGGAACAAGGCGAGCCGTTATCAAGCGAAAAGAGAACGGCTCGCCTTGGTTCATTGATAGAGCTATTTTAGTGCCTAGCGACTTTACCCTTATCGTTGATGATTGTATAGTCCAACTCGCACCTGGCGTCAAGGATAATATCATTCGCAATAAAGGCGCAGTCCCATGCGCAGTTGAATCAAATCGTAATATCACCATCAAAGGCAAAGGTAAAGCCATCCTTTGCGGTGGTACAGAAAGCCACTATTCTCCATGTCGCTCCGGTGATACAAACGGGTGGCGCACAATCGGTATACTTTTAGTAGCCGTTCAAAATTTTGCCATAGAGAATTTGACCATACGAGAAACCCAATCTTGGGGCGTCTCAATTGAGAGTGGAAGCTCCAATGGAGTCGTTCGTGATCTCAATTTTGAGGATACAGACCAAAATTTAAATCAAGATGGTGTTGATATCCGTCGAGGATGTCACGACATTTTAATTGAAAACATAACAGGGCTTGTTGGTGATGATGCGGTAGCCCTCACAGCACTTAGAGTTCTCCCTGGAACGAAAAGTTCGCGGCAACCCCCCGAGGCGCCTTATCCAGAATCAAATGAAGAGGCAAAGCAGCTAATTGAAGAAAAAGGTCGCTTTGCAATGGAGTTAGGGCCATCTGCAAATGATCAAAATGACGATATTTACAACATAACAATTAGAAATATCGTTGCACGATCCGTAGGTGGGCATGGAATTATCAGAATGTTATGTCATGATGGTATTAAGATGCACCACATAAAAGTTACGGATGTTGTAGATACGGCAAATGAAAAAGCAGGTCACAAACTTTGCTTCGCAACAATTCGCATAGGTGACAAAAACTATTGGTCGTCATACCCTGCCAAGCTCGGTGATATGCACAATATAACAGTCTCAAATGTCGCTGCAAACGGCAAAGTAGGCATCACAATATCTGGACCACTCAAAGACGCGTCTATTTCAAACATTACAACTCCTCCGTCTATTGAAAAGGTCAAAGTCTCGGCTGAAATTGAAAATGTTGAGATTGCCTAGCGATCAGCTTCGGCGTAAAGTCTAGTTACAAATAGCCCATGCGCAAAAGATTTTTGTAGCTAGACTTATCGCAATTTAAGGCCTATAAATCTTCATGAACAAAAGATTGAAGATTTTGAAATTCTTGAGGATAATTCCTTAGAGACCAAGAAATTCATTCTAAAAGCAAACAAATCTGCAACACTTCAGAAATAAGTTGTATTCGCTCATGTAGTTTGAGAAAGTTTATCAGCAGTTTGAGAAATTGGCGTATTTTAGTAATCAACTCGTTAATATAGAAAAAGACGTTGCAGGGTCGCTGCAACGGCTTTTTTGATGATGTGCAATGTGTGTTCATTTGGCGATGCGAAAGGCACTAATGGGTTCGTTGACACGGACGGCGTGGACTTTGCCTCCTTGGCTACGATCATATACAAGATGTATATTGAAGGTTTTTGGACAGTCTGGTGCCCTACCATAGCGCTGGATTAGTCTCCGCCTGTGAGTGTCAAGCATTTGGAATACTCGCCATAGATCACAGGTGGCTATATCGAGGAGAAAGCCTTGACTGTCTAATCGCTTGGTGCTAAAGCCGGCTTGGAAGATTATTCCTGCGACATAATCATTAGCCTTGTCAGGATTGGTTCCCAGGAGCTGTGCAACTTGTTGTGCCAGGATTTCTACCATTTTAACTAGTCGGGTATCTGTGCCTAGATTATACTTGATTGCTGCTTGATAATCACCACAATCAACGCAAAATCGGCTCATAACTTTATCGTAGTCAGTTGTACGATTTAGGTCTTTGACTGACTCTACACCTGCCTCTTCGCGCATGACTTGTTTACGATAAGCCTCCTGCTGCTCTTTGTCATGCAGCCCAAGGGCAAAACAAGCTGCCCTGTGGGCGGTGAAATAAGCGTAGAGTTGTTTCTGTGTGATGCCTAACATGTTTACACCCTAGTGCCATCGAGGGCGATTTGGATATACTTATCTTCGCTACCTTTGCGGGTGTAAAAGCGCACATATTGAGCTGTGTCATTGATTACAATTGCATCAGCTATGAGTTCCATGGCTTTGGCCCAATCGGGATCGTCTATGTTGTAGCGACGAAGACCAAGGATTTTAGCGGTGCTTAGATGTCCATTGGCATCACGCTCAAAGGCTCCTCGGACGATTTGCACAAGATTGCTGTTGCTTCCATCTGCCCATTTGGCGATGCAATCAAAGATACATTCACGCGCTATGCTCATCTTCTCGTTGAAAGTAATTAGCTCTGCGACGGAACGAATGACTTTTTTAGTGCCATCATAACTTACGAGTTGTACATTTCCCTTTTTGCCTCCATATTCAACACCATGGTCTTGTGCTGAGAGTTCTATGAATGCCTGAATTTTTGAGGCTGCGTCTAATTTGAATTCGCGAACTGTTTGGGCCGTTGCAAATGCACCAGCAATGAGTTCATGGACGAGTTCGTCACGGAGTTGGTCTAATTCTGAGATTTGATCCAGGGGGACTAAATGTCCTTTGGAGTTGCGTTTGTAACCTTCTGGAGTTGATGTCATTTTTATTTCCTTTCTTTAGTGAGTTGCGAGAGCTTCCATGCCATCATTGACGGAGAGGAAGGTATCCCAAGTTAATTTTTCACCTCGCTTTTCAGCAAGAATGTGTGATGCCTGAAGATATTTGATATACATGCCGACGCCCGACGCTGCGAGCATGCGTTTAACACTATCGGCAGCTGTTCCAGTCGGGGGTTCTAAATCAAATGTTTTGGCGATGCGATTTACATCGGAGGCCGGTGGTGTGTCTGGTAGTACTAGCTTTACCATGCCACGACGGCGTAATTGATCGTAGATGCCGGCATTGCGGCCTCGCTCGATCTCTCGCTCACCGACTTTTGTGGCGCATAGTACGATCCCGCAATTGGTACGGTCGTAGACTTCTCGTATAAATTCCATGATTTGTGCGGCTCGGCGATCGGTAACTGTGACTAGTGCCTGATGAAATTCATCTATAATTAAGAGATTACGAGAGGATAATGTGTTGCAGATGCGGTCGCGGATGGTATCGGGAGATGGCTTGTTGCTATGAATATAACAGGCTGCCGCAAGTGACTTTATAAAATACGAGAAGGTGGGTGCGGCTGGCATACGTACATATTTAGTTGTACCATGGTTGTTACGCCGCTGAAACTCAAGCAGGCATGAGGTTTTACCAATTTGGCTTGCTCCGTAGATGAAGGCTGGCAGCTGCATATTGAGGGCTTGGGTGCAGACCGCATCGATTTTTCGCCAGGTGTTTGTCTCAATGAAGCCGACATCGAGTTTAAGAGCGCGAGCTTCAGTCAGTTTTCTGAATTTGCTGATTTTAGTGATGATTCCGTCATAAGATGCGGTGTAGGATGCTGTAAATAACCGGTAGATGGAGGTTGCGCTTAGGTCGCTGGCTTTACCTCCAGCACTTAATGACATATTGTTGCCTTGCATCCACTGGTAAAACCAGCGTACATCGTCAGCTTGTTCATTTGTGATGATGTTGTCATTCAATAGGCTACGGACAGCGCGTTCTAGTCTATCTCCTGGGATTTGGTTTAGTGGATGAACTTCGTGTACATTCATTATTTTACTCCTTGGTTGTATGGGTTATGCTTGTGAGGAAATCGGCTATATCAGCTGCATTGTCTGTGTCTGATTCAAACTGGGCGGCTGACTGGGTTGCTAGTTGAGTGAGTTGAGTAGTTGTGATGGGTTTTGGCGATGGGGGTGTTGGTGAACCTTGCTGGAGTATTTGGAGGTTGTTGGCAAGGCGTTGTGCTCTTGCTTCTGCTTGAGCTTGATGGCGACCACGGATAGGGAGTAGTTTATTGGCGAGATCGTTTTGTTGGGCGCCCATGGCGATTTCAATTGAATGGCGGTCGTAGACTGAAGCACGATTGTAGATTGGGCAGACGCCTAGCGTATGACCGTCCTCTTTGCTTAATATCCAGCATTTGTCTGGAATCAGTGGATTTATTTCGATGAGTACTAGTGAGCGAGGCGGTAATGGTGATGTATATCCATTGTAGGTTTTCATTGCGGAGGCTTGAAAATGGAGTGCATCACGCCCAAAATAAAGTTCGTTGCGGATTGTTATCAATCCATTATCTGCCACCCCTATCTCAACGGCATCTTTGGCGGCATCGAGGAAGGCCGGCATTTCCCAGTCAGGAACTCGGATAAGTTCTTTTTGTCCGTTCGCCCAGACTTCGCGACGGCTCATTGAGCGTAAGCGACGACATTCGGGATGATTTGAGAGGTAGGCGGTGATTGCGGCTTTGTCACTTTCCGGCATTGTGAGTAGTTCTGAGGCATTATGCCAATCATCATGACCAAGGGAATATTCGGCGATTGTATTGTTATCCCATCCCTCCAAGTGATGTTCAGGGTCATCCATTAGGCTTGCTTCAATTGTCTTGAAGGCTGCCATATATTGATCAAACGTGAGGAGGCCTGACTGTATGAGGACGGCTAAATCTGATGGGAGATGAGAAGCTGCGAGAGCAAGCCGTTCTTCGTACTTGACTAATGCCGCATGACTTTCGTGCATGTGTTCGGCATCGCGGCCACGGGACCCTGGTAATGATGCAAGCCGGTTGTGGAGGATGTTATGAGCACTTTCGCATAGAGCTTTCATACGGAAATTGCCTCCACCATTACCGATAAAAAGTCCTGCGTGAGCTTGTTCCGATAGGATACCACTGTCACGGATAGTTATTAGTCTGCCATAACCAGGAATTGCGGCTATTTGCCGGCGGACATTCTCTCTTATGGCAGTTGTGCCGTGTTCCACGATGTCGGTTATCCCTTGGCTATGGAAGCCAGTGACGATGTGATCGAAGGCGAAGAGATAACGAAATTGCTGTTCTTTGAGGTTGTCTCTTTTGCCATCGGCTCTTTCAAAGCGGGGTTTTACAAGTGATGATCGTTTGAAGCCTGAGGCAACATCATACCCAGCAAATTCCAGGGGTTGTACTGCATGAGCTTGTCCAGGAATAAGTACATCGGTGTTATGCCATACATCGTCATATTGCGTTATTGCCCCAACGGGGAGTCCAATTCGTGTTTGGAGCACCGGGAGAAGGTATGCGTGGGCGAATTTTCGTCCGCGACGGGTCATCGCGAGAGAGAAGAGACGGTCAGGATTTTTTCTTACCGCACGTTGGAGGTTTTGATATGAGGCGCCTTGCGGAATATATGATGATGGACAATGTGGGGGAACGGCTTCATAGGGGTGTTCAAGTTGCCACACATCGCGCCATGTACCGATGCCTTCGAGGACTTGCCCTGTACGGAAGTCGTGCATCATTTGGCGCCAGGCGTTGGAGGAGGTATTGAGGTCGTCTTCGCAGTATCGCATATAGACACTTTCCCACGAATGCCGGGCGCAGGGTCGTGGGAGTTTTGCGCGGTTGACAAGACCAGATGCTCCATACTTTTGGTAAGCGTTCCATTTGCGTTGTGCGGTCTGTATAGAGGCACCCATGCGAGAGGCTATTGATGCTATTGTTGCGCCTAGGCTTCCTCTTGGTGCCTGCGTTGCAAGCTCTTCAAAGGCTGTGAGCCAGTCGCAGGTGTTTTGCCTTTCGACTGGGTCTTGTATACATGCTTGCGCATTATAATCTTTAATACTTGCCATCGGTCTCTCCCGCTATTGTGCCATCTTTAATCTATTGGAGTATTTTTAAGCTCGGATATGCGAGTTTTAAGACGGGCACGGACGCTATCGAGCTCAACGAGCATTCCTTCTGCCTCACGCAATGGGAGAAATTTGTATGATGTATCTGGTATGCGACGGTAGGCTTCGGCGGCATGGGTCCATACTCGAACTGCATCAATTGCAGGATCTGGATTAGCGGGTGGACGACCAGCACCGGCGCGCAAGCCGCCCCATGTGGCTGCAGTTTCTTTGCGAACTATGCCATATTCCTGATAGAGGAGATTTAGGCTTTTTTCACCAACGCAGACTTCTTCAGAAGCTTCTATGTCGTTTTGCAATGCGCTTGCAAGTGCCATGTAACGGTATGCTGTAGGTTTTGATAATTTAGGACAATTAGCTAACAACCAGCCTGTCCACCCACCCTTTGGGAGTTGTGCTTTAACAGCATTTAGGATAATGCCAGCAATAAGTGCGCTTTTAACTGCCTCTTTTGCATGGTCGCGAGCTAGTATGTCTAACTCTGTGACGACTGGCGCAGCTTCGGTTATGAGATAAGGTGATGATAATAATTGTGTCAGGCTTTTGCCTTGGTATGTTAGATCCATTTTAGATTGCCCCTTTGTAAATCCAGGCGATGGTGTCTTTGCGAGTTATGCGGTAGTAATGTCCGATGTGGACTGCAGGTAAATCTCCTTGGTCAATTGCGGATATGACGCAGGTAGTTGAGACTAAATCTAGCGCATCTGCTATTTCCCGTGCATTGAGTAGTTCTTTATTTGGGAGGCGCGCTATGATTGCATCTGCAGCGGTGTTGCGATTTTGCATAGGCTAGGCTCCTTGAGTTAGCTTACGGACGGTTTTGCCATCTTCACCTTCATCTGCAAGCGCTATTTCGAGGCGATGTGCGCGAGATAGGGCTACTGATAGGCAGAAAGCGCAGATGAAACATAGGCCGATAATGAGTTTAACCGGTAGGAGGATTGCAATTGTGAGCATTTGGAGAAGTTTCATTTGTTGTACCTTTCTTGGATGATGTTGATTTCTCCTGCAGGGGCGGGCGGAGATGGACCCGTGGCGCTCACCTCAGTAAGCTTTAGCTTGTGGTAGGCAGAGGTGCTCCCTTTGAGCTATTAGGCACTGCTTACCTAAGGTGTATTAGTCGCCCGGTGCGATGGCAACCTGATCGGCGTGGCCTTTGCCTGAGGTCTGTACATCTTCGGATATTTGGTATTGCCCGAGGCTCCGATGTGCCGCACAAGGTGGCTGAGGCAGATGGCCTTGGTTTTGTGCAAGGGCTATCGCCCCAATGATACCAAGACAAATGACTACGAGAATATAGTCTGCGAGTCTTTGAAGATGTGCTAGGTGTGAGTTCATAATACCTCCGTTGTGTTTGAATTAAGCTCTATGCCATAACGGGCAATTTTTCGAGCGAGGGAAGGACTTGGGCGGCGGGTACCTCTAATTATGTGATAGATGTGGCATCTTGATACGCCAAGTTTGCGAGCAAGTGCACAAACGCCTTTGATGCGTGGGCGCTGTTCTATCTTTACTGTCATTGCTTGCTTCATAATGCTCCTTTTGTTAAAATGTTTACTTGTGGCGGAAACTTGTTAACTAACACAAGAATAAGAATAATCCATTTTGGATTATTTGTCAATACCATTTTGGAATATTTTTTTTATAATGTGGTGATGTATGGAACCTTTTTGTTCTAGACTTAGGCATATACGTGGCAATGAATCGCAGGCTTCATTTGCTAAGAAAATAGGTGTAACTCAAGCAGCCTATGGTAGATATGAACTAGGAGTGCGAGAACCTGACATCTCTACTTTAATCCGAATTGGATTAGTTGGGCATGTATCTGTTGATTGGCTTCTAGGCATTACTGACGAACAAAAAGATGAAACAACTGATGCGAGAAAATTTCAAGCACTAAAACAAGCTTTGCAAACACTGCTAGACGAATATTCATAACTTTTTGAAAATGAACATGAATTTAAAAGACATTCGATTATCGCTCAAACTATCGCAACGGGCATTTGCAGAGGCCCTAGGCGTGTCGAGAAATTATATTGCTTTAATAGAAATGGGTAAGAGGATGCCTAGTAAAAAACTCATAGAAGCTGCTAGTAAGTTATCAATTAGTCAACAACTACCAAAAACAAATGATAACAAAGAAGTTGATGATTTTACCTCAAGAATAGCAATTGTAGAAGCGCGTCTAGCATCAATTGAGCAACTACTTATTAAAATAATTGCATCTAAATCTGATGTTGATGTATAACTAGGTACTTATTATCTTGACTATAACAAGTCTCACTGTGAGACATACAACACTAAATCCTACATTAACGCATTTTAATTCAAAACTTGATTTAATCTTGATTTTGGCTCTTTGCTAACTATAGCAAAGAGTCTTTTTTTCATCTTGACAGTTTTTTTGTCTCATAGTGAGACAAGAAATCGTTCAAGTTGATTTATCACTTTAGCATTTTTAGCGTGTATAGTACTTAGGTTTTTGGGGCTGTAATGGTATCTTTTCTTTGCCGCGGGATTTGGCGGTTTATGGGTTGTCCAGCGCACGGCGGCCGCCTGGGCTTGAGGGTAAACAACGAGGCCGCTTTTCTTTGGGATTAGTTATGAGCGATTCGGGTATTGATGGTATTTCTTTGGCTATTGGTGGAGGTGCCGTTGGCGCTTTTTGTTCACTTTTGGGGGCGTGGATTAGGGCTAGATTTTCTAAAACGAAAATTGAACCTCAGCCTTTGGAGGTTAAGGGCGCAACTCAATATGTGACTTGTGAGCAGTGTGGCTGGCATAGAGAGGAGGTTCACCGAAGACTTGCCCGTGAGGAGGCTGCGATGCAGAGGGTTGAGGGTAAGTTGGACAATTTGCGGCGCGAGGATGAGGAGAGAGCTAAGAGGTTGCATGATCGATTGGATCCTGTTGTGTCGGCAGTGGCGGCTAATCAGGAGTTGCTTCGAGAGCATTTGAAGGAATTTCGTGCTAGAGAGAGGAAATAATAATTATGGTTAATACTGCTTTGAGGGTTGCTATTGTTAGATGCCTTGGCCGATTACATCCTACTCCTATGGTTGTGGGGACGTTGAGAGCTGAGGTGGAGCTGATGGTAGCGGATCGTTCAATAACTTCACAGGAGTTTGATGAGTCGGTTGCCGCTTTGGGTAAATACATTATCAGGCAACACGACGATTTTCTTGGCGTTGAGACTTGTGCACTTACAGAGGCAGGATTGGCTGTTGCGAGGAATGTGTGTCGATGAGCGATGACGCTAAAATGAGAATTGATGCGTGGGCTGCACAACTTACGGAGGCTCAGAGATGGGATGTGTATGCGAGGATGCGTACTCAGCCGTGGCATCGGGTCGCTGCGTGGTGTGAGGCTGAATTTGGTATTGAGCCTCCTAGTAGAAGTGCATTATATCGATTTTGCGCGAGGTTGCGGCCTTTGGAGAGAGCTAGGAGGGTTGAAGAGGCTATTGCCGCAAGGAATGATGCCGAGGCTTTGGCTCAGGAGGTGACGGCTGATGAGGCGCTGATTGGAGCTTGGAAGACTTTGGCTGCTGACTTGGCGATGCGTGGTGAGGCTGAAGCGGCAGCTCTTTATACGAGGATGGCTTTGCAGATTGCGGAGGCGGCTAGGCGCAGGGCTGAATTGGAGATTAAGGCTCGCGCTTTGGCTGTTAGCGAGGAGGCCGGGAGGCTTGCTAGGGAGAAGTTTGAGGCACAGCAGTTGCGTGAGAATGAGGCGCGGAAAACTATTTCTGATTCCGGGCTGTCTCAGGAGGAGCGCGAGGCTCGGTTGAGGGCTATTTACGGCATTTGATGATATGGCGGCTATTACACCAATTGATTTTCTTAAGTCTTTCCAACGGGCTGTCTATTTGGACTCATCTCGCTTTATTGCGTGGATTGCGGGCCGTCAGATTGGTAAGTCTTTTACCGGGGCTATGCGGGCTGTTAAGATGTGTGATACTACACCTAAACGGGACTTTCTTATTGCATCTCCTTCGGAGCGGCAGTCGCTTGAGGCTATTACTAAGTGTAAGCAACATATTGAAGCTTTTACTTCGGTGAAGATTGCTGAGGAGATTGTTGAGCGTGACGCTGCTGGTGCTTTGATGAGGTCCGACACTATTATCTTTGACAATGGATCAAGGATTATTGCTGTTCCCGGTAAGCCTGATACTGTCCGCGGCTTTTCTGCTGATATTTGGATGGATGAGTTTGCATTTTTTGAGGATCCTGCGGCAACTTGGAAGGCTATTTTGCCATCTATATCCAATCCGCTTCGCGGACTGAAAACGGCTTTTTTGACTTCTACTCCTAATGGTAAGAGTGGCAGAGGTAAAAGGTTTTACGATATTGTTACGGATAAAGGGGCAATCGACCCTACGATGCAGCCCCCTCAATATATGGCTGGTGCATGGTCTATACACCGTACTCCGATTACTCTTGCAGCTCCTGAACTTGGCACTGACTTGGAGGAGCTTAGGAAGGCTGTCGATGATGAGGAGACTTGGAAGCAGGAGTTTTTGGCTTTGTTTATTGACGGCTCGAATGTGCTTTTGACATACGATGTTATTGGGAGGTGTGAGTCGCACGAGGCTGGGCTTTCCATTTTGCCTGAGGAGATGCGTAAGAGGACTTTCTTCGCGGGCATTGACTTTGGCTCGGTTTCGGATCCGACGGTTTTGTGGTTGCTTGAGTTGGTTGGGGATGTATTGTGGACTCGGGCTGTTATATGTCGCAGAAATGAGAATACGGTTGATCAATTTGAGTTTCTATGGCCGTGGATTGAGAGGTGTAGGTTTGTTTGTATTGATGCGACGGGCCCAGGGACCGGTTTCGGAGATATGATTGCCAAGAGGCTTCCGTGGTGTCGGTCGACGGAGACACGCGTTGGAGGTGAGCGGGCGGAGCTTTGTTCTTTTTCTGCACCTTTTAAGGCTGATATTTTTCCGAAGCTGCGTAATGCTTTTGATGGTATGCGCGTGAGAGTACCTATTGATGTTGACTGCCGTGAAGATTTGCATGAGATGCAGGTTGTTGTGAGTGGCCAGCAGTTTTCATATGTAGCTAAGAGAACGCAGGAGGGACATAGTGACCGTTGCACGGCTCTTGCATTGGCGTTGCGGGCGGCTCGCAATGGCGGGGATATGTTGCCGCCGCTGGTGGGCGGTAAAGGCCGTGCTTTTGATGCGAGGAGGATTCGATGAGGGGTGTGAATGTTTTGAGGGGCGGCGACTGGCTGTATGTGAATCCAATTTATGGTCTTTCGGTGAGGGCGGCGCAGGGTATTTATGATGCAGCTCGCATGGGTAGTGGTGCTTTGCTTCATCGTATATACGATGCTATTGAGGCGGCAGACCCTATTTTGATGACATGCGTAGAGCGGCGCGCTGCGGCTTTGGCTGGGCTTGGGTGGCGTGTTAAGGCTTTGGCTGAGGGTGATAAGGTGTTGGCTCAGGAGCAATATGCTGCTGTGCGCGAATTCATTGAGGGTATTGAGAATCTTACGGAGGCTGTTGAACATTTGGATTTGGCTTTTTTCCGTGGCTTTTCTTTTGTCCAGCCTTTGTGGGAGGGAGGCTCTGTCCGTAAGGTTGAGCTTTTGAACTCTTGGAATTTTTTGCGTGGGAGGGATGGTTCTTGGTTTTGGAATCCTGAATGTCGTGATTCGACCGATGGTCTTATGGAGCTTACTTATGAGCATGGGCTTGTAAGTATTGAGCGTAGGCGGGCTATTGACTATCCTGCTATGCAGATATACATCCGGCATGCACTTGGGGAGCGCGACTGGGGGCGGTTTGTTGAGCGCTATGGAATTCCTCCTGTAGATGCTGTTATGGCTCCTGGTGCGACGATGGATCAGAGGGCTGACTATTTGGAGGCAGCAGAGGCTGCGCGTGATGGCCGTTCGGTTGTTTGGCCTAGTGGTTCTACTGTGGGGCGTGCAGAGGGGTCGCGTGGTGTGGAGCCATTTACTGCTTTTTGTGAGCATTTGGAGAAACAGATTGTTTTAATGGCAACTGGAGGGACTTTGACTTCGCTAGCTCAGGCGGATACCGGGGCTTTGGCTGGCGGTGCACAGATGGATGTATGGGAACAGATTGTTAGGCGAGATAGTGCCGTTGTTGGCGATGCTTTGCACCGTGACCTTATTGTTCCATTTTTGAGATCTGCTTTCCCAGGGATGCCAAGGGTTGTGAGTTTTGAGCTTGGGCGTGAGGCTGAGCAGACTGCTAGTGAGATTTTTGATACTGCGGCTAAGGCGAGATCCGCCGGATATGTGATTGATCAGGCTGAACTTGAAAATGAAACAGGTATGAAGCTTGTCCGTGAGGAGAATATTGCACCTATGACCGGAGGCTCTTTTGTGCAGAATGCCCAGAATGCCGTTGCAGACCCGTTGCAAATCTCACGGAGGGGGGATGGGGATGTAGTTATACCTCAAACGGCCGAGGAGCGCTTAACGGGGCTCTTAGACGATTTTGCGATTCGCATTGCCGAGGAACTTGAACTTGATATGGTACGTGGTATTGCTGGGGAGGATGTTGATGAAGATTAGGGTTTTGCCAGATAGTGTGTCGGTAGGCGAGGAATATGAGGTGCAGCTTGCGCCTTTGGGTGAGTGGCCTGGCCGTGTGGATGGAAGGGCTATTACTCAGGTTTTTGATGCTGAAGCTTGTTCAAGGGTGGTTGAGAATTTTTCTCATGAGATCTTGGTTGATGCTGACCACAATAGTGTCCGTGAGGGGGGAGACACTTCGGCTATGGCTTGGGTGTCGGGCTTGAGGAATGACACTGAACTTGGTCTTGTGGGGATTTTCCGTTTTACGCCAAAGGGTGCTGAGGTAGTAAATTCACGGACTTACCGTTTTGTTTCTGTCTGCTGGTTGCTTGATGCGCACGGTCGGCCTTATGAGCTTGACTCTGTTGCATTGACTAATCGGCCTAACTTGCCTGTGCGGCCTGTTCTTAATAGGTCGGCTGGCATTAATCCGGTCGCTTTTCTAGGCGACTTAAACTATGAGGAATCCACGATGAATATACGTGAAATTCTAGGTCTTGCAGCTGAAGCTTCTGAAGAAGAGGTCGCTAAGGCTGTTAAGGCTCTTGTCGATCGCATTGCTAAACTTGAGGCTGATGCGATGGAGGCTGAGGCAACGGAGTTTGCTGCAGCTAATTCGGCGGAGTTTGATGCAGAGGCTTTGAAGGCTGCATATCTTGCTGCTCCTGATGCGGCAAAAAAGCTTGTTAAGGCTGTCCGTAAGGCTCCTAAACAGCAGGTGCTTAATTCTAAGGCTGCTACTTGTCCTGCTATTAAGGCTCCTGTTAAGCGTGAGGAACTTGCGGCTTTGCCTCCTAATGAGCGTGCAGCTTTTTATCGCGCTCATGCCGCTGAGATTGATGGTTAATTATTAAATTACAGAAAGGTTAATTATTATGGCGATTACATCTCCTGCACTTACTCTTGCTATCGAGCCTTTGTTTGGTGCAATTAAGCCGGCTCTCGATATTATTAGCGAGATTGGTCCTACGGACTTCGGTGCTGAAGCTCCTGGGGTTACAATTAAGCCCGGCACAACAATGAAGGTACCGCTTTCGACTGTTAGCGAAGCTTTGCGTTATGATAAAGAGACGAATAACTATCTTACGGGTGGCGACACTGATTGGGCTAATCTTACTTGCGAACATTACTTGCAGGGTTTTGATGTTTCGGGAGTCGATATTGACTCTGGGGTTAATGCCCCTCGTATTAAGCAGCTGTTTTCTAAGCGTTGCGGTGGCGGTATTGCTCTTGCTGCTAAGAAGGCTATTGTGTCTGCTCTCGATAGTTGCACGGCTTCAACCGCTGTGAAGCTTGCAGCCACTCCCGCGGCGTTGGCAGAATACGATACTTTGGCCCATGCTAAGGGTTGGTATGATCCACTTGATTCCTGTCTTGTTATCAATGGCGCAGAACATGCTAAGATTAAGGCTCTAATGCATGGAGCTCATTTGTCTGCCTCTCTTGGCTCTATCGCCGAAGAACTTGGCTTTAGGAAGGTTATTGTGATGGCCGGTATGACTGCTCGTGCTGTTATTGTGCCTTATAGCTCTATCGGTTTTATGGGCCGTGTCCCTGCTATTATTGCTAAATATGCACAAGCGGGTGTTGAGACAGATCCGGAGTCTGGTCTTTCTATCGGCATTGTTGTCGCTGAAGACCAGGATCATAACCGTCAGGTCGTTAATGGTGACTTGTGGTTTGGCGTTGCGACTGTATCGTCCAATGCCGACGCATCAACACCTGGCATCATTAAGGTTGGCACTGCTAACTAGCGATGGGGTGTGGCAATATGTGGCGTGAGCTTACGGAATCTGATTTGGCAGCATCTATTAGTCAGAAGGAGATGGATGTGTTTAGGCAGAGTGCCGGCGCTGACGGTAGTGACCCTATCGCCGACTTGCTGGCTAGAACTGCTGAAATGGCGCGCGGCTTTTGCCGGGCTAATCGCTCGGTGCGCGTTGCGCCTGATCCAGGTTTGGTTCCTGCTTCGCTTATAGCTGCATGTTGCGACTATGCCGCTTATGATATGCTTAAGCGTCTTCCTGTGCCTGTCGGCGAGGATCGCCGGCGGGCACGGGAACAGGCGTTGGAGCTTTTCCGGGCCGTTGCGAGGGGAGAGGTCACTCCTGAGGCTGCTTATGATGGGATGGACTTGGCAGGGGCTGCTACGCCTTTGGCGGCTGGTGCATGTCCGCCACGACTGTTGGATTAGAGTATGTCTTTATCTGTGTCAGTTAAATTCCCCGATGGCTTTGGTGAGGAGCGGTTTGCGTCTGCACTTGAGGCTGTTAGGGGGGCTGTTGCAAGAGCGCTATCTAATTGCTTGATTGAGCATTTTCGTGCCAAAAATACTAGGGGTAATTCTAAGGGGTTCCCACGAAGTAATTATTGGGCGCAAGCTGCAGACTCTGTTACTTCGAGGGTTGACGGTGATACTGTTATTGCATCTATTACTCATCCTGGCGTTAGGCTGAGATGGCTTGGTGGTACTGTGACGCCTAAACGTGGTCGAGCTATGGCTATCCCTGTACATCCTTCGGTTGCTAATGTTTGGCCTAGTGAGATGGTGGGAAAGAATACTTTTGCTGTGTGGTTGAAAGACCGACAAGGTGGCTTTATTGCTAGTACGGACGGTGACAATATGACTGTTTTATGGCGGCTTGTAAGGAAGGCTACGCATTTACCGGACTCTTCTGTGATGCCTTCTATGGAGGAGCGTCAGAAGGTTATTCGCCAGTCTGCTATTGATGTTTTTGAAGCCTTGGGAGGCAGATCATTATGACGGCAGCGGATAAGATTCTTCAAAAGGCTCTGGTGGCCTCTAATATTCCATCGTCTGAATGGTCGGGTATTCAGGCAGGGTTAAGAGATCGAGCGTTTTTCTCGGCAAAGGTTGAAGAACTTAGGGTTTTGCATGAAGCTAGAAGGCTGTCAGCTGAAGTTGCCAGAGGGACGTTGTCGGCATCGGAATTTCGTAGGGATATGCGTAAGGTTTTGACGCAAGTTGGTATTGGGCCTAGAGAGGGTGATATCACAGACTTACATAGTACTAAGCGTTTGGATCTTATTCGTGACCAGAATGTGCGTTCTGCTCGTGGTTATGTAAGTTGGCTTGAGGCTACGACTGATGGAGCCTTGATAGCGTTTCCATGCCAGGAATTGGTGCGGGTTCGTGAATCTAAGGTTAAGCGCAATTGGACGAGCCGTTGGCGTGAGAAAGGTGGAAAGCTCTTTTCTGGTAGAATGATTGCCACCAAATCAGACCCGATTTGGAGTGAAATTTCTGCATTTAAGACTCCATTTCCTCCTTTTGACTACAACTCTGGTATGGGGCTTAAGGATATATCACGTCGCGAAGCCCTTGAACTCGGTGTTATGACAGAAGATGATGCGCCTCAGCATCGTACCGAGACTGGCTTTAATGACGAACTTAGTATTGAAGTCTCAGATAAGAAAATACATGGAAGACTTAAAAAGACTTTTGGAGATCAAATAAATTTTGAGAATGGCAGAGCCAGGTGGAGAGGCTCGCTTATCAGAGAGAATTTTGCAAGGGGTGGGTCTTTTGCAATGCGGCTTGGAGAAGCATCCAGCGAACTTCTCTCTATGCTTAAAGCTGATTCATCTACTAAGGCTTTTGCTATGTCTGTAAATCAGCCGCTGATTGTTACGCAGAATTGGTTGAATAAAAAAAGGAAAAAGGGTGGCGATCATAGGGTTCATTTTGCCTATATGCCCGATTATCCAAATGATAAACCTCTAACAATAGGAGACATCGAACTAATTCCATCAATATGGCGCAAGCCTGATAGGGTGTATGATGCGGGGAGAGGCGATGTATGCTTGGAGCTGGATACTCTTGAGGGTGATCACTTTAGACTGCTAGTGAAATGTGATAAAGGTACTCCAAGAGTGATGACCTTTTACAGGTCTATAAATTTTTATAAAAAAAGTAGCACCCATGTGGGAGCCCTCTAGGGGAGTTCAAATCCCCACGTCTCTTAAACAGATGCTACGATGGAAATTATTCTACCATGACTTTACGAGAATTGCAAGAAAAAATTTGTGGGCAATTAAATGCCGATTCTGAGCTCTTGCAGGCTGGCTGCAGAGCATTTGCTGAGGATTCGTTGTCTACCCTGCAATCTGTTGCTACACATTTGCATGAGATAGGCGGAGTTGCAGCTATTGTTATAACACCTCGCTGTTCTAATGCCGGTCGAAATGATAGCGGTGAGCTTGTCGTTGATATCGACCCTCTTATAATTGAATTTATTGAGATGCCTGAGGTGAATCGAATAAACGATTTTAATTTTACTGCGCTTGAGGCAGCTCAAAGAACTATCCTTTTTCTTGAGGATGATTATTTGGATTTTCGTGATTTGTCGCAGTCTTCTGATCCTGCATCTGGGTCTGTTACTGTTTCGGTTTCGTTTGCCTGTCAAATCACATTAACTAAAAATAAGGAGTAAATTATGTCTACTGTTAAATTTGTTGGTGAGGAATGTCAATGGGGTACTATGACTACTCACGGAAGCGGTACTGTTGTTGATGAGAATTTAACTAAGGCTGCTCAATTTGAGCCTGTAGAAAACAATCAAGGGGCTAGAGTTGGTCTTGTTTTTTATGATGAGGCCTATAATGGTAACATTACTGTTGTTGCTTCAAAATCTGGCGACGCCCCTGAAACTGGAGGTACTATCACTATTCTTAGCACTACCTTATACATTACTAACGTGCAGAATCGTGGGCAACATAAGGGTAAGCGTATGTATGTGATTACTGCTGAAGGTGGAAAAAATCTTGCTGATACTGGAGCTTAATATGGGTAATCCTGCGCGAGCTGTAGCGGCTTGGAATGCTGATATTATTATCGTTGGTGGCATTTCTGTATATCCTCTTTCTCTTGCTTTGTGTGGTGTTTTAGAGGAGTTGCACTCGCCACTTGTTTCTGGCGAGAACTGCCCTTTAGGTGGCTGGATTCAGACGATGTGGGCTATGACTAGGCCATATAAGGATGTCCGAAAGGCGTTAAGCAGTTCTCTTATTGATGAGCTGTCTAACTCGTGGGCTGAATCAATTCCTGCCTCTTTGGCTGTTGAGCTTATTCGAGCATGTTCTGTCCAAGTTGCGCGCTCTATGGCTGTTGTAGAGGATGGGATGGCAGAAAAAAAAGTTTAGGCGATGGCTGGCTAGTCTCTCTCGCTACTGCTGCGTGTGAGAGATTTGGCTGGTCATGGCGGGAGACTATTGAGATGCCTTTGGGTGTCTTGATTATGATGCTTAGACAACCTAAAAATTTGGAATACGGCGGCTTGACTACTGGCGAGATGGAATGTATGGAGGCATTGGATGTCTGATACTGATACGGACATTACACTTAAAGTTAAGGTGGATTCTTCGGAAGCTCAAAGGTCTTTGAATGACTTAAAGGATATCCCTGAATCTAATACCAAGATTAAGGTGGATTCTTCGGAAGCTCAAAGGTCTTTGAATGACTTAAAGGATGCTGCTGTTGATGCCAATAAGGAAACATTAGCTATTGGAGGGCCGTCGTTTAAGTCACGCATTGAGGAGGCTAAGGGAGCTGTTATGGCTGTCGCTGCCTCTTGTGCGGCATTTGCTCATGCAATACAACAGGTACGACAGCAAAAGCTTGATGCTATATTTGGCCAAATTGAGTTACGTGCTAAGTCTATGTCAAGCTCGATTAGTACGGCCATTAGGGAGTTGAGCCGGTTGGAAGATTTGCGGTTTGGTACTTCGGACATAACTCAGAAGGAAAAAGCTGTTGAGCACCAAACTGCTTTGGCTAATTTAGAAGCAGAAAAACAACGGGCATTGAGAGGTGCGATTGATGCGGATAAACCTCAAATTGAGGCTGATTTTGCCCGCAAACAGGCTAAATTAGAGCATGATTATGCAACTAATGTAGCGACCGCCGGCAAATCAGAGACTTTAGCTGCTAACAATGAACGCATTGAGGAGCTTAAGGGGTTACTCGCTAATGTTACAGCGAGCTTAGCTGAAAACACTGATAGAGCTTTGTTTGCCGGGCGGCAGATTGGTGGTTTGTCTCAATCGGGTACTGGCATTCAGGTTTTGGATGACGCTAAGAGGCTGGCTAACATCAACTCAATAAAGTATTACGAGGAAATGCAGTCTAAATCCTCTGCTGCAGCTGAGGCTGACAGTCAATCTATTCGCGAGTTGGGTGCTGAGATTAAGGCTCTTGAGGATGCTAATGTTTTGCTCGCAAAGGAGATTACAGCCGCTGCTGGTGCTATTGCTCTTGCCGATGCTGAATTTGCCGCTAAAAATGAGAGTATTACCACAGCTTTAGCTGAGGCCGAAGAGGTCGCCAAGCCTAAAAAACATGAAACTATTAAGGATTCTACTTCTACAAATGAAATTATATCTGATAGGCTCTCGCGCATCGGCGGTTTTGTCGGTGGCCAAGGGCAAATGAAGCGTTCTGAGGATTTGCTTACTGAGGGTAATCGTCAGAGAGTGCAGATTATTGATGCTATAAATCGCGGGCGAGTCGGGACTTTTGGCTGAAGGAGTTTGCTAACATGAGTACAATACATTATGGAAATACTAATGCCCAGGAGCAGGTCGGGAGTGGAACGATACAAAATCAATCTCGTGTGACTGTGAAGATCGCCGGTACGTATGATTCGGTTAAGGCTAAGACTCCTACTAAGGGGTGTTTATATTCATATGGTGGTGATTTATACTATGTTATTGATACGGTTATTACTCCAGGAAGGGGTGGTTTAGCTGACGCTGTAATCACTTTAGCACCTAAAACGACATACAATATTGGTGCTGGTAGTGGCTCTGAAACTCCTACTTTATGGGAAATTGATATGGTGCAACTTGAGAAGCCTCTGCTGTGCAATAAAAAATTGGCAGGTACAGATGATACTTCTCATTGCGATGAGGTCGCTAAATGGCGTAATAGCCCGGCAGAAATAGCTGCAGCTGATAAATTTGTTTCGGGCGTTGATAGTATGGGTGAGCCTATTGTTGAAGATTTAAGTGAGATTTCTAAAAAATTTGTCGAGAAAATCCGGAAAGGGATAGAGTCATATCTTGTTTTTGCCCCGGCTGTCACTAGGACGACAACCCATAAAACTAAGCCAGATGTCGGCGGTGACTGTGGGAAAATTTGTGAGCCGGAAGAAAAGCCTAAAGGTGATTGGAAGTTTTTGAAGACGGGCGATCGTTGTGTTTTGGGATCTGACCAGTTGTGGGTGCGTACCGAGATTTGGACGGGGGCGGACGAGTGGGATACTGATATTTACGAGGAGGCATAAACAATGCAAAGACTACATGAAGTCCGTCAGGGCGATACAATAACTGCCGCTGCGTGGAATGATTTGGTGCGGATTGTTAAATCGTTGAGGCCGATTGCGGGCCCAGGTATACATATCAATAGGACGCTTGCCGGTACATCGTATCGCGCCTCTACTACCCCGCGTAAGAATGATTCCCCACACTACGAGAGTAGCAATCAATGTTATATACTTAAAGTCATTGCACGGTCGGGGATAGGCTATCTAGCCACCCCTATCGCTAATAACGAGGAGGATGTTAACAAGAGTGAGTTTTGTTTGCCAATCTTCAACATGGTAAACGATTTGCCGGCAGGTACTCCGTTTATCGCATTTCCAACAACGACGGAAACCGTCGGAGGATGGACCGCATGATCTCGCAATGGACAAAAAAACCTCTCTTTTCTCCAATATACAAGAGTGACTTTGCTTGGACTTGTCCGGGGTATGTAGCTCTGCAGCCAAGTTCATACGGCTGGATGATTTTCGAAGAAGACTGCTTGTTGCCAAAACTGTCGCTCTCAACCGGGGAGGTGTTGGATAGTTGGCTCACTCTGAATGGTTCCTTTGCACTCTCTGGCCCGGATGCCGCAACTCTTGCATATTATCCAACGGTTGGCTGGTGTATTCGCCGAGACGGGTTATTTAAGTCGCCGCATTATTATGAGGATTTTGATGGATCGATTATTGGCGATGATTACTACCGTGCATCGAGCACCACATACTCACCTGATCGCATCGTATCACGCATAACTCGCACAAACACGCCAACGATAACTTTTAAGCCGTATGGTCCTAACGAGGATAATCTTAACAATATCACTGGTACATGGATTTGGCCTAGGCTTTGTCCAGCATCTAATAATACTGGCGATACTCCTGTAGGCGAGTATACTGATGCGACCGAGGGATGGAGTGGCCCGACTACGATATTTATCGGTGACGCTGAATGGAACGCAGGGGCCCGTGGAGTGTTTAAAGTCGCGCTTGATGGTACTATCTGCGGTCCGGCTCGGCGGCGTTTTGATGGCACTTGGATTATTGGCACCGAGGGGATTGGTGTTTGGTATACCTCCACAACAGATTTGGCAGCCGGCACAGAAGGTACAACTGCGACATTTTCGCCAGCATCGCTTGATGATGATATTGTCTTGCCAACTGCGGAGACATGGACATGCAATGGTAGGGTCAATGGTGGCGCCACCACAACGATACTTGTTGCTGATACTGCGAGGTGGATTTAATGTCTGACGAAGATGATATAGAACCACACGAGCGCACACTAGCTAGAGCTCTTGAGGCATGGAGTCGGGATTGGTCAGATGCTAGGTTGACTGATTATGATATAGCCTTGGCTTTAGAGATGGCGATTGCAGAACGATATGCAGCCGTGGGGCTGGAGCATGACTCTTATGAGTCCTATTTGGGCTCGTACCCTACAGCTTCATTCTGCTCTCGTGTGCGTGATGATATTATTCGTCTGGCTTCACATTTTTGTAACTTTGATTCTAATACCGATGAGTGGCATTTGCGATATGTTGCTGGAATTATACGGTATTCAGAGGAATACATAGAACAGTCCGAATATCCGCTTGATACTTCTCCATTGAAGGGAATGAGCGATTATTCCAGTATCGCGACAAACTCCTGGCGTCGTTTTGCATCGAACTGCAGGCACTGGCTCAGGAAGCTTCGATATGTTGATGCATCACAGCAATCGTACTATACGCATTGCACGATCCAAAATATATCAGAGCGAATTAACGAACCTGAGTTAAATCATAGCGACATCGAAGAAAAAGATACTGAATTGATTGCCGGTGCGCCGCTTAATTGGCGCGCAGATTCAACTGAGCAATATGCTGAATTCGAAGAGTCTTTTGGATACTATCGAACTTCGATTGAAGATGTGCCTGAACTGCTTGATATAATTACAGACCGTACTGGCGAATTTTATTCGGGACTTTTTACTCGCAACACCTCTCCATTGCAGGGTGATGTATATATAGTGCCAACGAGTCGTCGTGAGCCAAATTATTGGTATGACATCCATGCTTACACATCGCTGGGATATTACAAACCATACTTTGAAAAACATTATGACGCTACTATAAAAACTGCGGGCACTTGTGCAACGCATGAATATGAGTATGAAGTGCCATATGAGGAGAGTTGCACATATACAGAGGTTAATCGCTCTTTCTCGCCCGATGGAAGTAGGTCAGTTGAAGATGTTGTGGAGCGTACAGGACATTGGACAGGATTCAATACCAATCTACTCTCATATTGGCAAGACAACATACCACTAACACTAACACAGTATGAGCGTGGCAGGCTCAATCCAACAGGCATTCAAGTGCACAGCTTCTCTACGGTATCGGTGTTGCCAGTTTTAACAGGCCAAAGAGACATTTTATTGCCATCAAAGCCAGACGAGCTACCCAATTACGCTTATGACGGTAAGAGCTATTCTGCGCTCGATACATTCACACTTAACATCATTATTGACTACAATACAGGATACTCATTCAAGGAGGAATAAATGCGATATTTAACAGCAATAAGCTTACTATTGACTAGTACAACAATTTTAGCCGCAATACCAGCGACTTTCAAAGTTGAGGTACAAAATCCACACACATTACAAATAAGTGCGTATCGAGGAGAAACAATTGATATTGCAGTCGAGCTGCAAAACCGTGGTAAACCTCTTGCAGTTGTTAATAAAAGTGCTACACTTTATTGGCAAACTAATGGCATGAATCAAGCATGGTGGACAGCGCCGGCCTTGATTACCGCCAATGGAAATATACATGCTACTTGGCGTCCGGAATATGATGTTGGTGCTGCTAGTTACCGTATGTTCATTGGAGTAACGAATGCTAATGATATTAACTATCGTGCTAATTTTGTCTTACGGCTGATGGGGTCGCCTGGGGGAAATCCGAATTGTATCAAACTACCTATATCAATTCTGGATTTTGACAAAATCACACATAGTAGCAGATTAAAACTATTGCATTATAAAATTTATTCCGCACCGTAATCTCATTTTGTGACCATCAACTCACCGAACAGCCATCAAGTCCCAAAAAACTACAAAATCTCAGTCTCTCTGCGCCTTTGCCTCTCTGCGTTAAAACTTTCAGCTACCACTTTTTTTCACCTGATATTCCACTTCAATTTTGTTCCGCACCGTAATCTCATTTTGTGACCACCACCTCAATTTCTACCTCATCATATCACTAGTCATCCCACTTTTACATTCCCTAATTTTATTCCGCACCGTAATCTCATTTTGTTGTTGCTTTATATTTTTTGGTGTGGTATATTTGTCAATGTGATTGGTTTTTAGTGAGGTTTGGTTATGGATAAGAAATCGTATTATTTGAATGTCAGGAAGCTTGCTATGGAAGAACTTCGCCAAGAGGAGATGCTTTTTAAGCGTCA
>JAZUMF010000110.1:0-63271 GCA_045603485.1 Kiritimatiellia bacterium | reverse complement strand
CATTCCGAAAGCACTAGCCGAACTCTCAACCAATACCTTCTCAGCGATAGAACGACTAACTGGCTATACGCTGGCATCAGTAAAGACCAATGAAACGCATAACTTCACAATTCCACCAAATGCAACACTCGCCGAAAACATTGCCCGCCGTGGTGCCCACGATGACGGCTTCTGGCTCTTTGACGGCTGCACAAATCGCCTCTCCCGCGAAGGACTTACCCAAGAAAATCCCGTATGGATTCATACAGACGGCACAATAACGGTAAAGTCACCATCTCCCGGAATCCCCGTCGCCGAGCTTCCCCAAATCTCGACCTTCTCCAATATCACCGTTTATGCGCCGCTTCAAGGCTCATACGGCTTCTTACCGGGCAGCCTCTGGGACGACTTCTCACCCTCGCGCATCTGGACTGCCTCAACCGACAACAATACACGCATAATCACATGGGAAGGCGCACTCCTAAACCGCCTGCCCGACACGCAAGTATCCTTCCAAGCAGAGTTTTATAAAGACGGCTTAGTCACATTCCGCTACAGCCAAATACCCACCAACAGCGTCACAACAGCCATCTACCGCAACGGCAATGTCCAAACGATAAACCTTGGCACAAATGCTACATCAGCACTCCTAGCCTACATAGGCGATTTGGGAGACGGTACATCCGACCTCGACAATGACGGACTCACCGCTTGGGAAGAGATAAAACTCCACCATACCGACCCCAAACTCAAAGATACCGATTATGACGGACTCACCGACAAAGAAGAAGTCGAAATCTATAAGACAAATCCAAATAATCCACATTCAATAAGTGAAATCTATATTGATGGACTTGCGGCAAAACTAGGCAATCTGAACCCGCTCTCATACCCAAAAAATTCATATTACACATATCTCGAACACATCTTCTATTCAGGCTCAACAAATGGCATAGTCACATATCCCGAACCATCAAAAGAAATCGCTATCCTAGAAGTTACAGTTTCAGGCATAGGCACTGGGCGCCTTGTTGTAGGAGACTCTATAGTACCACTTGTCGGAAGCCCACAAAGCAGAAGTACATCCTCAAATACGCTATATCTTGCTGTTCCAAAGGGAGTTAAAAAAAGTATATGGTTTACAAAGTCCGAAAGCTTAAATATAGCCATTAAATCAGATGAATTCCTGATAGGAGAGATTCCTTCGCTTTTCTCACCTTCTGGATGGATAGCCTTTCCACATACAGACGCAACAATTCCATGTATCCATAGTTGTAATGACAACAGTAAATTTGTTACGCTTACCCACGGATTAGAATTTGAAGACTTAACCGCAACATGGTCAAGCGAATCCATGGATGTTACTATATTAAATCGACCGCCAATCAGTGCAATAATAAACAGCGACTTCCCTAAAGACCAATCTCGGACTATAAACTATACACTGAGTCATCCAAAAAAATTAAATAGCGCACCTGCAACATTTACGCAAACATTTAGGTATTGTCCCGACATTGATACAGAAAGTGAAAGCGGTGATAATGAATATTGCAATTGCTTTGAGCAGTGCGAATGTTGCGACATAAACGCATGTAATTGCGACTCGCTTCCCTGTGATTGCCAAGCCAATCAATTTGAAAACGACAATGACATTTTTGATGATGAGTATTATGAAATATTATCTGGAAACCCTCAGCCTAATGTACTGTATCTGTATAGAGATAATACCGATGATATTTCTCTCCATATAAAAAACGACAACGATAGATGCTGCGCTTGCCCCGAGCACGCAGAAAATTATTCAACGGTATTGTCCGCTTCACATCGCACTCAAATCAGCAATGAAAATGGCGAAGGGTTTGATATAGCATACGATTCATGCACCGTAACCGTATCTGGGGATGCGCCCAGTAAGAAATTTGATGATGCGATTGTCTATGTAGTAAACAATGGTAAAATTATAAGCACAAATAAATATACCGTTCTTGGAGTTAAAATTGAAACGCCATCGGCTGAACCAGCGCTTGAAGAGTATAACCAATTATCATATTCAATTGGATACCCTATCCCTACGGGAACAAATCATACTAACAGGCTCCATATAAAAACAGACACACTTATTGCAAATGGTTTTTTGCGTCTTGCATTAAACGGAGCCGGCAAATTCAAAGTATACCTACCAGAGGTAAATACATATTCATTTCATTATCCCAAAAAGCTTCTTTTAGACAGCGAAACAACACCGGTACGCTATATCTCAATTCGCAAATGGTTTAATCTCATAAGTCGTTATGGCGATAGTGCCGAAAATAGCATACCAATTCAGATTGAATCTCTTGAGACCGGGTATTGCGACTTATCAGTTGAGTTTATTGCAGAAGATGGTTCACATTATGTCCGTGATTTTGCACAGCAACGCATAACATCAATAGAACCGTTGTTACTGCCTGATTACAATCGAGACGGCTCAATTGACAAATGGGACATCGCACTCTTTAAAGCAGGGAAAATCTTCAGATATTGGACTAATGAGTCTAAAATTTCAGGGGCTGTATGGCAAGAGCAATCAGTATCTGGTACGGATAATTGGAGCAACCAAAAAGTTGATGGCACATTTGATTTAATAAATCTTTTTCCCATAGCAATTCACTTTGGGCCGTTTCTTACAGAATGGGGAAACGGCATTAACTTCAAAATCACAACAGAATCTGAGGACGATATTTTAAATTATACATTTGCCGAAATCAATCATTTGTTGGCAGGAGATATTCGCACCTCTCCGCAAGTTGATATTTATAACAATGGATTGACAAATGCTCCGTTAAGAACATTAGACGAAAAAGGAGTTGTAATACCCAAGGGACAAGCTTTGTCGTTTAATGAAAAGTCCTGTCTCATGGTTGCTGAAGCAAGAAAGGCAAAGACTTTCAATTTAAAGATGACGATTTCGGTTTATGATAGAGAAATGTATTCATGCACCCTTCCAATAAAAACATCAAGCGTTGATGATATGTTTAGATTTGTAAATATTCGTGGCGCACACAACGAAGAAATGACAAGTTTCTCTGGGACAGAGGAGCCTCCAAATAATCCAGATTGTGAACTTGCCCCCAAAGATCTTTTTTTTGTTCATGGCTTCAATGTTTCAGAAGATGCAGCTATGGATTGGAATCGGGAGTTGTTCAAAAGATTTTGGGTGTCAGGTATGAATGCCCGCTATTGGGGCGTTACATGGTCAGGCGATTTTCATCATTTATTTGAAGAATTAAATGCCTTGCATTATCATCGTGATGTCAGGCAAGCGCTACTCACTGCATCGACTTTTAAAAATTTGGTCAATAAGTATGGGCATGACGCAGTTCTAATAGGTCATTCCCTTGGTAATATGGTAGTCTCGGAAGCCTTGCTTAAAGGTGCTAATGCAAAAACATATATAATGCTTAATGCAGCAGTTGCATCTGAAGCATATAGGCCAGAATTGCAAGGGAATAATAATGAAATCATTTCAAAATATAGGCCAACTGACTGGTCAGGATATGATTCACGGACATGGGCGGCAAATTGGTATACATGGTTTACAAATGATGTTAATGACGCCCGTGGGAAAATTGGCTGGGCAGGGCGTTTCGCTCCACTATTAAAAAAAACAGGTCTAAAGGTATTTAATTTTTATTCTTCAGGCGATGAGGTATTTGCGGAAGCTTCTGAAGTCCCAGGTCTTACTACTGGCGTTTTTCATTGGCCTACATTAAGTTCCAGCTGGCCATTTATCGATATTGACTTATCGCTTGGTGCCTATCCATGGCAAAAGCAAGAGGTATTCAAAGGTGTGAACATTGCGGGCTCTTTGCTGGCTGGCTGGAGTTTTCATTGTTGGGTTACCAATATAAACAATATGTTAGTTTGGGTTAAATACTCTCCTGCAGGTGCGAATGCACTTATTGAGAATGGTTCAATTGTTAGTAATCCGGTCTTTAATAGAGGCGTATCAGCGATGTTCAGCCCAGTTATGACTGATTATGAAATCGCAGATATTCTTGCATTTCATATCCCGGCTGTTTCAAGTGCTGCAGGTAAGGTGATTACTATTGGTAGGAATGTAGATGATGGTTTAGATTTTGATTTTAATAACCAAGATAATCGTTCAAATGAATGGGGTCGTTCATGTTCACAAAGAATCTCAAGAGGTGCGATTATGCCTTGGCTTCATTCCGATATTAAAAACATGGCTTATTTCTGTACCTATCCCGCTTTTTATAAAATACTTGAGAAAGGAAATCTGAAATGAAACAATTCTTAATCCTCGCAATCACGCTTTTCTGCATAAATGCACTTGCTGTTGTTCATAAATTCAGCCCTGAATTCCAAGCTATTTATGATGAAGCAACGAGGCCGGAGGTTCAAAAAGCCCTTAGAAAAGGTGCTATGGCTAAAATTATTTATCGGATAGTTGACGATGAAGGAGGCTCAGTTTCCAATGTATCTGTCAATATAGAGTGGCAAAACGATTATCCACGAAAGACATGGTACGATTCACTTTGCAGCGATGAAAGAGGCTATGTGGAAATATCAGAAAAAGTCGGCGGTAGAATGAGCGCTGGATTTCATAAAGACGGATATTATTCATCATTTGATAAGATTGACTTTCATTGGCGAAAAGGTGTTTCACCCGTTTTAATAGACGGGAAATGGCAACCATACGGTGAAAACCGAACAATCGTCTTGAAAAGAATAAAAAATCCGACAGAATTATCTTTTTGTAACTGGAGATCTGAGCCATACAATCCGCCGATTACCAATGTATGGATTGGGCTAGATTTAGAGAAAGGAAAATGGTGTTCTCCCTATGGTGAGGGTGAGTATGAAGATCTTAAGGTAAAATTTAGCGGTGTTATTTTTGATAGATATAGTAGAGATACTACAACCGAAATTTCGTTTACAAATATTCCGTATGCGGGATTTTACATTTTGGAGAAAGATTCGTATTCGACATTTGATACTTGTTACGATGCGTCAACCAATGCCACTGCATATTCACAAAGTTATTTTCTGTTTAAAAATAAAGATGCACTCTCTATGCCGAAAAATCAAAGAATATCCCTGCATTTAGAAAAAGATAAATATATGGTTTTCAGGACACGATGCAAGGTCGATGAATCGGGGAAGTTGATTTCTGCACATTATGGCAAAATTTCCGGGGCGTTCTATGGTGGGGTCTTGCGACTGTTGTTTGATGGTAATGGTAGCGGTATTTATTTCAACCCTGTGCCAAATGATACAAATCTGGAGCCGAAGAGATAAAATACTTGAAAATTTAGGTTAAAACTTCATTCTTTAGCCTTTTTTTGGTATTATTTTTATATGGCAAAATTGATAGTTACTGGCGGTGCCGGGTTTATCGGCAGCAATGTGGTCGCAGCACTGAATGCTCGCGGCGAGGACGATATTGTTATCGTGGACAACTTGAACCATCCCCTTAAGGAGGTTCATTTGTCGCGTATGCGCTATTCGGCTTTTGTCGATAAGCGCGCATTCCGCGATGAGGTTCGTAAGGGTTTGCATGATGATGCCGTCGCCGTTTTTCATTTGGGGGCGTGTTCTTCAACTCTTGAGAGAGATTGGGACTATCTATCAGACAATAATGTTGCCTATACGAAGTTTTTGGCCGAGTGGTGCATAGCCGGCAATCGCCGCTTTATTTATGCCTCCAGTGCTGCCACATATGGTAATGGTGAACAGGGCTACTCAGATGATATCGCAAAGATTC
Organism: Kiritimatiellia bacterium; assembly: GCA_045603485.1. Lineage (GTDB taxonomy): Bacteria > Verrucomicrobiota > Kiritimatiellia > RFP12 > JAAYLN01 > RGIG5952. The sequence continues at coordinate 57,525 of JAZUMF010000110.1, read as the reverse complement.
CTTCGTTGAAGCCTTTGAATCTTTATGGCCAGTCCAAGCAGGATTTTGATTTGATTGCTATCGAGAACGGCTGGCTTGACAAGATTGTCGGCTTGAAGTTTTTCAATGTTTATGGCCCGAATGAGGATCATAAGGGTGATATGCGCTCTCTGGTCCATAAGGCTTGCGCTCAGATTAAGAAGGATGGCGTGATGCGCCTCTTCAAGTCATACAAGCCAGAATATCCAGACGGCGGTCAGGTCCGCGATTTTGTCTATGTCAAGGACGCCGTTGCAGAGGTGATGTTCTTCTACGACAATCCCGACAAAAACGGCATCTTCAACTGCGGAACGGGCCATGCCCGCTCTTGGGTCGACCTCTCCCGCGCGGTTTTCAGAGCTTTGAATATCCCTGAGAATATTGAGTTTATTGAGATGCCGCTTTCTCTGAGAGACCAATATCAGTACTTTACCGAGGCAGATATGTCAAAGGCGCGTGCCGCTGGCTTTACTCATGAGTTTACTTCTCTTGAGGATGCAATTTTCGACTATGTCGTAAACTACATTGAAAAGGGAATTTGCTAGTAGGCATTGAATGTCTTTGATGGGATAATGATGAGAATTCTCACTAGATATATCCTTCGTGAATTTTTAACGCCTGTGGCGTATTGCTTTCTGGCTTTTGCTTCGCTGCATCTTATCTTTGAGCTGTTTGGTGAAATTGACAAGATGTTTCAGGCAAAGCCGCCTGCTATATACATTCTGAAGTATATATTCGGTTTTTTGGCTAATGACCTTCAGTGGCTGATTACCCCTTCGCTTTTGCTTGGCGGACTTTATGCTATGTGGCAGCTTGCCCGCCATAGCGAGATAACGGCAATGCGCGCAAGCGGAATCGGCTTTTCAACGATTGTTGCGCCTATGCTGTGTGCGGCCTTGGTTTTTTCAGGATTGACCTTTATTTGCAGCGAGTTTTATGCACCAAAGGCTATCTATGAAGCTGAAATATTAAAGAATTCGGGCTTTAAAACCGACTCAAGTTTATATCTCTCTAATGTTCCTTATAACAATGTCGCCGGTCGCCGTGATTGGCAGATTGGGCAATTTCAGACGAAGGATAATTCTCTTAAGGATGTTCGAATTACTTGGACGGACGAGGATGGTTACAAATCTCAAGTATTATCTTCCCAATCCGGAGTATATCATGACGGAGCGTGGTGGTTTCAGGATGTAACAGTTTCAAAGCTTAGACCTGATTCGCATCTTGAGGATCCAACGAAGCGTGTGCCTTATTGGACTTATTCCCGTGCGGTGATGGTTATGCCTGAGCTTGATGAACAGCCTCGCGATTTTATCGTTGAACATACGCAACAGGGGGTAAATCCTACTCAAGAGATGCTTTCTGTGCGCGATATGATTCGATATGTTGAGGTAAGACCCAGTCTTGCCACGAAGGTTCGCCGTATTTGGATTTATGAGATAGTAAATCGTTTTGTAGCACCATTAGCGGCATTCTTCATCACTCTCTTTGCCGTCCCAGCTGGAGTCGCCACCGGGCGACAAAGTGTCTTTTCCGGTGTCGTTATGGCGATTCTCCTTTTTATCGGATATTATGCCTTAACGCTCTTCTGCGGAGTTCAGGCTAAGGGTGGAGTGATTCCAATTTGGCTTGGAGTCGCATTCCCTAATTTTGTAATTTTAAGCGCGGGGCTTTATCTCTTCAGAAAGCATCGTTAATTATGACTGACGGTACGAAAATCAAATTGGTTGCGATGGATTTGGATGGAACGCTTTTGGATTCGCAAAAGCGTGTTCCTGAAGGTTTTTTTGATATGGCTCGCGATTTACATTCGCGCGGTATTCATGTCGTGATTGCCTCTGGGCGTCAGTACTACAATATTTTGACAAAGTTTGGCGACTGCCAGGATGATTTGGTCTTTATGGCAGACAATGGAGCTCTCTTTTGCATTTATGGCGAGATTGTGCTTTCGCGCAATTTTACAAGTGAGCAGGTTGAACGCGTCCTAAGAGCCGCTTCTGCCATTCCTACGGTATTGCCTGTTGTCTGCTGCGCAGATTGTGCCTACAGTCCCAAGTGCCGTCACCAAAGCGAGATGGATGACATTGCCCTGTATTATGCCCGAGTAAAGCATTCCGACGAACTCTTCGAGAAGGCTCGCCGCGATAAGATCATAAAGATCGCACTTCACGATTTAGAGAATTCAACAAAGAATATTTTACCGGTATTAAGCCCGCTCGACGGCGATGAGATGTGCGTCCGCGTCAGCGCCGATATCTGGCTTGATGTTATGCCTGCGGGTGTCGATAAGGGTGACGGTATCCGATTCCTGCAGCAGCGTTTGGGAATTTCTCCTGATGAGTGTATGGCATTTGGCGATTTCGACAATGATTTGGGCTTGCTGTCCGCATGCACGGAAAGCTATGCTATGGCAAACGCCGTGCCTCAGGTTAAGGCGATCAGCAAGTATGAGGCGCCCTCAAACGATGATGACGGTGTAATGAAGGTCTTGAGAAGGGTCTTCTGTAAGTAGAGCTTTTATGGGTGATGATGGTGAAAGGCTAATTTTCAGAGATGGGGATGCGGGCTCTTCTTCCGCCCCCATTTTGGGAAGTTTAGCATCTTCTCCATCGCTTTCAGCCCCTGAAAAAGACATTCCAGCCGATGCGCTGGGGAAGTTTGACCAGTATATCGTTTTAAGGCAGTTGGGCGGCGGTGCATTCGGCATTGTCTATTTGGCACTTGATACCGTTTCAAAGACAAAGGTAGCAGTAAAGACGCTCCATCCGCTTTTGCGTGACAATGCGGATGAAATGGCACGCATGCGTGCCAATTTTGCAATAGTCTCGCGCCTCCACCATCCGCATATTGCCCCTGCTTTGGTTTTGCATCTTGTACAGAATGTCGAAAACTTCGCAGGCGGTCTTTCAAATCCGCTTCGCATTTCAGCCGGCGACTCGGTTCTTTTAATGAGCTATGCTCCAGGCGAGACGCTTTCTTCTTGGAAACGCCAATTTCCAAGTGGAATTGTTCCCGTACAGATAGCCCTAGATATTTGCAGGCAGGTGGCAGATGTTTTAGATTATGCTCATGCAAACAAAGTCGTCCATAGAGATATAAAGCCCTCAAATATCGTTATAGAGAACCGCGATGGCGATTATTATACAACTGTTTTGGATTTTGGCTTAGCTGCCGAAATTCGAAGCTCTATGGGGCGAGTTAGTTCTATGACCGGAGATGTGGCGGGAACTCGACCCTATATGGCGCCGGAGCAGTGGGCTGGAGGAAAACAAGACGGCAAGGCAGATCAATATGCACTTGCCTGTCTTCTCTATGAATTGCTGTCAGGCAATGTTCCCTTTGCCTCGGCATTTGAGTCGGGTGATTCGCTCGTTATGGAGCGCGCGGTTGTAGCCCGAGCGCCAGACCCCATCAACGGTCTTTCAAAAAATCTGAATAATGCCATCATTAAGGCTCTGTCTAAAGATCCTACATCGCGGCATTCTTCCTGCCGCGCATTCATTGACGCCGCATCAGAGCGGACTTCTCCAAGCCGTCCATTACGGAATTTAAGACCCTTTGTTGCAGGCGCGGCATTGGCGCTGCTGGTTGGGCTATGCGTAAACATCTTTTATAATTTTGCATTAAGGGCCGAAAGCATTCCTGAGCCACAGAAGGAGCCGCCAAATAGATTCGAGCGCATCCGCAGGATTAAAGAGATGACCGAAGATGCAATGGATTTGGCGACAGTCGCGCAGACGAAGGTAATGCTGGCAAGACTACGCGATAACCCGGCGTTAACCGAGCTTGTCAAGAAAGCCTTTAGGACGATGCAGCATGCCAAGACTCTTCATGCACGAATGAATTGGGACGATGCAAGACAACAATATCATGAGGCGGAAGGGCTATTCAATGCCGCACTCTCAATGGCAAACTTAGACGACAAAGCTCTTCCCGATATTGCAAAGGAGGGGAATCGCAAATTTGTCTTTATATCACCAGGAGTCAGGTTGAGTATGCGATGGATTCCTGCCGCCGATGCCGATTATGTCCGCGATTCGCATGGCTTTTGGCTTGGTGAGACCGAAGTGACCCAGGAACAATGGGAGTCACTCGGCATGAAAAATGATTCGGAGCTCAAGCGTGATGTCTATCCCGTCGAGAGAATCTCGCATCAAGAGAGTCTTCAGTTTATTGCTAAACTCAATAGTTCGCAAAATACATTCAAGTTCCGCTTGCCGACAACAAACGAGTGGGCAATCGCAGCAAAGGGTGAGCGTTATCCAAGCTTAGGGTGGCTTCCCTTTAATTCTGGCGATGTGATACATCCAGTCGGTCATTTCCCAAATCGTTTTGGCGTATCCGATCTGTTCGGTAATGTTTATGAGTGGTGTCTTGATAGACCCAATGGAAAGAATGCCGTTCCAATAGGCGGTTGCGCCATAAATACCAATGTCGTCTGGCGTGATTTTGTTCCACAAAAGGATAGGCGAATAGGTCTTCGCCTTGCAGGAGATTTAATTCAGTAAAGGTAGGTGTGTTATGCAGGCAAATAACAGAACGCAGGCTCAGCAAGGAGAAAATTCTCCCCTCTATGAAAAAACATTGAATGTCCGCAATGGCTTCAAAGGGCGCGCTCTTACCGTTGATGTAATTGACATTGAACTCCCCGATGGAAGCAAATCGGTAAGAGAGTGCGTCCGCCACCGTGGTGCTGTCGCTATTCTTGCCCGTCGCCCCGACGGCAAGTTTGTCTTTGTCCGTCAGTATCGAAAGTGCATTGAGCAGGCATATATCGAGGTGCCGGCAGGATGCACAGAAGAGGGCGAGGCCCCCGATGTTGCCGCACATCGCGAACTCCGCGAGGAGAGCGGCTACATCGTTCGTCAGTTACTGCCGCTGGGCTCCATCTATGCTTGTCCTGGCTACTCTGAAGAAGTCCTCCATCTCTTTTTTGCCGAGGTTGAAGCCTGCCCTGGCGAGACAGACTTTGACGAAGATGAAAATGTCGAGACTCTGCTCTTTACCGAGGACGGCGTCGAGAAAGCCATTCTCGATGGCACAATCTCCGATGCCAAGACATTGTCGGCATGGCTTTTGTGGAAGCTTAGAGGAAAGTAGTCTCTTGGGCAATGCTAAATCCATATATAAAAGCGCGTAATTTATCAAATGCCCTTAAAAAGCATGCCTTTTTAAGAGCATTATGCCATCTTGCAGGGCTCGCTTGTGCCATAATTTCGGTTTTAATTTGTCGCTATTTTACAAAGGTAAAGAAAAATAAAATCGTATTTGCTACCTTCAGCGGGGCATATGATTGCAATCCAAAATATATATGCGAAGAGATATTGAGAAGAGGCCTGCCGTATGAAATTGTGTGGGTTACAGGTGGGGAAAGTGCCAATGTAGAGAGAGACGCAAGTGAATTTCCCCATGGGGTGACTTTAACCAAGGTGTATTCTCACGAATTTTATAAGCATCTATATAGTGCACACATAATTATCGACAATAATGCTACAATTGTCGGCGCGTGCTATTTGCCAAAGCACGGTCAGACAGCCATAAACACATGGCACGGCTCTTTGGGAATAAAGCGATTTCCAAAAAAAGAAGGATTTGTAGGGTTGCTGGAAAAATTGGCAGGTTTTCAGATGGGCAAAACTTTTGATATAGCCATTTCAAACAGTGCATTTGAGGATGGATATTATAGAGAAACATACTTCAAAAAAACGACGATAAAGCGGCTTGGACACGCCAGAAATGATTTGCTGTTCAAAAAAAATCCGTCGGATAAGGAAAAGATTCAAAGCAAGGTCTATTCAGCATTGGCTATACCCCTAGAAAAGAAGCTTTGCCTATATGGCCCTACATTCCGCGATAACGGCTCGCTTTTGCCATACGATTTGCCGTACGATAAACTTCTTCACGCTTTATCAAAGCGATTTGGAGGCGAGTGGGTCATATTAACGCGATTTCATCCCAGGACTAAAAAGATGATAGAGGGATTGTCTTTTCCAGAGGGGGTAGTTTCAGCCTCTGCCTATCCCGATATTGCCGAGCTTATGTATTGTGCAGACGCGGGCATTACCGATTATTCCAGTTGGATATGCGAATATATCCATACCAAGCGCCCGGGATTTTTGTTCGCAACGGATATTGCCAGCTATGATTCAGAGCGGGGCTTCTATGATCCGCTAGATAAAATGCCATTTCCTTTGGCAAAAAACTCTGATGAGTTGATTGGAAGGATTCTTGCCTTTGACGAGCAAGTGTTTTTAACCGATATTGATTCCTTTTTAAAGAAAAAGGGATGCGTAGATGACGGCTGCGCATCAGAGCGTATTGTTGATTTAGTTGCGGGTTTGATATAATGTAATGTGATTTTACCTGATTTATGGAGAAAAGCATTTATGAATAATGAAGGAGAAATGCCTCAATGTGAAGTCAAGCAGCGATTGCTTATTGAAGATGAGTATGCAATTATCAAGACTGCCATAAAAAAAACACGAAGATGCAATGTTATTCTTGATAAACACAATGCAAACAAAAAAGTAGCAAAGTATTCCCGCATTTTGGTAATTTCCGATGGTTCCCGAGCTGGGGTTTTGGCGTCAGAGGTACTTGAACAAATATCAGCAGAAAAACATCCTTTAGGGTGTACGGTATTAAATGCAGCAAATGATAGTGTCGGAGCATTTCCTAAAGACTGCCTTAATAATGACACTGCGGTATTCGTTTTTGTAGATTCCGAAAGATGTAAATACCGTGAGCGAATATTGAATCTGATAAAAGAAGCCTTCACTTCAGCCAAAGGATTTAAGAATGTCAGATTTGTAGTGCATATATTCGTTCCAGAACCAAAGGGAGTGCCTGAAGGCGTTAGTGCTGTTGCTGAGCGCGAATATGATTATATTCTGGAAAAGAAAGAAGAGATGCGTAGTCCTTCTGGATGTTATGTATTGGACTTGCATCGTTTTTGCCGGGAAGCAGTCCGTGACAATGGGTTAAATTTGACGGTTTTGCGTTCTGTTAATATGTTTGGTATTCTTGCGGACAATACCTTTTCAACTGAATTTTTTAAAGTGGCAGAAGAGTCCTTCAAGATAAAGAAAGTCGAAATTACAGATGAGGATCACAGTACAATAGTTGATATTACGACCGTCACTGATACCGTTTGCGCAGCTTATTGGGCACTTTATAATGCAGTGCCCGGTCATGAATTTAATGTTGTATCTCACAGAGTCTCAAAGGCAATGCTGAAACGGATAATCTTTGAAGGATTTTCAAATTGTTTGTCTTTGACAGATAATTGCTCACCCAAGAAAAGTATTGAACATCGATCCTTAAATTCGCTAAAGTTTAACGGAACAAATTGGAAGTTGCAAGAATGTGAGTTGCCGCTTAGCGATACGGTAAAAAAAATAGTATGCTATCAAGTTTGCCTGCCTTTTTCTTATGACAGCAATACGGCCATTTATGAAGGAAGACTTACTCAACTTAAATCAGCAGAGATGCTAATCCTTCGTGAAATCGATCAAATTTGCCGAAAGCATGGAATTAATTATTTCTTGGCGGGAGGGACATTGCTGGGAGCAGTTAGAAACGGGAAAAGTATTCCATGGGATGATGATTATGACATAGGTTTTTTGCGCCCAGAATTTGATAAGTTCCGAAAAGTCTGTGATGAGGAATTAGGAGATCGTTTTGTTCACACTTGTTACTATAATGGCACAAAAAGTCATTATATGGTTGACAAGATTCGTTTGCGAGATACATATTTCTCAACGAAATATTCATCCATCCATGCAGTAGATGACGGTGTTTTTATCGATTGTTTGGTTTACGATGCAACATTTAAAAACAAGATTTTGGCAAAGATACATGATAAACTTTCTGCGAAGTGTGGATATCTGGTTCAGGCTTATTGGCAAGAACTCAGGCGTGATGAATTAAGGCTGCATCAATGGCTTATACTTAAACTGTTGGAATTTTTATTTCCCATAAGGGTTTATCATTCGATTTACAGTTGGGTTATCTCTTGGAAAAAAAACGAGAAGTCGCCAACTCATGTTATAGATAGTGTAGGTAAACTTATTGGGCAGGGGACAATGCCTTTTGGTGGGCTGGAAGGTGTAAAGCGTATTCCATTTGAGGACAATTTCATGGCGCCAATTCCAGAGAATCCAAAAAATTATCTGCTTTATGCCTATGGGGATGGATATATGCAGCCTCCTCCATATTGTAAGCGGCAGGCACCGCATAATTTTGCCAGAATCGATCTTGGGAAATATCTTTTTGCGGGCGATTACGATGTCGACTTTCGAAATGTAGACCTTAGGGGTGAGTTGTTTGAAAATGACGACAGCATGTGATAATCGTAGCCTGATGAATTTTGTCGGAATGCTTGTAAGAGGCGTTTTGCCGCCAGATGATTTGCGTGGTGAACTTTTTGAATAGTCTTAGGGGGATTGAAGGATGTTAAAGAAATTTTTTAAAATGTCGCCAAATACCGCTAAGGCTTATAACCCTGAAGTTGATATCTTGAGGCTAATTTTTGCCATAGCCGTTTTTTTACACCATTTTAATGGAATTCCCAATTTTACCTCTTTTCTGCCTAGGGGCTTTTTAGCTGTCGAGTTCTTTTTCATGATATCCGGTTATTTTATGGCGCACAAGCTCCAATCTAAAGACAGCCCGGAGGTAGGCGCCTTTATTTTCAAAAAAATTGCTCCAATTTATCCGATAGTACTCGTTTCAACTCTAATAGCATTTGTTTTGAGATTGATTCCTATTGCCGGGTTATCTTTGAAAGGGTGGCTTGTTTCAATACCTACCAGTTTCTTTGAAGTATCAATGCTTTGGATGCAAGGGTTATTTGTCGGAAGGACATATAATAACCCATCATGGTATATCTCGGCAATGATTATTGCTATGGCTGTAATATATCCGCTATTTAAGAGATATTGGAATTATTTTTCAGGAATTGGTTCTTTGGTGTTATCTCTTGTTTGCTATTCTATAATTTTTAACAATTCGCCGAAGATTTCCTCTTTTAGAGTTTTTTGGTTTATAACTACGCTAGGAGTTATTCGCGCGATTGCAGGACTTTCGCTTGGCGTATTTTTGTATAATTGCAGCTTACGGGTAACCCGTTCTTTTTCAATTACGAGTATAGGTAACTATATCTTTATGGCTATTAAACTGATACTTCTAGCCTTGATTTGCCTGTATATGTGGAAGGGAACAGTACTTAAAGGAGTTGCCAAGTGGGATTATGTCATCGTTGTTTTTATCTTTGCTTTTCTCTTTTTGGTCTTTTCACGGTGGGGCAGCATTACTATTTTGAACAAATTTGATTTTAGATGGTGCAACAGCTTTTCGCTCTATTTATACTTGAATCATTATGGCATAAGACATTTTTTGCGTGATGCGAATTTAGATTTAACTAAAGGGCAAACGCTCTTTGTATTTCTTTCAGGGGTGGCTTTATCTATGGTACTTTGCTATTTGGGCGTTCGCTATGGAAGCAGGCTTCTCAAGGCTTTGTCTAAGCATATTTTTATTCCAAGAGAAACGAGTCCCGAAGATGCAAAGTCGTAATGGAGGATTTTATGAATTTTGTCGGAATACTTGCAGGTGGAATCGGTAGTCGTATGGAGCGCAATATTCCCAAGCAGTTTTTAGAAATTGCCGGGATTCCAATTGTTGTTAGAACTCTCCGCACATTTTTGGCGACATCGGGAGTTGCCAAGGTGGTATTGGCGATGAATCCGCAATGGATGGATTATTGCCATGAGTTGCTTTGCAAATTTGACATAGACCTTTCGAAGGTAGATATGATTACTGGAGGAGAGACTCGTTTTCTTTCGATGGCAAATATCGTTGATTATTGTGTAAAACTCCGTGGCGAAGATTTATCAGAGGGAGACTTGCTTTGTATCCACGACTGTGCCAGACCATTTGTCTCAGAGCGTATTATTAACGATAACTTTACAATGGTTGCCGACTATGATATGGTGACTACATCAATGCCAACAATTGATACGGTAATTATCGCCGAGGACGGCAAGAAGAGCTCATCAGTCCCAACGCGCTCTACGGTCTTTTGCGATCAAGGGCCGCAGACATTCCGCATTTGCGAGTTCAATCGGTTGCAAAAAAAACTTACAACGGATGAGATTTTGAAGCTTATCGAGGCGGGAAAAATGTATCTTGATGCGGGAAAAACCGTGGGTATTGTCCCAGGTGACAGGATGAACTTCAAGATTACAACAGAGTTTGATTTGACATTGGCTGAGTGCCTAATCCGTGATGGCGTAAGTCAATAGCAGCAAAATAGTCTACGACAGGAGATTGTATTATGAAGTGTGTAGCAATTGGTGATATTTTTATTACGCCCGATATGATGCGTAATGGAATAGAGGGTTTTGACGGATTGACATTTAATCAAGTCGATTATTTCTATTTTGGTGTTAACTCCCGCCATGAAATGCGCCACATCGTTAAGGTTATTGAGACGGGCGGATTTGAGACGCTGGAGCTCCCCGAGGGACTCTTAACTGCCGTCAGGGATGCTGATGTGATAATGTGCCATCTTTGCCCTATAACGAAGACCCTGTTAGACCACGCAAAAAAGCTTAAGCTTGTTTTATGTAACCGGGGAGGGCACGAGAATATCGACCTTGCGGCATGTACAGAGCGCAACATCGGTGTAATAATGAATCCAAGCCACAATGCCAATGCCGTTGCAGAATTTACGATTGGCTTAATGCTCAACGAAACCCGCAATATAACGCGCTCGGCAATGGCAATAGAGAAGGGAGAGTGGCGCGAAAAATATCCCAATACGCAAACCTGTATCCACGAGATGAAAGATATGACAATCGGCCTTATAGGCTTCGGCGCTGTTGCCCGTCTTGTTTATGAAAAGCTGCAAATATTTGGTTGCCGTTTCCTGATTTCAGATCCATTTGCCGGACATGAGTTTATCAACAAAAACATAGCGCGTTTTGTTCCGCTTGAGACTCTTCTTAAAGAGGCAGATATCGTTTCTCTCCATGCGAGATTAAGCCGTAAGGCAATTCTTCTAGGGGAGAAGGAGTTTTCTTTGATGAAGCCTACCAGCTATTTTATCAATACTGCCAGGTCTTATATGGTAGACTACAAGGCACTTGCTGATGCTCTAAAAAACAATGTTATCATGGGTGCCTCGGTTGATGTCTTTGATAAAGAACCGATTGATACTGACAATCCTCTCTTTGGTCTTGATAATTGTACTTTAACAAATCATCGCGGTGGAGATACTATTAATTCATATAGTGACAGTCCAGCGGCAATGATGCGTGATGCAGTTGAATTCTTTGAGGGCGGTATGCCAAGATATTGGATTAATAGGGATGTCAAAAGGTAGACGCTTATGGGCGAGTCATTAAACCAATTCCCTGTGGTTTCAGTTGTTGTTCCCGTATATAATGCAGAAAAGTATTTACCCGAGGCAATTGAGGATTTACAGAAGCAGAGCTTACGCGATGCTGAATTTATCTTTGTTGATGACGGTTCAACAGATGCCTCGTTAAAAATATTGCAATCGGCGGCAGATAACGATTCGCGTATTCGCATTCTCCATTCTGAGCATAAATATGCCGGCTGTGCGCGTAACTTGGGAATATCTGTTGCCAGGGGCAAGTGGTTTATTGCTTTGGATGCAGATGACCGATTTGAGCCTGATCTTCTCAAAGCTGCCGTTAAAAAGGGCGAAAAGTTTGACGCTCAAATTGTGATTTTTGATGCAGATGTCTTGATAGATGGAAAGCTTTTTGAAAAAAAGACATTAGCCTACGCTTCTCAACTGCCGCGCGGTTTGTTTAAACCAAGCGAGGAGACTTTTGGCGCATTTGGCGTGACTGCTACCTGGACAAAGCTTTATAGGTTAGATTTTATTCGTGAAGGACAATTTCTCTATCAAGAAACTTTTGAAAGCAACGATATACGCTTTACGATTCATACAATGGCAAGCGCAAGTCGTGTTGTTGCATTGCCTAAGGTTTTGCTTCATTACAGGCAATGGTTAAAGGAAAATATCCAAAGCGGGAAAGACAGATTTCCCTTTGATGTCGTAAAAGCATATAAATCGCTTCGTGTTATGCTCGAGAAAGATAATCTATGGGAAGAATTTAGAAAAATTTATATTACAAGGGCATTGGTGTCATTAGTCATGGGGAGGCTGTTAACATTCAATTCCGTGGTTTCAGCGCACCAATGGTTTGACCAAATGCAAGGTCGTTTTTTGAAGGAATTAGGATTGGATTCTATTAGACAGAAAGATATTGTAGGCCCGTATGCTGACATTTTGTGGAATAAGTATAACGCTTTTATTACAATGACTTTTGAAGAGTGGCTTTGGACGAATATTAAAGATTTGAAGAACGCTGATAGTATCAGCCAATCTATTTCATATAGAATCGGTCTGCTTGTTACTTTCCCTGTAAGATTTGTTTTGAAACTGGTAAGGAGTTTACGATGAGTGGTATTAAACATTCGCTGGATATAAGTTTGTTTGCGCGCAAGGACATTGCACCCGCGTTTGACAAGAGCAATGTGCCTATTGCCTTTAATGTAGATGAGAATTATCTTCCCTATTTGAAGGTTACATTAAGTTCAATTTTAGCAAATACGCATGATAGAAATCTTGACATTCTGATTTTTCATAACTCCTTACCAATCGAATGCCAAAATAAATTCGCTTCAAATTATCTCGGAGTCAAAAACTTATCGATTCGTTTTGTTGATATTAAAAAAATTGCAGTTGCCACATCGGCCCATCGTTTTGATTCAAAAAAATATTTTACGGCAGCTATTCTTTACCGGCTCTTTTTGCCCTATATATTAGTACGATACAGCAAGGTGTTGTATTTAGACATTGATTTGGTTGTCTGCAATAATATCGGAGAACTTTATGATATTGATATTGATGATAACCTTTTAGGAGGATGTAAGGATGTCGGAACAAAAGGTATCATTTCCTTCCCAGGCTATCTTGAATTTGCTAAAAAATATGGATTTGATTCATTCGATGATTATATAAATGCAGGTGTTTTATTGTTTAACTGCAATGCCTTTAGAGAGCAAATTACAGTAGATAAATTGATTGATATTGCAGTTAAAGGGGCTCATTATTTTGGAGATCAGGATGCTCTCAATTTCTGTTGTAAGGGCAGAATCAAAGATATCCCTTCCTCGTGGAATTTTATGGCAATACCAGGACGAATTCAGTCTCAGTCAATGCATCAAAATGGCGGTTATAAGATTGTTCATTTTGCAGGTATCGTAAAGCCATGGAATCGCCCTGAGCATATTTACAGCTATTTATGGTGGCAATATATGGATATTGCCGAAGGTATTGTGCTATGGCGACAAATCTTCAATTGCAAAAATAATGTTAGAATCGGTGATGGCACCTGTGCTACCGTTGTCATGCCTATCTATAACGCAGAGCTATATCTACCGATGATGCTGATCTCGCTTGCGTCTCAAACGCTTCAGAATATTGAAGTTCTTTGTATAGATGACGGCTCAACAGACAATTCCAAGGCAATATGCGAAAAATTCGCAAAATTTGATACAAGGTTCAGGGTTGTTTCACAACCTAATTCCGGAGCAGCTATCGCCCGCAACAGAGGCTTAGAGGAATCAAAAGGCAAGTGGCTGTTTTTTTCCGACGCCGATGATTTTTGTAGACCTGATATGTTAGAGAAGATGGTGCAAGATGGCGAACAAGAGCAATCGGATGTTATCGTTGCCGGAAACTATATTGTAGATGTTAGAAATGATATATTCAGGGAACGGTCTTTGCCAAAATTATACATTGAGCATTCGCAGGCAAATTGCCATACGCCTGATATAAATATCTTTAGTGGGCCAGGATACGCACCTTGGAATAAAATGTATCTGCGGGATTTTATTATAGACAAAAAAATCCTTTTTCATCAGACACCCCCTTGTGATGATGTCTTTTTTGTTTTGACGGCTCTTATTTTTGCAGAAAGAATTTGTTTTGAACCCCTTAGTTTTTATTATTATCGTTCAAATTTAAGTGCCAGCCAAATGGGTACTAGTGATAAACATCCAACAAGTTTTCTGGAGGCATTTTTGGAGATTCACGAACAGATACCTATTGACGATTTAATCTTACAAAAACAATTTTATAATGCAGCCGTTAAAGGTTGTTTTTGGTACTTATTCTCAAGAAAAACTGCAGCCGGTATGATGAAATCATTTGAAGCACTTCAAGAATATGGATTAGAGTCATTGCGTTTCCCAAATATAAAAGATGAAGATGTTGATTTCGGAATATACAAAACCGCTTATGAGTATACAAAAAGAGGGGAGGAACTGCTTGTCGTTTTAAGCACACAATATAGATTGAATATTGATCAGCAGATAAGGAACCAAAGTAATCGAGATAATTTAGTCAGTAATTTGAAAAAGGAAAATAAAAAGCTTAAGAAAATAATGACTTCACTATCGTATCGCTGCGGCAGATTTGTTACATGGCCATTGCGCATGGTTTATGAGAAGTTGTTTAGAAGTTAAAGGGCGGATTTGTCTTATGGAAAATATAAAGGTTTCTATTATTGTGCCAGTATATAATGTTGAGAAATATCTGCCGGAGTGTCTTGACTCTCTTATAAACCAAACTCTTAAAGAAATAGAAATTATTTGCGTTAATGATTGCTCTACTGACAATTCTGCCAAGATACTGGAAGCATACTCCAAACGGGATTCCAGAATTAAGAGTATCCATTTAACAAAAAACGGCGGACTTTCAAATGCTAGAAATACAGCTTTACAGCATATAAAGGGCGAATATGTATTTTTTATTGATAGTGACGATTTTATAGAACTTGACGCTCTTGAGAAACTATTAAGCATTGCCGTTTCACATGATATAGATCAAATACTATTTCAAATTAATGTTAAAATGGAAGGCGACTTTTCACATATTTCTAAATATTATCATGACTATCCTGAAGAACTTACACATCGTATCTATTCAGGTACATATTTATTCTCTCGCTTAGATGAACTCAAGCTCTTTTATGCGTTGGTAGGGTGTAAATTCACTAAAAGCGAATTGATAAAATCCAATAATATAACTTTTATCAACGGCTATATTCATGAAGATAACCATTTTTCTGTGAAAACACTCTTGCTTTCAAATCGCGTAATTGCAATTAATGACAAATATTATATCAGAAGGCTGCGTGGTAATAGTATAATGACTACAGTGGGCTCTGATGCCGTATTCAAACACATCTGTGGTTATGCCGCAAATGTTGCTGTATTGCAAACTGAAATCAGAAATGGAATGTATACTCAAAAACAGCAAAATTTGATACATACATTCTGCGGGAAAATGATACGAAGCATAACATACTACTTAACAAAATTAAACGACACTGAAAAGGAAAAAGTTATGGAATTATTAAAGCAATGCCCGGGAAATGAAAATTGGAGTCTAATTATCTCATCTGGCGTATCTATTTTTAATAAAGAAAATAATCAACTCCAAACAATTCGCAACTCATATTCATATAAACTTGGTCTCTTAATGACATGGCTTCCAAGAAAGTTTTACAATATATTATCCTAAACTTTAGTTTACATTGTTACTCTCTTTTTCATACTCGCTTGCGACTTCTTCGGTGGGTCCGTCTTTATAGAGTTTGCCGTCCTTAAACCAGATGCAGCGAGTGCATATCTCTCTGATATTTGGCATTGCGTGAGAAACAAAGATGATTGTTCTGCCGGATTGAGTGACTTCCTTCATTTTGGCGAGGCTTTTTTTACGGAACGCGGCGTCGCCGACTGCCAATACTTCATCCAGCAGGAGTATTTCGGTATCTAATGTCGATGCAATTGAGAAGGCTAGTTTTACATACATTCCAGATGAGTAGCGTTTAACTGGAGTATCAAGGAACTCTCCGATTTCCGAGAATTCAACGATTTTATCAAATTTGGAATCGATTTCTTTATGAGACATTCCAAGGATTGTGCCGTTGAGATAGATGTTTTCCCTGCCTGTGAGCTCGGGATGAAAGCCGGTTCCGACTTCAAGCAATGAGCCTATGCGCCCGCGGATCATTACTTCGCCGCTTGCGGGCGTTGTGATTCGCGCAAGGATCTTAAGCATCGTTGATTTGCCAGCTCCATTTCGCCCTATTAGTCCAATCGTCTCCCCTTTTTTTATAGTGAAGGAGATATTTGAAAGAGCATGAAAGATACCGTCTGACTCTAAGCGCTTGTCCCCCAATTTACCCATTGCTTTTTTGGGGTCTTTGCCGAGTATCTTTAACCAATGATAGCGCAATTCATCTCTAAAGGTTTGACGATTGATGACTCCAAGTTTGTAGTCTTTTGATATATTGCTGACTTGAATCGCAATGTCCTGATTATTAAAAAAAGCATCCATTCAAAACTCCTTTTTATATTGTATCTACGAAGTTTCGCTGGACTTTGTTGTATGCTCCAAGCCCTGTAATCAGCAGTGTCACCATCATAAATAAGCTTACACAAAGCGAGGGCCATGTTACTACGCCTGTGCCAAAGACCATAAATCTGAAGCCTTCGACGGCGATAGTGACCGGATTAAGCAGGAGAACCCATTTTATCCAGCCTGTAGCTACATTGCGCAATGAGAAGATGATGGGCGAGGAGTACATCCAGATTTGCAGGATAAAGGGCATTGCAAACTTCAGGTCTTTGTATTTGACCGTCAGAGCCGCAATTATAAGCCCTATCGCAAGTGCGGTCAGCGCCAGATAGAGAATTAAAAGGGGTAAGAGTAAAATCCAAATCGAAGGTTGGATGTCAAACCCTTTTATTGCATATCCAAGATAAAAGATAAGTAAAACCGCGGCATTCCATCCAAAGAAGGCTAGATGTGAAATCGGATATGTCATTGGGATTATGAGTCTTGGAAAATAGACTTTTGTAAAGAGGGATTTTCCGTGAGTGAAGGCATTGGCGGTCCCGTCAATAGCACCTCTGAAGTAGTTCCAAAGTAAGAGTCCGCTTAGATAAAAGAGAATTCTGGGGAGGCCGTCTGTCGGGATTTTGCCGACTCTTCCAAATATTACGGAAAAGACTATGGCGGTGAGAATTGGTTGAACCAAAAACCAAACAGGTCCGAGAATGGTTTGTTTGTATATAATAGAAATGTCTCGTTTGACTAGAAGCCATAGAAGCTCTCGATGAGCCCACAACTCTTTCCAATCGATATCAAACCAACTTTTGCTTGGCTTGATAACAGTTATTTTTTCACAACAGGCGGTATCGGTGCTCATTATGGGTGTTTTTTAATAAAATTTCTCGTCAAGTTCTTCTTGTCCGGCTTCGTGGCGAAGGTCTGAAATCTTATCGAGAACCTCGCGAGCCTTTGCGGCTTTGTCTGCTTGGACGAGGCTTTCTGCCAGATTTTGACCGATGTCGCAGAGGTAGGCTCTGAGTTCACTGCGGTATGTGCGGAGGTGCTTGGGGGCGGCAGGACCTAATATGCTTGCCCCTTGTTCAACGGCATTCCAGAAGGATATGTGTCGTTGTGTTAATTCATCCCAGTTGATGTTTTCGCCTTGCGCCATTTTGCGATAGCCGATTATTTCAGGAAGTGGGGTGTTGCCGGTGGCTATCCACAGGTCTGGGGCGTCTAGGAGCAGTTTCCCGCCAATGTCATTATCAGTCTTGATCCATGTCATGACAAATTCGTTGATATTGGTCGAGTAGAGGGAGTCGGAGAGCGTATCTAGGGGTAGGCCGTTGAATATTGGGTCGCGATATATGGATCTGCGGAGGCGTGACAGTTTTGCCTGGTCGTTGCGATTGTAGTTGCGGTCAATGACATTTACCTTTTTGCCGTCTTGTTGCGCTTTGATGCGGATCATTGTATCTAGAGCCGGAGTTGTTGATGTCAGCCAGACATTGTTTCCAAGGCGCTTTACAAATTCGGAGGCGGTATGTGAAATAAACGAGTCTTGGCTGTCGCGCACTTCACGCCAGTTGAAGAGGCCTATGGCAATTGCCAGGATGAATACGACCCAGAAGATCAATCGGCCAACGGGAGCTTCGCTTGCCTCTTCTTCATCATCTTCGCTGCGGCGTCCTCCAAGGTTTAGGATTTTGCCGCTTGCCATGATGGCTCCTGCAGACGCCAGATAGGTTGCCGTGGCGGCAGTTATAACAAAGACTAAAACCGGAAGCGTGTCAGGATAGTTGATTTTATACGCGCCCCAAGGGGAGATTGGTGTTGCTGTGATTGCTATGAAGGTCGTGCAAATCAGGAGGAAGGTCAAAAATCCCGTTGCGGCGGCACTGCGTTCCGGATTGTACCATATTGCAAGAGCTGTTGCGGTGATAAAGGGCAATACGGCAAAGAAGATTGAAACAAGCCTTGCCTGATCTTCAAATATGCCTCCGGCAAAGATTAGCGAGGCTGCGACTTTGATTGATGCCATAAGCTCTTTGAATGGCAAAACCATAGACGCTTCATTTGCGGGGAGGGAGAACTGTGTAAGCAGTAGATAGGCTAACTGGCCAATGATTATTCCAACGAGGCAGTTGCACCAGCCACGGACATTCATAAGGCCACCGACGAGCATTGCCCGAATTGCGAATAGTGCCATCAGCGCTGCAATGTAGATGCCGATTTCAGATTCAAAGAGCGTTAAGCCCCAAACAACTCCAAAGCAGAGAAGCGCCAGGTTTCCTTGATAAACGGCCGCTGAAAATAGGAGCCAGCCCATAAGAAGCAGGAGAAAGGCTTCGAAGGTAGCAGGCGAGCATCTTGTAGCCGCAAGCCAAAATGGCGATGAGAGCCCCAGCGATGCCGTGGCAACAAGTCCTGATGCCATTGCTGAAATTTTACGGTTGCGTGAGGATACGGGAGAGTCATGGAAATTCAGGAAGAGGATTACACCGCGGCCTAGCGCAAAGGCAAGCATTATCGCAAGGGCGCCGAAGATGGCGGACATTCCGTTTAGGCGCATATCTAGGGTGCCGAACGGGAGTTTAGCCACATTTGCGGCAATTGTGCGCCAAAGGAGGTGCTTGGCTTGAAATTGCGCTTCAACCGTACGGACGGTGAGGACTTGCGGATTTGTGGGAAGACGCCCGCCGACCATACGGTCAGGCACTTGGGTTTCAATGCGATGGACCTGCATTTGCGATGCGCCGGACTCAAGGTTTAGCGCGACCGCGACGCTGTGGGCTGATTCGCCTGGGCAAATTCCCTTGTAAAGGGTTTGCCAATATAGGGTGATGAAGGCGATGAATACCAATCCCGCCATTATTCGTCCAAAGACCCTGCTTGTGATTGTCATTTTCTCATCGTTCCTTTCGGGGACATTTCTGTCTAATACAGAAAGAGCATTTCGCGATATTTAGGTAGAGGCCAGCGGTCATCTGCGACAATGCCTTCAAGCGTATCAACGGTAAGCCTTAAATTCTCCATCGTTTCGATGATTTCACTAGGATTGCCGTTTAACGCTTTTTGCAGTTCAAGAATTTGTTTTGACATAGTGTCTAGGCATTCGCCTACATCGTTTGCCCGTTCGCGTAATGCAGCCGTACCCTTACGGATGGAGGTTGCCTTTGCGCGCGCCAACGCTTTGACGAGCTGGTCATACTCTGCCGTAGCGGCCGGAAGAATCATAGATGACGCAAGCTCGAGCGCTATGCCACCTTCAATTCTGACTTTTGTGGCATATTCTTCGGTTGCGACGCCAAAACGGGATTGAAGCTCGCGGGCTGTGAATACATTGTATTTTGTGCAGAGTTCGGCATTCTCTTTTGTCGCGAGAGCCTTGAGGGCCTCTGTCGTATCGATTGCGTTGGGTAATCCGCGCTTTTGCGCCTCCTCAAGCCAGGCTTTGCCATAACCGTCGCCGTTGAAGATTACGCGGCGGTGTTCGCGAATTATGCGCCGCAGTATCTTTTGCAGGCCGAGATTTTTATCTCCTGTCAGCTTTTCAAGCTCAGAGGATATTTTGTCGAAGGCGTCGGCGACGATAATATTGATCATTGTGCATGGATCGGCACATGATTGACTTGCGCCCGGGGCGCGGAATTCAAACTTGTTGCTTGTGAAGGCAAATGGAGATGTGCGGTTGCGGTCTGTTGTGTCAAGCGGCAGCGGCGGCAATGTGTCGACGCCGATTCGCATTGCGCCTTCTTTGCGGCGGGAGCCGCTCTTGCCGTCGCAGATGCGGTCTATTATTTCAGCGAGTTGGTCGCCAAGATAGATTGAAATAATCGCCGGGGGAGCTTCATGGGCGCCAAGACGGTGGTCGTTGCCGGCTCCGGCAACCGTTGCGCGGAGTAAGTCCGCATGGCTGTCTACAGCCATAATAATTGCTGCGAGTACAGTTAAAAAGATGGCATTCTCTTCCGGGTCGCTGCCTGGGTTGAGCAGGTTGCGCCCACCGTATGAAACAGACCAGTTGTTGTGCTTGCCAGAACCGTTGACACCCTTGAAGGGCTTTTCGTGTAGGAGGCAAACAAGCCCGTTCCGTTCGGCAACCTGACGAAGAACCTCCATTACGAGCATATTGTGGTCGCAAGCAAGGTTTACATCTTCAAAGAGGGGGGCAAGCTCAAATTGTGCCGGAGCAGCCTCATTGTGGCGCGTCTTTGCAGGGATGCCAAGGCGCCAAAGCTCCTTTTCAACCTCTGTCATAAAGTTGAGAATTCGCATCTTGATTGAACCAAAGTAGTGGTCCTCAAGCTGCTGGTGCTTTGCCGGAGGTGCGCCGAAGACTGTGCGCCCGGTCTGAATTAAATCGGGGCGTTGCAGATAGAAATGGCGGTCGATAAGGAAATATTCCTGCTCTGCTCCCAATGTAATTGATACGCGCTGCTCGGGGAGGTCGAAGCATTTCATCAGTCGACGGGTGGCTGACGCCAGTGCCTGCTTGGAGCGCAAGAGCGGTGTTTTTTTATCAAGCGAATCGCCGGAATAACTGCAAAATGCCGTTGGGATGCACAGTGTCGCACCATTGCCGTGACGCTTTACAAATGCAGGGCTTGTCGGGTCCCATGCGGTATAACCGCGAGCCTCAAAGGTCGAGCGCAGTCCGCCGTTAGGGAAACTTGAGGCATCAGGCTCGCCGACAATCAGATTTTTTGCGGAGAAGACGAAAAGCGGCTTTGCATCCTTAAAGTCAAGAAACGCGTCATGCTTTTCAGCCGTTGAGCCGTTAAGAGGTAAAAACCAATGGGTGAAATGCGTAGCTCCTCTATCGATGGCCCATTCGCTCATTGCCTTTGCGACCGTGCTGGCGATTTCAGGGTCGAGCGGCTCCCCATCCTCAATGGTACGGAGGAGTTTGTCGCAAATAGACTTCGGGAGGTATTTGCGCATTGCGTCTGCATTAAAGACATCTTCACCGAAATAGCCGATATCGGCCCGTTCAACGGTGCAATGTGGAGGGGTGACCAGCGATGCCACAGCCTCGACTGATTTTTTTCTATCTGGGTAGCTCATAGGACAAAAGTAGTTAATTTAGTATAATACATTATATTAAAGATGTCCATACGGGCAGTTTCTGATTGACTAATGGATTGGCGAAGTGTTAGAATGCTGCCATTGCTAATCATTTTGGAGATTTGGCTATGATGGAAATGATTCCCCAATGGATTATTGAGAAGAAGCGCGATGGCAAGGTTCTTGGCGAGAGAGAAATCCGCGCCTTTATCAATGGATTTGCTGAAGGTAAGCTGCCTGACTATCAAATGGCGGCTATGGCAATGGCTATCTACTTTCAAGGGATGACTACGGAGGAGACGGCATCGCTAACCGATGCGATGATGAAATCCGGAGATGTGCTTTCGTGGGAAGGGTGTCATCTTCCTACGGCCGATAAGCATTCAACAGGCGGTATTGGCGATAAGATTTCACTTATGCTGGCTCCCCTTGTCGCTACACAGGGTGTCGCCGTGCCAATGATTTCGGGGCGAGGCTTGGGTATTACGGGCGGAACTCTTGATAAGCTTGAATCGATTCCGGGCTATAACACACAGTTGGATACCGATACTTTTCAAAAGCTTGTTGCTAAGATAGGATGTTCAATTATTGGGCAGACGGCGCGACTTGCTCCGGCAGACAAAAAGCTTTATGCTCTGCGAGATGTGACTGGTACGGTTCCAAGTATTCCCCTGATTACGGCTTCAATCATGTCAAAGAAATTGGCAGAGGGAGCCGAAACTCTTGTCTTTGATGTAAAGTATGGCCGGGCTGCTTTTATGAAAAGCAGGGAAGAGGCCGAGCGGCTTCGTGATTCTCTGGTCTCAACCGGTTTAAGGATGGGGCGCAAGTGCGCCGCCCTTTTAACTCCGATGGATGCTCCTCATGGAAGGACTGCTGGAAACGCCGTGGAGGTTCTAGAGGCGGTTGAAACGCTTAAGAATGAGGGCCCGAAGGATACGAGAGCCTTAACTTTGGCCTTGGCGTTGGAGATGGTGGCTTTGGCAAAGCCCGATTTGTCGCGTGAAGAAATAAAGGCGTCCCTGGAAAAGGCTCTTGCCGATGGTTCGGCTTTGGATACCTTTAGGCGGATGGTTGAGGCTCAGGGCGGAGACCCGTCATTTATAGACAATCCTGGAAGGCTTCCGCAGCCAAAGCATATCGTGGAGGTTAGGGCGACTTCAGCAGGGGTTGTCTCTGATGTCAATGCTGAGACGATCGGGCGCATCGTCTTGGAGCTTGGCGGAGGCCGGCGTGCTGTAACCGACAAGATAGACTATGCCGCCGGTGTTGACAGGATTGTCCAATTAGGCGAGAGAGTTGCCAAGGGAGATGTGATAATGAGACTTCTCGCATCCGATGAAGATAGGGCAAAATCGCTTGTTTCCGCTGCAAATAACTCAGTTGTTTTATTATAAACATATGATTATTAAATAAATATTAAATCCATAAAATATTAAATCCAAAAATTCTATAATTTTATTAAAAAGTTATTAACAACTGTTAATAAGTCTTTTAATAATTCATCGTCTTGCAATCTCGTAGTTTCAGTTGTATAATTTTGGAGAATTTAATTTTTGGTCTTGTCACCAAGTAACTCACTAAATATTAAGGACATTCCACATGAAGGAAGTTAGAATAGGTATCATCGGTACGGGTATAATGGGTGCCGCACATGCCCGCAGTCTTGAGAAGGGGAATATCTCCCGCGCTCGCCTCACCGCACTTTGCGATATCAATCCCGATAAACTTACGAAATTTACGGGTGACTACAAAAAGTTTACCGACAGCCGTGAACTGATCCGCTCTGGCGAGGTCGATGCCGTTATTATTGCAACACCGCACTATTTCCATACGACAATCGGCGTCGATTCTCTTGATAACGGCTTGCATACTCTTACAGAAAAGCCTATTTCAGTACACAAGGCAGATGCGGAGAAGCTTATAGCTGCCCATAAGCGTAATCCAAAGCCCATCTTTGCCGCAATGTTCAATCAGCGTACCAATCCTGTTTATATTAAACTTCGTGATCTTATTCAGAGCGGTGAGCTCGGTGAGATTAACCGTATCAACTGGATTATTACCGATTGGTTCCGTACCCAGACTTATTATGATTGCGGCGATTGGCGTGCGACATGGAGCGGAGAAGGCGGTGGCGTACTTCTCAACCAGTGCCCCCATCAGCTCGACCTTTTCCAGTGGCTTTTCGGTATGCCTTCGCAGGTGCGTGCCTTCTGTGATATCGGCAAGTTCCACCATATCGAGGTCGAGGATAATGTTACTGCATATATGAGCTTCCCTAACGGAGCTACCGGTGTCTTTATCACTACGACAGGCGAGGCTCCCGGTACAAATCGCCTTGAGATCGCTGCCGACCGCGGCAAGGTTGTTGTCGAGGGTGATAAGATTTCCTGGACTCGCTGCAGGGAGCCTCTCAAGGAGTTCCGCGAGACTTCAAAGGGGGTCTTTAATCGTCCCGAGATGTGGTCGGTGCAGGTTCCGACGCCGGGTTCCAATGGGCAGCATAATGCAATTTTGCAAAATTATGTCGACGCAATTCTCGACGGTACCCCACTTATCGCTCCGGCGGAGGAGGGGATCAATTCCGTTGAGCTTGCAAATGCCATGCTCTTCTCTTCTTTTACCGGTAAGACGGTTGATATGCCCCTTAACGCATCAGCCTATGAGCGTCATTTGAAAAAGCTGATCAAAGAGTCTTCCTTCAAGAAGAATGCCAGCGCAAAGGTTTCGGCCAACGATGTCGACCTTTCAGCGTCAAGCACCGCTTTTAAGAAGAAGTAAGAGCCTTTGCGCTTTTACAATTATTTCAAGAGTCAACTCTAAAAAAAAATATTTTGATGGGTTGACTCTTGCAATTCTTTGAAGTATAATTTTGTTTAATGTCGGAATAGACTCTTTTGTTACTAATTTATTACGCAGTGATGCACATGATAACAGTTGTTAAAATTGAGCAGCTTCGCAATGTCGCCCTTACATCAATGGCAGCGACATTGTTTGCTGTATTTGCCGGTTGCGGGCTTATTTCTGCAACTGATACTGTCTATTCTGAAGAATATGGCGAGGATATGCCAATATTGCCGCCGCCTCAAGAGGTTGTCGCGGCGTCACAGTCTGCGGCAGAGGCCCCAAAAAAGGTTGACGAAAAAAACAAGACTTCCGAGTCGGTATCTGAAAACATTCCCGAGAATGCGGTTGGAAAAGAGGTTGAGTCATTCACTCCCCGTAAATTCAACGAGCCGGTTATGCAAACCGGTTATATCCTTAGGATTTCGGTAATCGTCGGCGATACGACAGAGCTTGATCCTACTGAAGTGCAGATTGACGACAAAGAGGAAATTTCGTTACCGCTTATCGGCAAAGTCAATTGTCACGGTATGACTCTCAATGAGCTTCGCTCAAGGCTGACCTCCCGATATGCAGAGTTTATGAGAGACCCGGAAGTTACCGCTTCATTTGTCTATGATGAAAAATCACCTTCTCCATTTGGGCAGGTTCAAGTCCAAGGGCGTGTGAATATGCCAGGCTGGGTCAATATTCCTCCCACTCGTTCTTTGCGTGTAAGTCAAGCCATTCAAATGGCGGGCGGCTTTGCTCCGAGTGCAAGGAAGAGTTCTGTTTGGGTTACGCGTCGTAACGAGGCCGGGGAAAAACAGCGTATCACGGTAAATATAACTGATATCGGTCGCAACGGTGATCTTGAGAAGGATATCTTTCTTGAGCCCAACGATGTCATTTATGTTCACGAGTCGCATTTTTAATTTTGACAAAAGCCTAACAATGAAAGGTAATCAAAAAGTATGAAAACTGTATGTTCGATTTTGGCAGCCGCTACAGTCTCAACTCTAGCGTTTGCAAATGGTAGTGATGCTGTCACATCGGCGGCAAACAACACCTCTGAAATTCCTGCTATTGTCGCTGAGTTGAAGACACCAAAGGCGGCTTTTGCCGGAGATGTTTTGGCGGCCATTGCTTCTATGCCTAAGAGTCCAGCGGCAAAGGCTGATAAGATGATTGCCGCGGCAAAGGCGCTTCTTCCGCTTGTCGATAAAAATAAGCTTGCCGATATGGTAGTCGCTATTATCGCAAACACTCCGTTTGAGGCTCTCCCCGTTTTGGTCGGCGAGACTCAGCCTACCGCTCAAACTGAGGTTGTCGGCTTAGATGACAAATCTTACGATGCGCTCCTCTCCGCTGTTGTGAAGAAGATCGGTGCACTTAAAGATTTTTCAAATGACGACAAGACCATCATTTCCGCATTTGCCCTTAAGCTTCTCGCTCGCGGGGAAGACAATAATGCAATCATCGAGTCTGTCGCCAAGGTCGCAAAGTCAATGCCTGCTGCTTACAGCAAGCAGGTTATTGAAGCCTTCCCGGCAGTTCTAAAGGGAGATTATCAGTCGGTTCTCGGAGACACCAAGATTATCACGCTTCCTAAATTTGATAAGTCGGTCCAATCAAAAATTCCGACTGCCGAGGGTGTTAATCTTCCGCATGGTTCAAATGCTCAGTCTGTCAAACCTGTTGATACAGTTATTCCTCCGGCTCCAAAGCCCCCGGTTCCTCCTGTCTATGCAGAGCAGTTTTAATCATTTTTTTTGAAGTAAGGACCTTGTACCCATGAATACAAACAAAAAGATTCTAACAACGGCCGTTGCCGCCGCTTCACTTGTCGCAGCATTTGCCTATGGTGCTCCAGAAGGTTATGAGAATCAAGATGGTATCTGGCTGGGCGGCAGATTCAATGTCTCCCCGTTTTTTGAGCTTGGATATATGAATGACGACAATCCGAACTCTGTTCGCGAGGTAACAAAGGCTCAGATTGAGAAACGCAAGGCAGAGCTTCTTGCGGCCGGGCTTCCTGACGATGAAAAGTATGTGGATGGAGATTCCGATCTCATCTCTTACAAGGTAGGCGCAAATCTTCTTTTGCCTGCCAACCATTGGAAGCTCTCTGGTCGAGCCTTTTATCTGAGCGAGGTCTATTCAGAGGATAATCTTGATGATCGTACCGACTGGTACGAGTCGTTGACCCTTTCGGGCGAAACCGAAGGTGAGACAAAGTGGAGCATCTCTGAGGTTTATCAGGATATCCGTTATGATGACGAATTCGAGCTTACCCAGAACGACCGTAAGGAGATTGCCGTGATGGCTGACGCCGAAAAGGCTCTTACCGATAAGAGCTCGCTCTCAATCGGCGCATTCTTCCGTGACAGGGATTATGATGACGAGGAGCTCTATGACTATGCGTCATACGGAGCAAACCTTGGTTTCTCTCACGCCCTTACGGATAAGACGGCATGGACATTCTCTCTTGCATATTCTCTCCATGACAAGGACGAGTATGACAGCAATGCCTACGGTATAAACGCCATGTTCGGTATCCGCACCCTTGCAACAGAGAAGGTTACTTTCAATGTCGCAGCCGGTGCTGAATATTTCAAGGACTTTGAGTATACATATACTGACGCTGATGAGGTTGAGCATAGCCTTAATGCCGAGGACGAGTTCGGCTTTACATACAGCATTTCCGCAAACTGGAAGGCTACACGCCGGCTCTCCTTCACTCTTAAAGGGTACAGCGAGTTCCAGCCTGCGGAGGATGTTCGCGATAATTCCGTTTACACAAGTACGCTTTCAGCCGTGGCCGACTATCGCCCGGGTGAAAATTGGAGCCTTCGCGCCGGTCTTGAGTATCGTCGTGACGATTACACCCGTGATATTGACGAGAGCCTTGTTGAGCAGGGCATTGTTCGCATATCAGAAGATGACGGCAGCAATCGCACCGACGATGAGATTGCAGCATTTGCCCGCGTTTCGTATGCCCTCGCAAGGTATTGCTCAATTTTCGTCGATTGGCGTTACACCGACATCAGCTCTTCAATCGAAGGCTATGATTACGATCGCCAGCGTTATGGCGCAGGCATCGCGCTCAAGTACTAGAAATCTTCAAGGATGAGATGCGCTCCTTTCTTTTTTCAAAATTTGCCTTGCCTTTGCACCTTGCCTTTATCTTCGGATATTTGGCATGGGTGCAACCTGGTCCCGAGAGCATAACATCCTATCTCCCGTTGCCGTTTTTCGCTGCGGGGCTATTTGAAATAACGCTTCTCTTTCCGTCAGCCCTAAAGGGCGAAGAGGTTGCCGAGACTCGGCGGAGGGTATTGAGAAGCATTCTCCGCGACCCCGTCTTTTACATAGGAGTCGCGGCTTTTCTTTTTATTGTTATTCAGACCCTTAACGGTCCGCGTGAGCTTTATTTTGATAAGGTAGCAAAGGTTTGGCGTCATACACCCGGTAAAGTTTCCTTTTTGCCCGCTTGTTTGGATCAAATCCTTTCAATTCAAGGTGCTTTTTGGGTGATGGTTACCTCTGCGGCGATATCTGCAATTCGCTTTGGATTTGGTAAAAAAGCCCGTAACCTTTTTTTTAAGCTTTTACTTGCGGTATCGTCAGCACTTGCAATTTATGGCTTGGCGTCCTATGCCGCCAATGGCGGGACCTTTGTCCGTGGCGCGTTGGCAGGCTTTGCCACCCCTACCGAAGCGGGCGCTTTCTTTATAATGATGTCACTGCTGGCGTTTGGCATGCTTCTGCAGGAGCTCAATGCGGAAGAGCCTTCAAAGTATAGCCTTCGCTATCTCTTGGCTGTTTTCCTGATAAATTCAATAGCGGCGCTCTATTCGCTTTCCTGTCTTTCGATTGCGGCGCTTGTACTTGCTATCTTGGTGGTAGCGGCTTATTCAATAATCTTTTTTGCTAAACGCAATTTGGGGGGCTTGCGGCTTTCATCTCTAGCGGCATTGGTAGCGATTATTGCCGTTGGGTCTTTTCTCCATTATGTCGCATATCCTAAGAATAAGTTGCACGATTGTACGGCAAAGATATTTAACGGACCATGGCAGACGCAAGAGCAGATTGATGAGGCCAGGCTCTTGCGGCAGACAGCTTGGAGGATTTGGGACAAAAACAACTTGACGGGTATCGGCACATGGTGCTATGGTCACGAAGGCGGCATGGCGCGTTATATTGAGGATGACGAGTGGGATTACCTAACTGATCCTGATGCTCCTCATTATATTTGCGGTAACGATTTCGCGCAATTTCTGGCAGAGTACGGTACACTCGGCTTCATTATACTGATATCGCCTTTTGCATTTCTTTTTATGCTTGGTATGACGAAGATTGTTCTTACATACAAAAATGGTACCGGTAAGAAAATCAGCAGAAAGGCAAGCCTTGAAGATCAGGAGTCCGAAGTTGTCGGCTTCTTTGACATATTGATTCCACAGACCTTTGCCGTACTTATAGCGGTAACAACTGCAACGGCAATGTCATTCTTTGTGCCCGTATTTAGAAATCCACTGAACATTCTTACATGGAGTACGCTCTTCGCATATATTTGCGTTGCCTTGCCAAAGCCTAGAAAAATTTGAAGGTAGGAAATGAATAAGAATCGTTACAAGAAAGACAATGGTGAAAGTGACAAGCAGGAAACTTCAACCGGTGAAGCAGCTGTAAACAATAGTGGCGCTGAGACCTCTATGGCGGCTTCTCAGGATGAAGCGAAGGCAGAGTTTTCATACGATGCACCAGAGGCTGAAGCGTCAAAAGAGAATAGCGAAGGAGGCGCAGAGGCTTCTGACGGCAAAAAGAAGGCCCGCTCTTCAAAGTCATCAAAAGGCCCCGCTTACTATTACGGCTCTCCTTCCGGCGGCTCTACATATGGAAGCGCTCCCTATTACAACTCTTCTTCTACCTATGGTGCCGGCTATTACTATGGCGGTGGCGGCGGTAGCGGCTATTACTATGGCGGCAATGGTAATGGAGCCGGATATTATTACGGCGGCTCCAATCCTCATGACCGGGATGATTCGATTTTTGGTCCCATCTCACTTCTTCGAATTATCCGCGTTACATTGCTCAAGTGGCCAACACTGATTGTTTCTGTCGTTTTGGGGCTTGCCGCTGCTTTTGCATACTACAAGGCAACTCCCGAAAGTTATAAGGCGACAAGTATGATTGAGCTCAGTGTCAAGCCTACAAGGGTTATGAACACTGAAGAAATCATCATTAATGACCCAAATGCCCAGGGAACAACACAGGAAATCTTTAATACGCGTCTTGCTATGCTGCGCAGTTTAAAGGTTATCAAGCTCGTTGCCGATCGCGTCCGTTCAGATTACCCGTCGCTCAAGACGATGTCGGACGAAGATCTCTACGGAATGCTTAAGAGTAATGTCGAGCTTGATATTCAAAAGCATTCGCGACTGGTGACGATTTCCGTCCGCCACAACAATCCGGAAATCGCACAGTCGATAGCAAATGCCTACGCCGAGACGGCGGTAGCCTATTCTGTCGAAGAAAACAAGGATGCCGCCGAGTCGGGCGTCGCCTCTCTTAAAATTATGAAGGAGACGCACGGCAGGGCTGTTGACGAGGCGGCTAATGCGATTTTGAAGTTCCGTCAGGAAAATCAGCTCGACCCGATGATTAGCGAAGTTGCAAGTCTTGCTCAGACCCATCAAAAGCTCTCGCTTGACAAGGTAGAGGCCGATAATGTTTTGACATCCGACAACGAGATTCTCGCTATTCTTACATCAATTCAGCAGGATCCCCGCAAGTTCAGTGCAATTCCGGCAAATACACCCCGCGCCGATGAGATTTCAAATGCTCAAAAAGAGCTTCAGGATAAAATCAATGAGCGTGACGCATTGCTTTCAAAGTACACTGCCAAGCACCCAAGCGTCGAGCAGATCAATCGCACAATCGAGGTTCTTGAGAAGCAGTATGCAGGAGCGGTCGCTCGCTCGCGAGACACCGCCGCTGCAAACCGCAGCGTCAGCGCGCACCGCGTCGAGATAATTCAAAAGATGCTTCAGAACAACTTTACCCGTCAGCAGGAATTAGGGGCAAAGATCGCAGTTGTTCAAAGCCAGCTTACACAGCTTGAGTTTGCATATGAAAATGCTTCTAAAAACTATCAGGCGATTTCAAGCCGCATGGAAGAGGCTCGTATCTCTATCGATGACTCTCTTGCGACGATTCGAATCATTGAAACGGCAATGCTTCCCAAGCATCCGTTCAGCCCGGATCCGCGCATCGCCTTTTCGGTCGGCGCTGTGCTGGGACTTATTATCGGCTTCCTCTTCATTATGGCGCTTGATCGCATTGAGGATCGCATTACCAGCTCTGATGACATTAAGCGTCATATGAACACGACAGTTCTTAATCTCATTCCACGAATTCCTCGTACAAAGCGAACACAGCTGGCATTGCTCTCAGCGACTAAGAAGTTCAGTAGAATTGCGGAAGCCTTTGCGGGCCTGCGTGGTCTACTTGAGTCGCCACGCTATGCAAATACATCTAAGGTTATCCTTGTTGTTTCAACTCAACCCGAAGAAGGTAAGACGATTACAGCGTCAAACCTTGCTCTTTCCTTTGCTCTTTCCGGCAAGAAGACGCTGCTTATAGATTTCGACTTACGCCGTCCGCGTGTGGCGAGAATCTACAATGTCGCAGATCAGATAACCTCCGAGAACAACTTAATTGAAGTACTTGATGACCCTGAAGAGACGGATTTCAGCAATGTGCCTATTGATTCAGGCTTTGAGAATCTCGATCTCATCGTTTCGGCTGTCTCCAGCAGCATTTCACCTGCAAATGTTATTGGCTCCGAGAAGCTCCGTTACTTCTTTGATTGGATTCGTGCCAATTATGACCATGTCGTTATCGACTCGCCTCCATACGGTCTCGTTTCAGATGCTATTCGCCTCGGTTCATTCTCTGATGCGGTTATGATTGTGTGCCGTCCAAACAAGAGCCGCTTCGGTCTTGTCCGCCATGCGATTTCTGCGCTTAAAGAAAGCGGCTCGAATGTAATCGGTGTTGTCGTCAATGAAGTAAACTTTAATCAGGCTAACGCATTCACTTCGGGCGGCTACAATTCCTATTCCAATTACAGCAAGGATGGCAAATACGGCGGTCGCTACGGTTATGGCTACGGGTCATACTACAAGCGAGCTGCCAAGGATGACATTGCCGTTGTAAATACACAAAAGGATGAAGAAGACGAGCTGGCGTCAAGACAAGACAGTGCGGAAGAGCTGGATGTCGACGAAGAGTAGTTCTTTAGGATTCCTAATTAAAACACCCACGCATGCGTGGGTGTTTTTCTTTTTAGACTTTAATAGGAGTAAGATTTGCTAAATTAAATAGGAATAATAAAAGAAGGTTGTTTAATGGATACAAAAGATGAAAATCGAGAGGCCCCTACAGTGCCTAAAACATCATCCGCGATGCTTCGGGATTTAGCAAATCCTGCGGCATATTCCCGTTGGATAGAATTTATTGAATTATATCGGCCTGTCCTTGTTTATTGGCTAAATTGTATGAAGGCCGGTTCACTTAGCTCACTCAATTCAAGTATGTATGACGATATCATTCAAGAGACTTTCATATCCTTGATGAAGATATTTCCAAAGGGGAGCTTTGACAGTGAGAAGGCGCGGTTCAGAACTTTTTTGCAGACCATCTTACATAATCGTGCTGTAGATTATCTAAAAAAATCCCATTTGATAAATTTAAATTTTGTCTCCAATGAAAAGTTTGATATTTTTCAAGGATATGATTTATTAAAAGAACCTTCAATAGACAAGGATGATGAAGGTAATCATCAGTTATGGTGTGATCTTTGGAATCTTATAATTGATCGTGTTTTTGAAGAGTCGAATTTTTCGGGTAGAGCAAAGGTGATTTTTTTGCGAAATATAGCGGGAGAGTCTCTGACAGATCTGGCTGAAGAATATAATATTGACAGGAACGCATTGTATCAGCAAAAGAATCGAATAATAAAAAAAATAAAGGAGAAAGCTAAAGATTTAAAAGTTGGCGTCAACGATATTTTTTCAATTATAGACAAACTTAAAACCGGAGATTGAAAATGGATAGGTTTGAGACTGATATCCTTAAAAAAATAGTAAACAGTATGCCTGAGCGCACTGACCACACACTGTTGGGAAATGTGCTCGCTATCGGCTCTTATCTTGTATCCAACAAGCTGATACCGGTTGATGTGATTGAGAATAAGCAGGGGGCATATGCGTTATCCATTGCCACAACAAAGAACCCGGTAATTAAAACGCTCCATATTGGAGACAAGTTGGTTGTAGGTCGTGAAGCCGGAGAAAACGGCTGGAAGGTTGAAGACCCTTGGATGTCGTGCTGTCATTTTGCAATATCGGTTGATGACCAAGGTGTCGCTTTTCTTGAGACATATGCGACAAAAAATGGCACATTTGTCAATGATAAGTCAGTTATTGAATTTATTGCACTTAAGCGTGGAGATGTGATTAGAGCAGGAAATACTTCTTTTATATTATTTTAGATCATAGCGGATTGTTGTAGTCAAACCATATTCGTTGGCCGTTTCGTAATATGGAGCCGGCTCCTTCAATTTTAAGTTTTGAGTCAACCAGATTTTCATAAAGAACTATACTTGAGAATCCATATACCTCTAATGTAGCGGTGGAAATCCCCTCTGCACAAGAAACATTTCCCTTTACACTGACAGAGATTACCTCATCGCCAGATGATAGAGTCCCCCCATTGGCTCCAATAATGATTGTATTTTTGAACACCTCTTTTTGTTTAGGGAAAAAATAAGTCGGAAGCGTATCATCTGGAGTTGCGGTTTCAGCAAAATTGCTGTAAAAGGCAATTGCCTTTTTCAAGTCTTCCGTAGAATTGGAGAAAAGTAACCGGCCTCCATCAAGAAAAATTGTAATTGGGCTTTGAGCAGGAATATCGCCAGAGAGCAATGTTTGCCCTTCATTGACCCTTATTACCCCATTTGTATCAGGAGTAAGAGATTGCGTTGCGCGGTCAATTGTATTTTGAAGTCCTTTAATATATTGAAGTGCCCACTGTACTTGATTGAATTTCTCGCCAGTCTCCCTTGATGACATTGTCGTCTGATTATGTTTATCATATAGGAAGATTGCACCGGTTAAAACCGATAATGCGCATATTGCGTAGAGTGCTTTTTTGAGAGACTTGAAAAATTGAATACGGCGGTTCAAATCATTTTTTCTTTTTTCAAGGAACTCAAAAATCTCTTTTGCGCTTGAAAGACGATCCTCAGGATTGTCTTTTAGTAATCGTTGAAAGAAAGGCTGCCATTTTTTTGAAACATTAGAGGCGATGTCTGAAGGGAGTGCGGCAGAACTATTAGGCATACCTCCTGTAAGTGTACGAAAAAGAACAAGCCCAAATGAATAATAGTCGGATGCCGTCGTTATCTTAATGCCCGCGCGTTGTTCGGGGGAGGCATACATCCATGTGCCAGGCCGTACATTTGTAATGGTTAATTCGGATTGATGCGTAATGGAATTCTCATTATAGATTCGTTTTGCTATTCCAAAATCAGAAAGCAGCAACCGCCCGTCTTTGGCAAATATTATATTTGACGGCTTGATATCTCTGTGAACTACAGGAGGTGACAAACTGTGCGCCGTATCGATTGCCGATAAGAGTTGTGTCGCAATTTTAATTACAGTTGTTTCTGGTAATGCTTTGCCGCCTTCAAGTATTGAAGAGAGCGTTAAAGGAGAAGGCTCGCTGATACAATTTGGAAGAGCGCAGTGGAGAAATGAAGTACATATATTTGCTTGTTGGGCAAAGGTAAGAAGAAATGGCTCCATTACATAATAGTCCAGCCCCGTTGATTTGTCAGTGCCAAATTCGAAGACAGAAATAATATTTGGATGGTTCAAGCTCGCCATAATGCGCGCTTCTTCTAAAAAGCGTTTATGGCTAACCGTATCTTCTTTGGAACTATTCAGAATTTTTATTGCATAAGCTTTGTGTAAGGGACCTATGTCTGTTGCCAAATATACAGACCCCATTCCGCCCGAGCCAATCTTCCGTTCAATTCTGAATTTTTCATCAAAGAGCGAGCCAATGGAGAGTTCGCGCTCTTCATAATTTTCTGCCAGAGTCAAAGTCGGCATTGGTTGTGGAGAATTAAAGTCAGCCATTCTTTTCAAAAAAATAGGGAATGGCAATGCCACTCCCTATCTCTTTAGCCTTTAAGCATTCAAAGATTACTTGAAGTAGCGGTTAAGAAGCCCCTCGAAAGCGGCTCCATGACGGGCCTCGTCCTTTGCCATCTCGTGAACAGTGTCATGAATGGCGTCATAGCCAAGCTCTTTGGCGCGCTTGGCGATAGCGAGCTTACCCATAACGGCACCGGCCTCAGCCTCAACGCGAAGTGTAAGATTCTTCTTTGTGCAAGGTGTTACAACTTCGCCGAGAAGTTCTGCAAACTTGGCGGCGTGTTCGGCCTCTTCAAAAGCAATACGCTTGTAAGCCTCCGCGACCTCGGGATAGCCTTCGCGATCAGCCTGGCGGCTCATTGCGAGATACATTCCGACCTCGGTGCATTCTCCCATAAAGTTAGCCTTGAGACCCTCTTTCACTTCGGCGTCGACATCGGCGGCTACGCCAATCTTGTGCTCGTCAGCCCAAGTCATTTTGCCTGCCTCGGCAACAATTTCCACAAACTTCGCACCCGGAACTTTGCACTGAGGGCAAGCCTCGGGAGGTGTGTCGCCAGAATGAATGTAACCGCAAACAGGGCATCTGAACTTTTTCATTTTTATTTCTCCTTACTTATGCGTCTAACCATAAGACGCATGACAAAATTTATCTTAAAAACAAAGACCTGTCAAGATAAATGGTTAGCACACGCAGTTTTCCTGAATATAAAGAACAATCAGGTAGATGATAAACGATAAAACCCAGAATGCGCCCTTGATTCTGCCGATGCTGCCGGCAGTCCGGAAAGAGCGGAAGTTGCAACCGAAAAGCGCAATCGAAGCCGAGAGGGCGACCATAGTCCAAAGATCGCGCGTCAGGACGAATCCGCCGTTAAATGAAAACGGCCGGATAAGACCGCTAACTCCGACAACGGCAAGGGTGTTAAAAAAGTTGGAGCCAACGATATTCCCAAGGACAAAATCATTTTGTCCCTTTCTTGAGGAGACAATGGCAGATGCCAATTCAGGGAGAGATGTTCCAGCGGCTACAACGGTTAGACCAATCATAAGCTCGCTGACATGAAATGCCCTCGCCAGGTCAACAGCCCCCCATACAAGAAAGTGCGACGACCCTACGAGCAGGGCAAGCCCGACAAATGTCCAAAGCCATGGATGACGCATATCCGGCACCTCAATCTCCTGCTGATTTTCAGAGCCACCCGCTTTTCGCTCAATCCAGCATGAAAAGGGAAGCAACGCGGCAAAGGCTGCAAGAGAGAAGACTGCATCAAGGCGGGAAAATTTACCGCCGTGCCAAACAAGGAATCCTGAAAGGAGTGATACCAATACGAGAAGAATTGCGGATGAAAATACGGTGACAGAGCGCGTAAGTATCGGTCGAATCATTGCAACGACACCAAGTATTATCGCTATGTTGTAGATATTGGAGCCATAGGCGTTACCCAGAGAGAGACCCGAGTGCCCCGCGCCCGCCGAAAGTGCCGAAACCGCCATCTCCGGGGCAGATGTCCCAAAGCCGATAACGACCATGCCAATAACGAACGGAGGAACTCCCAGTCGGGAAGCAAGGGCGGCTGAACCGTCTACAAAGCGGTTTGCACTCCATGTAAGAAGCCAGAGCCCCCCGATTATAAAGAGTAGGGATACAATAGTAGAAACATCTGAATACATGACATTACCTCCAGTCTTGTTTACAAATCTCAATGCACTAATTGAGTTTAGAGCAATTTTATTTTTATAAAAGAGCGGCAAATATTATATCACTTTTTTTCAATCGTACAGACTGATAATTTTTTTTCATTCACTTTAAATTTTATTTCAAATTCATTATAAGTAAATCCAAATTCCCTAGCGGGATTATCAACATAAGCAGGTCTTGGATCCTCTGCAAGAATAGCAATTATGGTATTGCGGTCGGCTTCAGGAATTAAAGATAACAAATGTTCTGGGATTTCAACATCAAGCAATGCTCCAATAGGTGCATTTTGCAAGCCTCCCGTCGCCTCTGTACGGCAATCTGCAATTGGCAGATAAGGCTTAATGTCAAATATAGGGGTGCCATCCATCAAGTCTCCCCCAAGGACATGGAGAATCGCAATGCCGTCGGTAAACTCAATGCGCTCAAGCTTTACGCAAGAAAGACCGATTGGGCTTGGGCGAAACGGCGAGCGTGTGGCAAAAACGCCCTTACGCATATTACCGCCCAACCTTGGCGGCCTTACTGTCGGATGCCACTTTTTATTCGCAGACTCGGAAAATTGCCATATAAGCCAAATATGAGAAAATCCTTCTAGCCCCCTGAAGGCTTCTCTCGCGCTATACTCAGGCATGAAGACTATTTGCCCTCTAATCGATGGTACTATACCGCTTTGGCGAGGCAAGCCGAATTTTTCAGGAAAGCCGCACCGATAGGTTGCTATTGTCGTTATAGGTACGCCGTCCATATATTTCAGATGGCCAATTTGCCGTCCTTCAGGTCGGTAAAGGCGTGGAGCTTAAGACCGATTCGGTTTGCCATTGAGTAGACATCGTCAACACCGAGATCGATAAATTCGGGCTTGTGGGCATCTGAATTTACCAAGGCGGTAACACCCTCCTCGGCGGCGATTCTCCAAAATCGCTCATATGGGTATTGCGGGCGCGATGAACCATCGGCATCGGTGACAAACGGCTTTACAATCCCATTGCCGTTCATTTCCAGCGGGAGGTCGCAAGCTACCGCCGCCTGTATTATATCGCGTGATATGGCCTCGCATTCAGGGCTCCAATAGTCGCAAAAAACGCCAAAGAGATCGGGATGCGCCATAAATGTAAAGAGCCCCGTCTCAATCGTGCGGAGAACTTGCTTGCCGTATGCGATAGT
This sequence comes from Kiritimatiellia bacterium, assembly GCA_045603485.1. GTDB lineage: Bacteria > Verrucomicrobiota > Kiritimatiellia > RFP12 > JAAYLN01 > RGIG5952. The sequence continues at coordinate 20,078 of JAZUMF010000110.1, read as the reverse complement.
ATCGTTTTTTTGGTCGTTTTCGGTCCGGCGCTTCCATACGGCTCTCCACGACAAGTCATCCATCTGGTAGACATGAGGTGCGCCGGCCAGATACTCAATTCCGTATTTCCCGATAAAGTCTTCGTAGTAGGCGCGCCCGAAATGCGGAAACCATTCGCATTCTAATCCCAGAAATATTTTTAAATCAGGGAATTGAGTCTTTGCGTCTCTTACCGCCTGGCAATATCCCGGCAGAAGCGAAATGTCCATGCGGTCTCTTGCCCAACTTTTATCCAATGTAGGCATGTGATCGCAGAACCCAAGCACCTTGATTTCAGCATCTGTCGCTGCCTTACAATAATCGGGAGCATCCCCTGTCGCATGGTTGCACCTGAATGTGTGAGTGTGCCAATTTGCTATGAAACGCTGATTGCTCATTTCTGTGTTGAGTGAGTTGCTGTTGTTTGGGAAATCGCATACTCCCGAGTAGCCTTTATATCTTTGCGGATTTGCTCAAAGAGAGCATCAGGAGATGCAAATGTCGTTTCGTCACGAAGGCGTTTAAGGAAAGATACTTCAAGGCTTTTTCCGTAAAGGTTTCCCTCAAAGTCAAGATAGTGAACCTCTAAAATCGGGGCGTCGGGACGCGCATCCGCAAAGGTCGGCCTCCATCCTAAATCGGCAACTCCATAGACTGTTCTGCCGTCAATCACCGATGAAACCACATAAACGCCCGTTGGAGGAAGGAGCGTGGCAGAAGGTTGGAAGTTGGCGGTTGCGATACCGTTTGCCGAACCGACCTGACGACCGTTGACCACGGTTTCTCTGATAGAGTATGGCCTGCCCAACATCAGAGATGCGTCCTCAAGCGCGCCATCGCAAATGGATTTGCGTATTCTTGTCGATGAAACGGGTTCGCCCTTATAGAGGGCATCGGCAGCGATTGAAATCGAGAAGCCCATCCTGTCGCCTAACTCTCTCAGTAATTCCGGCGTTCCCGCGGCCTTAGCTCCAAATCGCCAGTTTGCCCCACACCTAATTTGCACAAGCTTTGGAAAAATCCCCTTAATGTCATTGATAAAGGTCTCCGGGGATTTCAGAGCTTCCTCGGCATCAAATTTTACAAGGCAGATGCCATCGACATCAGTCTCTTCTATCAGCGTGAGACGACTCTGAAAGGGCGTTATCGATGGAGGAGCCCCTTTACTGTCAATGATTTCGCGGGGATGGCGGTCAAAGGATAGCACCCAAGCCTCCGCTCCGATTTCATGTGCAAATTTGACAGCACCGCCAAGCACCTCCTTATGCCCCAAGTGCACACCATCAAAAAAGCCAGCGGCTAAAACCACCGGCCTTGGATGTGGCGCTAAAGATTCAGTTGTCCTAATGATATACATTTAGGTGGAGTACCTTTAACTCTATTTTACCATAAAACAGGCACATTTACCATCATATCGTGCGGGGCCATTTAAGACTGTTAAGTTTGGAAACAACCAAGACGACAAGTAAAAACAACTTTTAAAAGGTGCGCTGGCTAACACGCCCACGCTTTTTCAGCGTCGTAGTGGTGAATAAAGTGCCATTAATCTAGACATCCTATTAAAATCTTGACTTAATAATTCACCCTAAATTCGGAAGTTGAGACCTCAAAAAGTGCATTTCACCATATAAAAACATTAGCTCAGATCAATATCAAGGCTTTCACCCAATGAGAGAAACGCAAAAACTGAGCAAAGCCAGGATTTTATTGTCTCAAAGGGCAATTCTCAGCAGCCAACTGCTGTTTTTAGGTTGAATATCCATAAAATTTGTTCCGCACTGTAATCTCATTTTGTATAATTTGCTCCCAATATAACATAGCTCCAAGATTATCCACTAATACTTCAATATACTGGTATTCACTTAATAGCAGTAGCATAGCCGATATTTCAAAGTATTCGACTAAGTTCACTTCTGAATTTAGTTTGAGATTTTGTTCCGCACAGTAATCTCATTTTTATTATTCGTTAATTGAGAATCCTCATTTTTAATGTAATGAGAATTTTCACTTGATTGCAACTTGTCAAATGAATCTGAATTTTTATTCCCTAGAAAGTTTCGCAAGAATTCAAATCTCTACTCGCTCTTTCTTCTTGTTGAAGTTTGATTGCATGTCACAACAACAATATTTTACGCCCTAAAAGTCTGATGTCCTAAATCCGAAGCCTCATGTCAATTTTGGCATGTTGCTTTCGCTACTGGTAGATTGGGAGGCTTGGAGCTTAGGAGCCTTAATCGTCTTAACGCCCCAATGTGAGAAAAAACTCTAAAACTCGCAAACTGTTAAACTGTGTCCTCTTGCAAACTGGCCTTCTTTTCCCCTTACCCTTACGCAAAGTTCGTCTACTGCTATTTTTTGTTCCGCACTGTAATCTCATTTTATTGTTGCGTTGTATTTTTTGGTGTGGTATATTTTTAGAAGTGATGGTTTTAGTGAGGCTTGGTTATGGATAAGAAGTCATATTATTTGAATGTTAGGAAACTTGCAAGCGAAGAGCTTCGCCAGGAAGAGATGCGTTTTAAGCGTCAGCAAAAGCGCAAAGAAGAAATCGCAAGAGCATTGGGCGATTTATGTGAAGTTACTGATGGCGAGGCGGATCTTTGGATAAAAGAAGGCTATTGCAGCATCAGCATGGCATACCTTCTTGCGTATGACCGCTTGACTAAAATATGTGCCGAAAAATATTTTAGACTCTTAGGTAAAAAGAATCCACTATCAAAAGCTCCCAAGCTTAGAACAATCTTAGCATCCCTGATACTTTCATACATTGTCGTTTCTAGTGGCTCGTCACCAGCAGTTAGATATTGCGCTTTAGAGTTACTAATAAAAGCGATAGGCAATTCGGCATCAAACCTCAAGCGCAAAGCTATTCGTCCTAAGTATTACGAAAAGGAGAATATCCGTCGTAGGGAATTAGCCAGGGAGCGTAGGCGCATTTTGAGCCGTACTACGATTAGTGACTGTCCTAGCAAGGAGGCTATTCTTGATGCCTTTATGCACCGTAAGGATTCAAAGGAAGCGGCGATACACTTAGGTAGTCTAATCCATGATTTAGAGTGTTATGTCGATAATGAATTGCGATTTCAAAATGGAAGAATTGCCGGGCGAAATGCGGGGATAAAGGGATGGCTTGCTGAGAATATACCGCTGCTTCTACAAAAGTATTCTACGATAATGCGATATAAAGCAATGGCAAAAAAGCTAAGGCAACTGGTAGAACTTGATGACCCCATCCCCACCGAAGCAGTTCTTATAAGTGAAGAGTCAAAGTCTTTTGAAAAGTCAGGCGGAAAATCAAAATTCATTGAAAAGCCTCATTTTTGTTGTAATTCACAATCTATTGAAAATAAATATTCTGCATTATCGAATAATAAAAATGAGATTACAGCGCGGAACAAAAATCATATTGTAGATGAGGTGCTATTTGAGAGGTTATGCAAGAGGTTTAAGATAGGTGAAGGTGATAGTAAAGATGATAAAAGTGATAAAAAGTACATCTCAAGTTTAGATGATAGATGCAATAGCGGTAGTGGTTTTGGGGTGGAAAATCTCTTGAGGGCGATTGCGATTTATAGAGAGATTGCAGATGGCCCTTTAAATGTAACTCAACTTATGGCGAGGATTGATGCGTTTTTGGATCCTGAGTGTATTGAGGAGGCTACAACTTTGGCATTTTTGAGAGAGAAATACCAAAATGAGATTACGGTGCGGAACAAATCAAAGTGGTGGAGAAGATTGGTTGGTGGCGTGAAGGGTAGATGGGCGAGGCTAAGCTAGAAGCGAACTGCCCTTTTAGGTTCACTTAATTTAGAAGAAGTTTGCATGAAATTAGAGAAAACATTTGCATTTTAACTGCGCTTGTGGTAATATAGAAAGTGTTGGCAGTAGCGTCATTTCGGGTTTCGCCGAATGCAATGAGGGATTTCATGCGATGCTCATGGCGTGAGATTACTCCGAGAAGTAGAAGTATCTGAATCTTCAACTGCCTTTTTTAATTGCCAGTATAGCTCAGCTGGTAGAGCAGCTGATTTGTAATCAGCAGGTCGTCGGTTCGATCCCGACTGCTGGCTCCATCCCTCTGGTGGAATTTTAGTATGTCGCCTTATGAGTTTGCTCATGATGTGGATATTCCTGTGCATCCTATTTCAGCATTGGATTATATGCCCAGAGAAGAACTTGCTGCAATGCAGCTCCATCGTTTAAAGGCTACAGTCAAGCTTGTTTACGAGCGCGTTCCCCTTACCCGCCGCCGTATGGATGAGCGCGGGGTTAGACCTGAGCATATAAAAACTCTTAAGGATATCAGACTTCTCCCTTTCATGAAAAAGACCGATTTGCGCGATGAGTATCCTCTCGGTCTGAATGCGGCGGATATGTCTGAGGTTGTCCGTTTCCACTGCTCTTCTGGTACTACTGGTAAGCCTATTGTCATAACCAATACCCATAACGATATTGAGGTTTGGCGTAATGGTGCAATGCGCGCCTTTGCGATGTTTGGTTTGCGCTCTAGCGATGTTCTGCAGGTTTCCTATGGCTACGGTCTTTTTACGGGCGGTCTTGGGGCCCATTACGCAGGTGAGGGTCTTGGATGTTCGGTGCTTCCTACTTCGGGCGGCAACACTGAGCGACAGCTTATGCTTATGCGCGATTTGGGCGTGACGGCTATTGCTTGTACCCCAAGCTACTTCTTGCACCTTATCGATGAGGGTATCAAGGCCGGGATGGACTTCCGCCGTGATACAAAGCTTAAGCATGGTGTCTTCGGTGCCGAGCCTTGGACGCAGGCAATGCGTGAGAAGATCGAATCGTTGACAGGTATCTGTGCCCACGATATTTATGGCCTTACCGAAATTTCAGGTCCCGGTGTTGCGGGTGATTGTCAGCATCGTACCGGTCTCCATGTCTTCGAGGATCATTTCTATCCTGAGATTATCGATCCGGATACTCTTGAGCCTTTACCTGACGGCGAGGAGGGTGAGCTTGTCTTTACGACACTTGACCGTACCGGCACTCCGATGCTCCGTTACCGTACGCGCGATATTTCCCGTATCAAGACGGGCATTTGCCCTTGCGGCCGTACGATGCGCCGCATAGAGCGTGTCAGCGCCCGTAGCGATGATATGCTTATCATCCGCGGTGTCAATGTCTTCCCGTCGCAGATTGAGAGTGCTCTTCTTTCTGTAGATAAGGTTCTTCCTCACTATCAGATTATCGTTGACCGTATTGGCGACCTTGATACTCTTGAGGTTAAGGTTGAGGTGACATCCGAGACTTTCAGTGATGATATCAAGTCTCTTGAAGCACTTCGCAGGCGCATCGGCGGTGCTATTCAGCACATTATCAATATCAATGCGAAGGTCACTCTTGCCGAGCCTAATACGCTTCCCCGCAGCGAAGGTAAGATTAAGCGCGTGATGGATTTGCGCCCGCGCGATTAGTTCTGCAAACTTGCAATTACTGCAATTCTTCTTGCGCTTCGTCGAGCTGCTTTTGGAGCTCTTCCAGTGCGGATGCGGCTTCTTCCCACTCAAGTGCGGTCATATGAAGCTGCATCTGTACATTGCGGAGCTGCGAGCCTGTTTGGGCATAGTCTATTGATGTGTCGCCGGAAGAAAGCTTGGCTGTTAATTCTTTTTCTTCGGCCTCGAGAGCTTCTATTTTCTTCTCTGCCGCTTCAACGCGTCTTTTCAGGGGCGCCATTTTGGGTTGCATCTTTGCACGCAGCTCTGCCTTGGCGCGGCGTAGGTCTTTGGATGATAAGTTTTGCCTGTTCTGCGGCTCTTGCGGCTTTTCAATCACCGCTTCCCGTTGAGCGTCGTTTGGCTTGCGGTTGGCGAGCCATTCGCGAAATTCATCGTAATTTCCTGGGTAAAGCTTTACCCCTTCCGGTGATATCCAAAGGATGGAGGTCGCAACCGCGCGGATAAATTCGACATCGTGACTGACAACGCATAGAGTGCCGTCATATTTTTGGAGGGCTGATTCTAATGAGCGCCTGCCTTCAAGGTCAAGGTGGGTTGTGGGCTCGTCAAGGAGGAGGAAGTTGCGCGGGGAGATAAAGAGCGCAAAGAAAGCCAAGCGTATTTTTTCACCACCGCTAAGGACGCCTGCCTGTTTATCAATATCTTCTGTGGTAAAGCCGAAGCCGCCCAGCTGTGTGCGAAGGTCTTTTTCTGGCATTCCAGGGGCACACCGTTTTGCAAAGCCGATTACCGTGACCGCAGGATCGATTGTTTCGGCAAACTCTTGCGACTGGTATCCTATTTGGACTTTATAGCCTTCAACGCGTTGTCCTGATGTCACTTCGCGTGTGCCTGCCAAGATGCGGAGTAGGGTTGTCTTACCCATTCCGTTGAAGCCGACGATGCCTATACGGTCTTTACGGCTGATTCTGATATTGACATCTTTGAGAATCGGCGGCTTGGTTTTGTCGTATGCAAATGAGACATCTTCGAGTCGAATAACCTCTTCTCCGCAGTGTGGGGCCGGAGCGAGTCGCATTTTACCCGCGCTTGAAAGCCGTTTAGGAAGGACGATTTCTTCCATCTTTTCAAGTTGTTTTATGCGGCTTTGCGCTTGGCTGGCCTTTGTCGCCTGAGCCTTAAAGCGGTCGATGAAGCGTTCGAGCTCTGCTTTGCGTCTGTCTTGATTTGCTTTGGCCGCTACAAGAGAAGCGATGCGCTCATCGCGTGTCTTCATGTAGTAATCGAAGTCGCCGGAATAACGCGTTACCGTCCCTGCGTCAACTTCAACTGTGATTTTAGTTAGTGAGCGAAGGAGGTAGCGGTCATGTGAAATTATGAGGAGTGTTCCGTCATATGAGCGTAGAAACCTTTGAAGCCACTCAACGGCTGGGATGTCAAGGTAGTTTGAGGGTTCGTCGAGGAGCAGCAGTTCTGGCTTTGATGCCAGAATGCGCGCTAGCTCTGCTCTCATTCTCCATCCGCCCGAAAATGACTTGAAGGGGTTTGAAAAGGCTTCTTTCTCAAAACCAAGTCCGCCAAGTGCCTCTTGGACGCGGGTTTGCAGGTCAAAGCCGCCTAACTGTTCAAATTCAGATTGTGCTTCACCCAATATGCGGAGGAGTTTCGCTTTTGCGGTTGGCTCCTCTTCGGCGTCGACCGATTTTTGCAGCTCGGATATGCGGACCTCAAGGTCGTGGAAGCGAGGTACTCCGCGCATGGCATATTCGACGAGAGATTCTGCTTCATGCGATGGCTCAGGGTGCTGGCGGGCGTGTCCGATTGCGATTCCCGAGCGTACACGAACTACTCCGTGGTCTGGTTCAAGGGAGCCGAGTATCAACTGAAATAGCGTAGATTTGCCGGCGCCATTTGGACCTACGATGCCGATTCGCTCACCCTGATGGACTCTAAGTGAAACATTTTCAAGGACATCTTGAGTTCCAAAATGGACAGATACTTCGGTTAATTCAACCACGATGCTTCCTAATGCTGAGAGCGACAACCCTAAGGTTGCCGCAGTGTTGCTTTACTTCCAGAGATTTTCCGGATAGACGCCCTCGTCGACCAGCTTGCGTATTGCCGCTACCGTTCCGGGGCGATCCTCGCGGTATGTTACGCCAAACCAGCGGGCATCAACATTGAGAACATCGACCGTTGCCTTTTTCTGATTGAGGAGCGTGTTCACTACAAGCGGAATATACCACTCTGATTTAAGCTCATTGCCGTTTGCGTCAAGCCATTCACCAAACTGCTCTTCCATCAATGTGAATAGAGCCGGTGTGAATCCCCAGAAGTTCATGGAGACGATTTCATCCCCTCTGAGCTTAAGTTTTGAACCGTCGGCTTCGGTGTTGAAGAGACCGTCTGCCTCTTGTGCTATCTTTGTGCGCTCGACGACTGTAATGAGTTTGCTTTCTGCGTCGACTTCGCAAATTCCGCGTGCGACGCTGCCGTTTTCGGAGAGTGTCTGTGTGAGATTGTATCCCGCCATGCAGATTTTTTCGACTGCGGCAGGAGTGCGTGAATTTGAAAGCTGAGAGAGAAATCCGGCAAGCCTGACATACGGGTCGCGACCATAGAAGTCATCGGCGTTAATCATTGCAAAGGGCGCATCGATAACATCACGGGCGGCACGCACGGCATGGCCGGTTCCCCATGGCTTCTCTCTGCCTTCGGGTGGCTTGCGACCGTTGGGTAAATCGGTAAGGTCTTGGAAGGCAAAGTCAACCTTGATGCGGCCTTGATACTTTTCTGCGGCAAGCTTACGGAACGCCTCTTCGAAGTCATGGCGGATGACAAACACAACCTTGTCAAAACCGGCCTGAATAGCATCGTAGACAGAATAATCGAGAATGGTTTCGCCAGATGGCCCGACGGGATCCATCTGCTTTAGACCGCCGTAACGGCTTCCCATGCCGGCTGCAAGTACGAGTAGTGTTGGCTTCATTTTATACTTCTCCTGAAAGTTTAGGTAAAAGGGATTGTGCAACGGTATTAAGGGCGGTCGAGCTGTCCTTGATAGACCTTGCGCTGTATCTTCATTGCGGCGGTGCGCTTCAATGGCTCAAAGCGAACTTCAACCTTGCGAGGATGCTTGTATGTGGCGAGGTCGCCGCATTGCGTTTGGACAATCGCACGAACCTCAGAGTCAATTTCTGCCTCTGACATTTGCGTGCCGTCCGCCTTTACGAATTTCTCGACATTGGGAACTATTATCGCTCCGACCTTTTCGCCTACCTCTTGCTGGTCGCGATAGCCGAGGACGATAATATCAAGAAGTCTGTCGTCGCGGCCAATGCAGAGCTCAACCTCTTCAGGATAGATGTTTTTACCCTCGCGGTTGACGATAAGAGATTTTTTGCGGCCTCGAATGGTAATAAAGCCTTCAGCGTCGATAGAGGCGAGGTCACCCGTGTGGAGCCAGCCATCAATAAGCGCTTCAGCGGTGTCTTCAGGACGGTTGAGATAGCCCTTCATAACAATAGGGCCGCGAATTATCAATTCTCCGACGCCTTGCTCGTTGGGATTGTCGATTTTTGCCTCGATATTCGGGAGCGCAGGACCGATTGTGCCAATTTTTACCTTATTTATCGGGCAAACCGAAACAACGGGCGAGGCTTCGGTAAGTCCATAGCCTTCAAGGACAGGTATGCTGAATTGGCGCATTGTCGCAATAATTTCAGGCGAGCATGGAGCACCGCCTGTAACGACTATACGAAGTTTCCCGCCGAGAGAGCGGAGGATGAGGTGCTTGACAAGACCTCTTAATCGGAAGGCCTGTAAAAGGAGAAGTGCGCGATTGGTTCGAAGGGCATTGTCAATCTTTGACGCAAATTTCTCGACAAGCAAAGGTACCGCCATCAAAACGGTTGGCGAGTATATCTTCATGTCTTCGCCGACGGTGCGTATTGAACGCACAAACTGCATTCTTCCCTTGCAGTTTAGGCAAAGCAGGAAGTTTGCTGTAAATGAGAATGAGTGAAAGAGCGGTAGTACAAGCAGGAACTTGTCTGACGAGCGGAAGATGGGAATCGCCTGCGCTGTGCCCTTTACATCAGAGTAGAAGTTTTCGTGCGTAATCATTGCACCCTTGGGCTGCCCTGTGGTGCCAGAGGTGTATATGATTGCGCAAATGTCGTCAGCGGCGGGTTCCGTTGTCGCGTATGTGCCGTCTTTGGTAAGTGCGCGTTTGGTGTCGACCATAACGCGCTGCGCAATCGATATGCAGACGCGTCCGCAAATTTCCGCAGGCACTTCTTTGTTGTCGTCGTGATAGAAGAAGAGCGTCTTTATTTGCGGCAGGTCAGGAAGTATAGTCTCTAAAAGCGGTATATGAGCGGCATCGGTTACGATTGCACATGTGTCGGAATCCTTGAGGATGTAGGTCACTTCGGCGGCGCGAAGCTTAGGATCCATCGGTACTACCGGAATCGCAGTGCAGGAAAGAGCCAAATAGGCTTCTATCCATTCATGACAGTTGTCAAGAATCAGGGCAACCGGATATTTTCGGGAATCTATACCTGCACCATTAAAGAGTTCTGCGAGGCGTCGCACCGTTGAATATGTCTCGGAATAGGTCAATGCCTTGCGTTCGCCATCTAAAAGGTACTCCATCATAACCTTTGATGAAGCCTTTTCAACGGCTTCATCAAAGAGGGAACGAATCGTATTTTCCATTTTTAGTCTCGCTTCTGTTTATCATCTATGGGGAGGAAGCCTGGAAGCCCCTTTGGAACTTTATTCCTCAAAGTCATCTTCCTCGTAATCTTCGCTTAGAAGACTATCAAGGCGCTTGGAGGTGAATCCCTTGTTGAGGAGATTCCATGTCATCCATTCGGTAAAGAATGCTCCGTTCTGCATATTGCCGAGCTGCTCGGAAACTGTGACGCGAGTTGATGCAACTTCAAAAGGTGAACCTGAAGTGCGCTTCTCGACATACGCGATGGCGGCACCATTGAAAATGTCAATAGGCTCGGAGAGCTTGCCCTCCTTAACACGGATAACCTCTGGAACGATTGCCCGAGCATTGTCAAAGATTTCGGAAGCGATTGTTGACGCCGAGAAGGTGATTGAGGTAGAAACATTGAGTGCCAGCTCTTTGCAAGCAGCATCAAAGCTCTTGCCTGCAGTGGCGGTCTCAAGCTTGCCCTTAATCTCTTTGGCGAAGGTGTCAAACATCTCGGCACGCTTTTCAGCGATTACGAGAGGTGATAGAGTTGACTTGAGCGATTCAAATGCCGGAATATGGGCAGCCTCGTTCGTTACGATTCGCATAAGGTAGACATTGCGCTTGCCTCTTGCAATGCCATAGAGCGAATCGGCGCGGGAAGCGTCAAGATCAGCCGCGCTGTTGAGGAATTCTTCGCGGGCGGAGGATTCAACACCGCGGATATAGCGGGCATCCAACGCAAAGAGCGGCGTGTCGGTCGGCTTAAAGCCACGGGCCTCTGCGCGCCATGTAAAGGTTTCGAGGTCATTTGTCGCAACCTGATCCATAAATGCGGCGAGGTTGGTGACGGCAATGTACTGAGCTTCAATAAGCGCGAGCTCCTCGCGAATCTGTTCGCGGGCCTCGTCCAAGGTTAGCTGCTCAACGCCATTTGTACCCTGACGGGTATATTGTGACGGGTCGCTCTCGTAGTAGTCTTCAATGTCTACATCGGCGATTTCGATGCCGGCGGTGAAATTGGTGACAGGGAGTGACACGAAGCGGACCTTGACTCGGTCAGGTAACGCGAAGTTGTTGGAGTTGGCGTTGTAGTATGCCTGAAGATCGGCATCTGAAGGCTTGACCTCAACAGCGGCATATTTGTTGGAGACCGTTGCATAGCGGATCGTGAAAATATCTGAACGGGCTGCGGTCTCATCCTCGATAGCCATCTTGGAAACCGGTGCGCCTGCTGAAACCGCTGTCATCAGTTTAGTGAGGGTGATCTGATCGTTAAGAAGTCTCTCGTATGCGGCAGGAGAAATTCCGAGCTGTCGGGTAATTAGCTCCACATAGAGATTCATGTCAAAGACGCCTCCGCTCTGGAAGGCTGGGGTTTGGGCAATCATTTCACGAATTTCATTGGCTGAAACGGAGATGCCAAGCTCTTTGGCTGTGTGCATCGCAGCGATGTGGGCCCAAATTTGTGTTTCGGTTGCAGCTGGCGAGAGGTCACGAGTAGCATTTTGAACGAAGCGGGACGCAAGTTCATACTCGTTGTAGGAAATCTGCTCTTCGCCGATTGTTCCTGCGCTATCATTGGCTGCGTTGGTAGGCATACCGCCCCCTACGCAGGAGTCAACTGACAGGAATGCAATGGCAATGATAATTGCGAAGAAAAGCCAAAGGATACGGCTGCGGATCATTCGGTTGAAGTGGTAGATAAACATCTTGATACCTTTATAGTCTTGTTGATTGTAAAAAGTTTTGTCGCAACGAGCGTTGTTTATAAACTAGTTGAGGAAGTCGTAGAGACTCTCGTCGCCGGTTTCCTGAACATCGGAGGATCCGCTCTCTTCGCTTGTTGCGTTATCGCTTGCCTCGGCACCAAAAGCGTCAACTTCTGTTTCCGCCGCATCCGCAAAGTCTTGAGACTCTTCATTATTAGAGGCTTCGGGAGCTTTTTCCTCTCCGTCCTCTTCAGCAAGCTTATCCTGCAAAAGAAGGTTTGTGCGGTTTGCGACATTAGGTTTGCCGACGGCAAAGGCAAAGCTTTCCGTTCCCTTGCCAGAAGGGGCTGTAGCCAAACCCGATGCGATGATGCGACCGCCTTCGGGTGCCTTTTTGCGCCATAGTTTGACCATGGATTTAGCATTCATCGCAATTGGCTGAATAAAGGTGTTTTCATTCAAATCACCAGCCGGATCTGGGTCCAACCCCGAATTTATAAGGATTGGGTAGTCACCGAGAAGGTCGAGGATTTCAGTATAGTTGCGGCTTGGAGTTTCTTTAATCGTCATACCATGACCGTTCTTAATCATAGGAACGATATATTGCGAGCCGACAAATTTAAGCTGGCTGACAGGCTGAGCACGCAATTCTACAATGTTAAATGCCAAAGATTTTTTCGTTGCAGGAACGGTGGTCAATGCAATTTTGCAATCGCCGACAATTGAAGAGCAACGACCGATTGGAGTGTCTACAATGACGGCGTTGTTTGTGGTGTTGGCGCCGATACGGGTGACGACAAGACCCTTGTTTAACTGGATGACGCGGGATTCACCCTCCAGCTTAACTAAAACCTCCGAGTCCGCCAAAAGCCTGACCGCATCCATATCGGTGAGGAGCAATACGGCAGAAGAATTGACTCCGCATTTGACCTGCGTGCCAAAGGGATAGGCCTTGCCCCTGATAGCAGGCTCAAAAGAAGCATCGCCGGGGCGCTTAATCATACAATCACCATCCGGATGATTAATTCTGAAAAGTCTATTATACGGCTCAGCGAGTGCTATTGTGGAAACAAGCACTACAATTGCGATGGAAGCAATCTTACCTAATTTGCTCATATATATCGTCCTCAATGTCAAAACCGCAACAATGCGTATGCTAATATGGTAATAAACAAAACCGAGGTAGTCAAGTTAAAAATTAACAAATCCCAACGGTTGCATGATAAAACTTGACTGTAAGTTATATCAGTCAGGCCTATCGTATTGTCAACAAAGTCGGATTATCCAAAGACCAATGGGCAAGCCATGCGTTTACGCCACCGTCGGCAATACCCAAAATCCCGACAACGGGTTCGGGATTCTCCCTGTTATCTGGACAGTCGGCGGCAGCCAAATAGGCAGAGAAACTCTCGTCTCCGCGCAAACTGATACAAAATTTTTTCCAATTTTCAATATCCTTACCGTTTCTCACATAGACGCAAAGTCTATTACCTGAAGCGGAAAGCGAATTTCTTTTAATTGATGTCGGTGCTTTTTTGCCAAGCCAGTAAATATTGGCTCCTGAACCGATTAGTAGAAAAGCTCCGAGCTCAATGGTTGATGTAGAGTTAATAACCACATTCGTCAACTTTGACGCAGTTTGAAAGGCGCTACCTCCAACCTCTGTTACCATCGGTGCATATAGAGATGTAATGCCTGCACTTATAAAGCTTTGGCCTGGTATTGAAGTTATAAGCGGCATTCTCATATCGACATTAAGCGCACCGCAGGATTTGAAGCCGTACATTCCAAAAGCTGTGAGGTTGGTCATATTTAGAGGGCTGAAAGACTTTAAATTCGAGCATCCGCTAAAACTGGACCTCCCGATAGTCTGCAAAGCAGAAGATAGTGTTATGTTTGTTACCGATTTACAATTTAAAAATGAAGAAAAACCTGTTGTAACTACATCAGGTGCAATCAGTTGTGTTAGTGATGCATTTCCGCTGAAAGTTGAATCTCCCACGCCTGTGACCTTGTATCCGGTGTCTTTCTCGACATTTGACAAGTCAAGAGTGCCGGCTCCATCTAAATATTTTAAAAGAGACAAATTCCGTTCTTTTGATGAGACCGTTATGCCCCATCCCGTTGTCTTATTTGTCAAAACAGAGGGAGATGACTCCGGGATTGCCTCCCATTCAGCCAATAAAGAAGTTGCTGAAAATAAAAACGAAAAACAAATAAGTGCGATGTCAGTTCTCATAATGGTACTATTCTATATTTTTAGATTGCAAAAGTCAAATTATTAAAAATCTTTTTAACAATGCGGAACTTTGGTATACTCTTAGCATTATGAAAATTTCATCGCTTTTGAATTTAGCTTTGTTTACTGCCGGATTCGCATTTGCTTCTTCAAATGTGGTTGATACTGTAAAAACGGAGTCTACAAAATCAGTCGCCAGTACAAATTCTCCTTCGCCGTATTGTAATTTTTATGGCAAGGATGTCAAAACCGTTGGAGTTGTATCAGTTTCAAGTATAGCAAACAAAAAAGTACTCAATAACAGCATTGGAAAAATTAAGAGTGCCGGCTACAAGGTCAAAGTTGCGCCCAATGTCTATGGTCCGGAAAGAGCTTCAGCCGAGGTCAGGGCTCGCGCATTTGAGGAGGCCTGGCTTGACCCTGAAATTGATATCCTTGTATTCTCCATCGGCGGTCAAGGAGCTGTTGATGTAGTTAAGATTATTGATTGGGAGAAGTTGCGCGCCCGTAACGATATGCGCGTAATTGGCTTTAGCGATGTGACATTCATCGTAAATACGATGCTTTTTAAGGGCGTCGGCCATCCAATGTCGGGATTGAACCTATTTAATATCGGTATGAATAAGCATACCGATGCTTCACGAGAATGGTATAGCAAGACTTTAAACGGAGAAGAGTTGCCCAAGAAGGCGTTAAAAATTGTCAAAGCGCCTGAAGAGGAAGTGTCGGGCTTGGGGATGGCGGGCCTTTTGGAGCGTTTTGTCAGGCTTGAGGAAATGGGACTTCTTCCCGATATGGCTGGGCGTATCGTCTTTATCGAGTCGTTGGACAGCCATAAGAAAAGCGCCCGTAAAAATTTGATGCTGCTCCTCGAAAAGGGAGTCTTTGATAAGGCATCTGCCGTAGTTTTTGGAGATTTTCAAGTGGCGGAGGGCGCAAAAGCAACCATTGCCGAATTTGCCAAAGTCGTGAAATGCCCCGTCTTTTCCGGCTTCAAATATGGCCATATCAAAGGTGGCTTGCTTATTGACTTCCAGCGCAAGTATTTTATTTCTCCGGCCGGTATTTTAACCTCTCCAGCTAACAATTAAAGGTGTCATTATGAAAAACAGATTACTGCTCTTAGCCGCGTTGTCATTTTTGGCCTTAGATGCGACGCTCGCCTCTTCTAATACGGTTATTGCCGCTAACGCAAAGAATCTTAGCCAAGTAGCAGGTACAAACGCCATTTCACCATATACAAATCTATATGGCAAGGATGTTAAAACCGTTGGCATCGTCTCTCTGTCAAGTATATTGGAGAGGCAATTCTTGAAGCGCGGAATCCTAAGACTTAAAGAGGCCGGCTACAAGGTCAAGGTGTCGCCCAATGTCTATGGCCCGGAGCGTGCTCCGGTTGAGGTCAGGGCTCGAGCCTTTGAAGAGGCTTGGCTTGACCCCGAAATTGATATTCTTGTATTATCCCGTGGCGGACAGGGCGCCGTCGATGCCATTCAGGCAATCGATTGGGAAAAGCTTCGCGTCCGCAACGATATGCGCGTAATTGGCTTTAGCGATGTGACATTTGTCGTAAACACAATGCTTACTAAAGGAGTTGGCCATCCCCTGTCAGGCCCCATGTTAAGCAGCATAGGCGGCACAGGCTTGACAAAGAGCACTATTGAGTGGCTTCGCAAGACCTATGACGGCGATGAACTGCCCGTAAAAAAACTTAAAGTCGTTAAGGCCCCGGAAAAAACAATCTCCGGTCTTGGAATGGCAGGCCTGCTGGAGCGTTTTGTCAGGCTGGAAGAGATGGGGCTTCTTCCCGATATGACCGGTCGAATCGTCTTTATCGAGTCGTTAAATACCCATAGCAAGTTTGCCCGCGAAAAATTAACGATACTCCAAAACAAAGGAGTCTTTGATAAGGCCGCTGCCGTAGTTTTTGGAGATTTTCGCGTGGCAGAAGGCTCAAAGACAACCATTGCCGAATTTGCTAAGGCTGTAAAATGTCCCGTCTTTTCGGGTTTCAGCTACGGTCATATCAGGGAGAATCTGGCGATTGATTTCAGGCGCGAGTACTTTATTTCACCCAAAGGGATTCTGTCATCTCCCGCCTGCAGGTAATGCCAGATTATTTTTTGGGCGAGATGTGCTTTAGTGCGTCCTTGCCCAGCTTCTTGCGTATAGCATCAACGGCATCGCTTAATCGCTCCTTGCGTTCCAAGTCGGTGCCGCCGGCTCCGTGATCCATACCAAAGAGATTAAACTCCCGCTGGGTTTCACCATTTGATAGTCCACTGACGCCAAAGCCGATTAACCGCACAGGAGAAATCAATTTCTCATGGTCAAAAAGGGTCAACGCTTCATTAAAAAGCGAGAAGTCATCTTTTATAGCCCGTCCGATTTGCTTTTGCCTCGTTATCGTTGAGAAGTCACTCCAACGAAGCTTAAGCTTAGCCTCTGTTGCCCATTTGCCGGCCGCACGCAAACGAAAACCTACATCGTCACTGAGCTCATGAAGCTTTTGCCTGATAACTTCGCGGTCGTCAGTATCGATCTCAAAAGTGTATTCTCTTGAAATACTCAATTCCTCACGCGGAGGAGCGACGGCTCTATTATCGATACCAAAGGCAACCATTGAAAGGTATGAAGCAAAGTTCTTGCCCATAATCGCCTCAATGGCCGAGGGTGTGGCGTGCTGCAGATCTCTCACCCTACGGTAGCCGTATTTAACCAGCTTTTCCTTTGCAACCTTACCTATCCCTGGAAGCACACCTATCTCCAAAGGAGCTAAAAATTCAACAATGGATTCTGAGTCAAAAGGTGCTGTCTTCAGCCCGTCTGGCTTTGCAAGCTCGCTGCAAATTTTTGAAAGAAATTTGTTTGGAGCGACACCGACAGACGCCGTCAAATCCAACTCCTCGTGAATTGCACCTCTAATCGCCTTTGCGATTGCCGTTCCATCGCCAAAAAGCCGTTGCGAGCCCGTCACATCCAAATAGGCTTCATCGATAGAGACCTGTTCCACAAACGGTGTAAACCTCTCAAGAATTTCCATTACCGAAGCAGAAACCTCTGAATAACGGCTGTGGTTGCCAGGAAGAAAGATGCCGTCAGGGCACAGTCTCGCAGCCTCACGACTAGCCATTGCAGAGTGAACGCCAAACTTCCTAGCCTCGTAGGAACAAGTGGATACAACACCGCGTTTATCCGGCGGCGAACCAACAATAACCGGCTTGCCGCGGTATTCTGGATGATCGCGCTGCTCTACCGAGGCAAAAAAAGCGTCCATATCAACATGAAGAACCGTCTTCACTATTTGTCTTTTCTCCATCTACCTTCGCTTAATTGATATATTCAAGTGCTGATAATCGACCGACGGAATTTCGTCATTTCCGGGAGCGTGCCAAGATTGCGGAAGAAATCACTCCAGTCATCAGGCGGCACAGCCTTAATTAAGTCAAAATCCTTACGGCTTAATCCCTCGCACTCCCCGACACTAAAGCTTGAGAGCCTCGATACAGGTACAAACTCCTCCCATTCAACATCTACATCATAGTATCTACCATTCCGTGCCATTACCGGAATAGTCGCAATTCGCGGTACCGATTTATATCCGTAAGCCGTCACATCAATATCAACAATAGCGCCTCGCCGCTCGCTCACCGATGTCTTCAGAATATTTTCCGTTACGCTTTCAGGATGCTTAAAACGGTTTTGACCATGGAAATTTGCAATAGTCTCGTGCTCCCAAAACGAAGATCCGTTGTTGGAAATTCCATAGATATCCTCATGCGTTCTCGTTTGCTGGTAGAGGGGAATCGTCAAAAGAGGTGCGAGAGCAAAGTATGTGTCCTTAAAGAACGCCCGCGCAAAATTTAGAAAGCGCAGGCGGGCATTGCCAATACTGTAATCTGTAAATTGCGAAGGATTTGTATCAAGATTAGCATTGGCCAGATGCTTGGCAAAAATCATATTGATTTTATTCGCCTTAATAAACGCAAAGTCATCACCATAGCCCACCTCCTTGTCGCGAAGAAGAGCCAACATTTGGCGTTGCGCCAAAGGCGTGAAGAGAAGCCTGAATTCCTGCTCGTCATTGCGGTCAACGGCATTAAACAAAGCTTCAAATTCACGATTCGCCATAATCGTATAGCCTGAGTCGTCATCCAAATTTCGGGATAACTTTTCTAACTCCCTTATCTTACTCTTCAATGCAATTTTGCTAAAGAACCCATCATCATCGTCCGAAAGATCTGATGGCTGGCGTGTAAATGTTAGGCGAGGGGCGGCATCGTTTCCATAAATAAGGAAATCCTCATAAGAATATTCGGGAAAAGGCTTGGTGACAGAAGCATGAACAGTATCCCATTTTCTAACTGAACGAAGCTTGCCATCATCAAACTCCATCTCGGTCCAGCTCACCGTCCGCGATCCCGTATAAGTTTTCTGCCCCCAAGCCATTGAAAGAAGCTTGCCAAAAACAAAAGGATTGCCGTTGATTTCACCGCTCTGGGCGCAAAGAACCGATTTCCCATCATTAAATGAATCGTCCCACCCGAAATTCTCCTTCAGTTGAAAAAGTCTTCCCTCCGTGAAATATGGGTCAAACTTTAGCCTTGGAACAGTCTTCTCAATAAGCTTCTGCACACAATCCCACTCATAAAGCGCATTTAATGGACGCAACTGCCGATACCCCTCAGCTTTAAGCGAAGCGATGCCGTCCTTCAAACTCTTAAAAGCAGTCGATGCCTTGGTATATTGCGGAATTGCAAGAGTGCATAGAAGAATAAAGGAAATACCAAAACCCCACCACGCAAAGAAAGTCGACTCATCAATAGAAGATAGATGAAAAGCGTAAAAAAGCGCTACTGTAGCTCCAATAACCAAAAAAATCAGTAAAAAAAGAAACCATCCGCGCTTACACTTTATCGCCCTGGCTGATTCCTCTAGAGAGCGAATCTTTTTAACCACTAAGTCATTCGCGGCAATGTCTACACCGGAGCGCTCAACGAGTCCGTCAAAAAACTTCGCCGCCTCAATAGCAAACTTGTCCCGAAACTCGTCCCTGTATAGCGATAACGGTTCGTAAATGTCAAGCGCAATCAAAAGAACGCCTCACGAGCCCTAGCCTTAACCTCAGCCGAGGCGGTAAATGGAATACGAGTGGTGTAGCCGGCGCGAGCCGCGACTATCATCTTAGTCGGCCATGAAAAAACATCTGTATTCCACTGTGCGACAGTATCATTATAAAGAGTGCGGGCGGCAGTAATCTCCTTTTGGAGATAGGCATTCTGCTGCATCGCATCGGCAATCGCCGCATGAGCCTTCAATTCAGGATAAGCCTCAACCTGCGGAAAAAGGCGTCCGCAAACAGAATCAATTTGTCCGGCAACGGTATTTCGCAGGCTATCCCCGCTAGGATCGCCATTAGGGACTCTACCGCCGCGATATGCGGCAACTGCAGTCATCACGTCCTTATCCAAATTGATAGCCTTCTCCACAAGAGGCGCCACATTTTGAAGAATCTGAACACGCTGCTCAAGATAGTTGTCAATTTCAGAAGCGTGAGCCTGAATCTTTTGTTGAAGCTTGCGGAAGTAATTCGCAGCACTAATCTTCATGAAAAGAAATATAACACCAGGAATGATTCCACATACCCAAAGCAAAATTTCAAAGACAGTAGAGCCCACCCCCACCTTTACAGGAAGCTGCCGCTCAATTACATTTATATCCCGCCCAGCACCATTCACCGGTCCAGTTAATTCATCTAATTCGTTAGCCATAATATCCACCTCTATATTGATTGTAAGACTTTTCATCTCTAAAATCAAATTATTTCGCCCGCTCCGCGGTGTCAGACTATTACACTTGACATTATCCTCTATATCAAATATACTTATTACACAATCTAAAAATAAGGAGTCAATTATGCGTAAGCCACGAATCAAAAACGACGGAGAAGGTTACTACCACATCGTAAGCCGCTGTG